>CACAVG010000010.1 GCA_902535885.1 uncultured Alphaproteobacteria bacterium | reverse complement strand
TGTATGTACTACTAGAATACAAACAGGAGTAGGGTATCCACAACTTAGCGCTGTAATGGAATGTGCTGATGCAGCACATGGATTAGGAGCGCATATTATCGCTGATGGAGGATGTACTTGTCCTGGTGACGTTGCAAAAGGATTTGGTGCTGGTGCAGACTTTGTTATGCTTGGCGGAATGTTAGCAGGTCATAAGGAAGGTGGTGGTGATATAATTGAGGAAAATGGAAGTAAATTTATTGAGTTTTATGGATCAAGTTCTGAAGAAGCAAATGAGAAACATTATGGTGGTCTTGCAAACTATAGATCATCTGAGGGTAAAAAAGTTAAAATACAAATGAAGAATTCACTAGATAGTACAATTAGAGATATTCTTGGAGGTGTACGAAGTAGTTGTACATACGTTGGCGCTTCATCATTAAAGCAGCTTAGTAAGTGTACTACATTTGTAAGAGTAAATAATCAGTATAATGACACTTTTGGGAAAGTGTAGGTTAGTAACCTATTGCCATACCATCTTTTCGTGGATCTGACCCACCAATAAGTACTCCATTTTTTCTATCTATTTTTATACATTGACCGCCGCCAATAGCATTTTTATTTATTTTAATTTTATGACCAATATTCTTTAGTTTTTTCACAATTTTATCATCTAATGAATTCTCAACATTTAAGAGACCATTTAGAGCAAATGCTCTAGGTAAATCCAAGCCTTCTTGTACTGTCATGTTATAGTCGATTATATTTTGAATCAAATGAGACTGACCAATTGGTTGATATTGACCTCCCATAACTCCATAAGAATACAGTGTCTCATCATTTTTATTAGTTATTAGCCCAGGAATTATTGTATGAAGTGGTCTTTTATGACTATCAATTGAGTTGGGGTGACCATCTTCTAATCTGAAATTCACACCTCTATTTTGAAAAAGAATTCCTGTTTTATTACTTGTAATTCCACTTCCAAAACCATGACATATTGAATTAATAAATGATACTGAATTCAAATCTCTATCTACAACAGTTAAATATACTGTTTCAGGGTGAGAAGTTACATAGCCTTTTTTTGAAGAATAAATTTTATTTTTATTTATTCTAGAACATAAAGAGCTTATAAATTCATTACTTAAATAATCTTTTATATTTATATTATTAAAATTAGGATCACCAAATATTGTTTCCTTAACCTCAAAACATATTTTTGAAATTTCAGCTTGAAGATGGTATCTTTCAAAACTTGAAGGATGATATTTTTTGATATTTAATTTTTCAGTCATTGCCATCATCATCAAAACAACTAATCCAGGACTATTTAAGGGGCATTGATGTATTTTTAAATTTCTATATGAATTTGTTATTGTTTTTGAAAATAATGTTTTTTGATTATAGAAATCTTCTTCTGTATGTAGTCCTCCAAGTTTATTTAGTGTCCTAACCATGTCCTTAGTTATTTCACTTTGATAAAATCCTTTAATTTTATTTTTTGAGATGATTCTTAAAGTATTTGCTAAAGGAATATTCTTAAAACTTTCACCATAACTATAACTTAGATTTTTATTTAAAAATAATCTTTTAGAATTAGAATTTTTTTTAAGTTTTTTTTCATTCTCTTTCCATGAAATAGCTTCAACTTCATGAACAGGAAATCCTTTTCTAGCAAAATTTTCTGCACCATTTAAAACTTCATTAAAATCAATTCTTCCAAATTTTTCATGCATAGAACACCATGCATGAACTGCTCCAGGAATAGTGACTGAATGTGGACTTGTTAAACCAATATTTTTTATTTTATTATCTTTATAAAACTGTAAATTTGCTCTTTTAGGAGCAATTCCAGACCCGTTTACAGCAATTGGTTTTTTTCCATTAATTGAAATAATTGCAAAACAATCCCCACCGATTCCTGTTGCGCTTGGACATACTACAGCTTGAACAGCTGAAGCCGCTATAGCAGCATCAACAGCATTTCCACCTTTTTGAAGTACATTAATAGCCACCATAGAACTTAATGGATTTGATGTTGCCACCATACCATTTTGAGCTAAAACATTAGATCTTCCTGGGTAAGATAACTTTCTCATATTAATTCAGACAATATATGTTTGACAAAACAAATCCCAGAATTTAAAGCCCTTTTTATGAAAGTTAAATGTTCATTAAAAACTGCCAAAACTAGAGATAAGGATTGTAAAGTAGTTCGTAGAAAAGGTAGGATTTATGTAATTAATAAGAAAAATCCCAGAATGAAGGCAAGACAGGGATAATTAATTTTCTGCTATATACTTTTCAGCCTCTAAAGCAGCCATACATCCCATACCAGCAGCAGTTACAGCTTGCCTAAAAATTTTATCTTTTACATCGCCTGCTGCAAAGACTCCCTTAATACTTGTTTCAGTACTATCAGGTTTAGTAATTATATAATTTTCCTCGTCCATTTTTAACTTATCTATAAAAAGTGAAGTAGCGGGATCATGTCCTATAGCTATAAAAGCACCATTTACATCTATAGTTTTTTTGATGCCGTTTAATGTGTTCTCTAAAATAATTTTTTTTAATGTATTTGGATTTTCTTCTCCAACAAACTCAGAAACCTTACTATTCCAAATTACTTCAATTTTTTTATTATTAAATAGTCTTTCTTGTAAAATTTTTTCAGCTCGTAAACTATCTCTTCTATGAATTAACAAAACCTTTGAAGCGAATTTAGTCAAAAACATAGCTTCCTCTACTGCACTATTACCTCCACCAATCACTGCTACTTGCTGATCTTTGAAGAAAAATCCATCGCAAGTTGCACAAGCAGAAATACCAAATCCTTTAAATTTTTTTTCACTCTCCAAATTCAGCCATCTAGCCTGAGCACCTGTTGCAATAATTATGGATTTGGATACAAATTCTTTGCCTGACTCAGTTTTGGAAGTAAATGGATTTTTTTCAAAATCAACTGAAGTTACAATATCATTATGAAAGATAGTTCCTACTTTTACTGCTTGTTCTTTCATTTGTTCCATAAGCCAAGGGCCCTGAATTACATTTTCAAATCCTGGATAGTTTTCTACATCCGTAGTGATGGTTAGCTGACCTCCTGGTTCTAAACCTGAAACTAAATGTGGTTTTAAATTTGCTCTTGCTGCATAGATTGCAGCAGTATAGCCTGCTGGTCCAGAGCCAATAATTAAGACATCATTTTCTATTTTTTCAGTCATATAATTAAATTAATTATTTAAGCATTTTTTTCAACTGGCCAATCTGTATTAAAAGTAACATAATTTATTTGAATACATCTTCTTTCTTTTTGAATTTCTTTTAATTCAAGTCCATGCCAAGTATCATCCCCTGAAGAAAAAAAATAACCACTATTATGAACATATTTAATTGTTTTAACCAATTTAAAATTTTTATTATATAGGTCGGTACCCAAATTTGATGCTTCGTTATATGGATTCGCCCAAATCATCATAGTCATTAATTTTTCCGAAATATCTTTATGTGGTTTTAACCAAAATCCTTTTTTATCTCCAATTACTTCTAATCTGACGTATGAATTTGATAAATCTTTATCAATTATTTTTGATATTTTATTTACCATTTCTTTGCTTTGTAAATAATGAATTAATTTTGTTAGATATGGAAAATTTTTACAATTATTTTTTGTGATAAAAAGTCTTAATTTACCATCAACTCCCTGTCCTGTATGATCGGCAGCTCTTGTCCCATCATACATTCTGTCTCCTGACGGAATATTACTATAGGAAATTTCATCTAATGCACCTTCTTCTAAACAATTACTAAATACCCAGTGATTAAAGGGGAAATCTGCATGAGTTAAGTTCTCAAGATTCATTGTTCCTTTCTATAATTCTTTTTTTTATAATTCCAGCAATTCTTTTGCTTTCCTCTAGTTTTGTATATGTCCAATTTTCTAATTTATCCAAAGTATTAAAATCTCTTGTTATATTCATTTTTTTAAATTCTTCATGGAATCTTATAAATCTTTTACTTTTTCTCTTCATTGGTAATTGATAAACATAAATTGGCTTACCAGATATACTTGCTTCAGAAATCATAGAGGTTGAGTCAGAAGTAATAATAAAATGACTGGAATTATAAATAGCAAAATCGTATGGATTCTTTCCTTCTCCAAGCCATAATGTAGACATAGTGCTCAATTCTTTTTTCAAAATATGCTTAATTTCTTTATTAGTTCTTCTCGAGGTAAGAACTAAAATTTCATTATTATGAGACTTTAATTTTTTTATTCTTTTACAAAGATCTAAAGTATTTTCTTTTAAGAAATTATAGTGATTATTTTCACCTCCAATAATACACGTGATCAAATTTTTTGTATTAATTTCATAATGATTTTTTAAATTATTAAATTGTTTAAAATGATGTAATGCACCTGAAGAATTAATTATATTGTCACCATATAAACCATCATGATTTGGAGCTATAACATAAGAAAAGTTTTTTGAAGAAATTTTTGGGTTTTGAATATGAATATTAATAATATTTGGATATTTTTTTTTAAGATAGATTGATAGGTAAACACTTTTTCTTCCACAACTGATAACTAAATCAGGTATCTCATCTATTGGTAACTTATTTTTAAATATCCAATTAAAAATAGGAAGTATCCCAGGCTGTAATTTATTCCAAGGAAAAATTATTTCAGTTTTAATTTCCCTTATATTTACACTCAATTCATTTGCCAGACCTTTAGTCTGACTTATCATTCCTTGTGAACCGTCAGTTAATGACCAAATTTTAGGATTGTCTATATTCAAATGTATTTTATTGATAGTATTGTATAACTTTTTAAACCTTTTGGACTATTGATTTCAACATTGTCTTCTACTGTTTTACCAATTAAGCCTCTTGCTAAAGGACTAGTAATTGAAAGTTTTTTATTTTCAATATCTGATTCATATTCCCCAACAATTTGATATTGCTGTTTTTCTCCACTTTCATCATCTTCTATTTCAACTGTTGCACCAAACTTAATATCATCACCTTCAACAGATTTAACATCTATTACCTCTGCTTTACTAATAGCACTCTCTAAATCTATAATTCTTCCTTCAATTAAACTTTGTTGTTCTTTAGCATATTGATATTCTGCATTTTCAGATAAATCGCCGTGGCTTCTCGCCTCGGCAATTGCTTCAATAATTTTTGGTCTATCTTCAGAGGTTAATTTTTTAAATTCATCTTGTAATTTTGTATAACCCTCAGCAGTCATAGGTATTTTATTCATAAACTCATGATGATTTATTTATTTTTTATAGTCAATAAAATTAATTTATAGATTGAAGACTTTTAATTGTGAATTCCTGAGTTTTCATATGTTCAATAGCATCTACAGCAACTTTTGCTCCAGCTATTGTCGTATAATATGGAATATTATACATTAATGATGTCCTTCTAATACTATAGCTATCTCTAATAGATGATTGAGTTTTTGTTGTATTAATTACTAGCTGAATTTCATTATTAGTTAATGAGTCAACTACATGAGGATTACCTTCCTTAACTTTATTTACTATTTTTGTCTTGATGTTATTAGAATTTAGGTATTCAGCAGTCCCTTTAGTTGCAAATAGATTAAAATCTAATTCTTTTAACTTTTGTGCTATCTCAATAATGAACTTTTTATTATCATTATCTATTGAGATAAATACTGTACCTTTAGATGGAAGAATATTACCACAGGCTATTTGGCTTTTTATATAGGAGGATAAAAATGTTTCATCTATTCCCATAACTTCTCCTGTAGATTTCATTTCTGGACCTAATATTAGATCGACCCCATCAAATTTATTGAAAGGAAAAACAGATTCTTTTACATTGAAGTTTTTTAATTCATTAATTTTATAATCATTCAAAATTGAATTAAGATTTTCCCCGACCATTACTTTTGCTGCAATTTTTGCAACTGGAATACCTTTTGATTTAGCTACAAATGGTACAGTCCTGCTGGCTCTTGGGTTTACTTCTAAAACATATATTTTTTTATCTTTAATTGCTAATTGAGTATTCATTAATCCAACAACATTAATTTCATTGGCAATTTTTGATACCCATTCAATAATTTTATTTTGAGTTTCATTACTAACTGAATAGGGAGGTAAGGAACAGGCACTGTCTCCAGAGTGAATGCCTGCTTCCTCGATGTGTTCCATAATACCAGCTACATATATTTCTCCATCTTTATCTCTAATTATATCTACATCTATTTCTTTGGCATTCTCAAGATACTCATCAATTAAAATTACATTATTTGAAGAAACTTCAAGTGCTTCATTAGTAAATAATTCTAAACTATCTTTATTATATGCGATTTGCATAGCTCTTCCTCCAAGTACATAAGAAGGTCTAACTAAAACAGGATATCCAATTTCTTCAGCTTTTTCTAAAGTTTGAGTTACTGTATTTGCAAAAGCATTTTTTGGTTGAGTAATTTTTAATTTCATTAATATTTCACTGAATCTATCTCTATCCTCAGCTAAATCTATTGCTTCAGTTGAAGTGCCTATAACTTTAATTCCAGAATCTTCTAATTCTTTTGCAATTTTTAGTGGAGTTTGACCTCCAAATTGAACTAACACACCAAGAACATTTCCTTTACTTTTTTCTTTATTATAAATTTCAATAACACTTTCTGCGGAAAGTGGCTCAAAATATAATCTATCAGCAGTATCGTAGTCAGTTGAAACTGTTTCTGGATTACAATTTATCATTATTGTTTCAATACCCTTTTCTTTTAATGCGTAGACAGCATGTACACAGCAATAATCAAATTCAATTCCTTGACCAATTCTATTCGGGCCACCGCCAAGAATTATTACTTTATCTTTTGATGTAGGATTTGCTTCACAAAATTTAGTATTTTCAAAATCCCAGTCATAAGTAGAATAAAGATAGGGAGTTTTAGAGCTAAATTCACCTGCACAAGTATCCACAAGTCTGAAGACGGGATTAATATAGTTATTATTTCTAAATTCTCTTAATTCATTTTCTTTAACATTTAATATTGATGAAATTTTACTATCTGAGTAGCCTATTTTCTTTGCATATAATATTATTTCTTTTTTGAGACCTTTTTCTTTTATGGTTTTTTCAAAATCAATTATTCTTTTAATCTGGTATAAAAACCACTTATCATATTTTGTAATTTTATTTATTTCATCAACCGTTAATCCAATTCTAAGAGCTTCTCCTACAACTAATAAGCGTTGTGAAGATTGTATTTTAAGTTCTCTCAAAATTGTATTTTTATCATAAGATCTAAGTTTTGGTTTATCAAAACCAGTTAGTCCGTACTCAAGGGAATTAAACCCTTTTTGGATTGATTCATTAAAAGATCTACCTATACTCATTGCTTCTCCAACTGATTTCATAGATGTAGTTAAGTTAGAATTAGCACCCACAAATTTTTCAAAGGTGAATCTTGGTATTTTTGTTACAACATAATCAATAGTTGGTTCAAAACTTGCTGGTGTTGTTTTAGTAATATCATTTTCAAGTTCATCCAAAGTGTAACCTACGGCTAATTTTGCAGCAATTTTTGCTATTGGAAAACCTGTAGCTTTTGACGCTAATGCAGAAGATCTACTAACTCTTGGATTCATTTCAATGACATTAACTTCTCCATCTTCAGGATTTATTGCAAATTGAACATTTGAGCCGCCAGTATCTACACCTATTTTTCTGAGAACCTTAATGCTAGCATTCCTTAAAATTTGATATTCTTTATCAGTTAACGTTAAGGATGGAGCTACTGTGATGCTATCTCCAGTATGAACACCCATCGGATCAACATTTTCAATTGAGCAAACAATAATACAGTTATCTTTATTATCTCTTACCACTTCCATTTCAAATTCTTTCCAACCTGAAACAGATTTTTCAATAAGTATTTGATTTGTTGGACTAGCATTTAAACCCCTATTACATAAATCAATAAAACCCTCATCATCATAGGCAACACCACCACCGGTACCTCCAAGTGTAAAACTTGGTCTTATGACAAGAGGTAAGTTTAATTCATCTTTTACTCTTGTTGACTCTTCAATAGTGTTAACCACGTAACTTTTAGGACAGCTTAGACCAATTTCTTTCATAGCATCTTTAAATTTTTGCCTATCCTCAGCTAATTCTATTGCTCTTGGATTAGCTCCAATCATTTTTACTCCATGTTTTTCAAGTATACTATTATTAAAAAGTTCCATTGAAACATTTAAAGCAGTTTGCCCTCCCATAGTTGGTAGAAGAGCATCTGGTTTTTCGATTTCGATTATTTTTTCTACAAATTCTTTAGTTATAGGTTCAATATAAGTTTGATCAGCTAATTCTGGATCAGTCATAATCGTTGCAGGATTTGAATTAATTAATACAATTTTGTAACCTTCATCTTTGAGAGACTTACATGCCTGAGCACCCGAGTAATCAAATTCGCAAGCCTGACCAATAACTATAGGACCTGCACCTACTATTAATATTTTATTTATGTCAGTTCTTTTTGGCATTTTTCTCAATAAGTTTATAAAATTCTTCAAATAAATAATGACTATCATGTGGACCAGGCGACGCCTCTGGATGATATTGAACACTAAATACTGGTAAATGCGTATGTCTTAAACCTTCATTAGTTCCATCAAATAGTGAAACATGAGTTTCAATTATATCTTTACCAAAACTATCTCTATCAACTTCAAAGCCATGATTTTGTGAAGTAATTTCAACAATACCTGTTGTAAGGTTTTTGACGGGATGGTTTGAACCTCTGTGACCCTGAAACATTTTTTTAGTTTTTGCATTTAATGCCAATCCTAAAATTTGATGCCCTAAACAGATTCCAAATATTGGAATATTATCATCAATCAATTTTTTAATAACATCAACTATTTTACTACCTGTGGCATAAGGATCACCAGGGCCGTTTGATAAAAAAATTCCTGAAGGATTAGTTTTTTTTATTTCTTCGTAGGTAGAAAATAAGTTTAATACAGTTGGGTTAAGATTAAATTCATTTAGATTTCTTAAAATGTTATTTTTGATACCAAAGTCTAAGCAAGTGACATTATATTTAAATTGGCTTTTAATAGATTTATCACTTTTCCATATCCCTTTCTCCCAATTATAGTTTTGCTTTGTCGATACTATCCCAGCTAGATCTAAATTTTCAAGACCTTTCCATTCATTTATTTGTATTTTAAGTTTTTCAATTTTATTTTCACCTTCTCCAAAGTTAATAATTGCAGCCTTCTTAGCTCCTTCAACAGATAATTTCTTAGTTAAGTATCTAGTATCAATTCCAAAAATACATGGAATTCTATTTTTTAAAAAATATGAATTTAAGTCATTTTCTGCTCTCCAATTTGAATACTCTGATAATGGCTGATTTATTACGCAACCATCAGCGTAGATTCTTTTTGACTCTTGATCTTCTTGATTAATACCCACAATTCCAACATGTGGAAAAGTAAATGTAATGATTTGTTTTGTATATGAGGGGTCAGATAATGCTTCTTGATAGCCTGTTTGAGAGGTATTAAAACAAAGTTCACCTACTGCAGCCTTTTTCTCTCCTAACCCATAACCCCATAAGATTTCACCATTTTCTAATACAAGGGCTGCAGTATTTTTGTGTATATGTGGTTCTTTTTTTAAAACTTCCATTATATTTAGATGAAGCAAAATGATAGTTAGTATGCATTTATAACAATGTAGTCAAGGATTAGTTGAAATTAAAAAGAAGAATTATATTATTAAATTAAATTTATTAGAAAGTGAAAAAATATGAGCTTAAAGGATAAAATTGAAAGTGATTATAACAATTCCATCAAAGAAAAAGATAGTAATTCCATCAATACTTTAAGATTAATAAAGAGCGCTATTAAAGATAAGGAAATTTCTCTTAGAGGTAAGCAAGACTCTTTGACCGATTCTGATGTTTTAAGTTTACTTCAAAGTTTAGTAAAACAAAGAAAAGATTCAATAGAAGCTTTTGAAAAAGCGAATCGCAATGATCTTATTGAAAACGAACTAAATGAAATCAAAGTAATAGAAAAATTTTTACCTAAGCAAATGGATGAAGATGAAACAAATTTGATTATAAAGGAAATAATTTCTGAGCATAATTTCACATCTCTCAAAGACATGGGTGCGCTCATGAAAATAATTAAGGAAAAATATACTGGAAAAATAGATATGGGATTAGTTGGAAAAATAGCTAAGTTTTTGCTAGGTAATTAATGTCATTTTCAAAAAATGATCTTGAATTAATAAAATCAAAAATAATTCTTTCACAAGAAATTGAAAAAAAAACAAAGGTTGTAAAAAAAGGAAAAGATAGTTGGTGCTGTTGTCCTTTTCATGATGAAAAAACTCCATCTTGCAAAATAAATGACGATTTGGGCTCCTATTATTGTTTTGGATGTGGAGCTAAGGGTGATATATTTACAATATATACAGAGCTTTATAATTTTTCATTTCCTGAAGCTGTAAAAGAGTTAGCTCAAAGAGTTGGTATTAGAATAACTGATAACTTTGATTTAAATAGAAATAAAAAAAATGATAAAATCTATAAGATTTTAGAAATTTCAACTAAATGGTTTCAAGATAATCTACAGACAAATAAAGATTGTCAAAAATATTTAAATAAAAGAAATTTATCGGATGAAACTATTAAGTATTTTAAGCTAGGATTTTCCTCTAATCCAAAGCAAACTTTATATCAATTTCTTAAAGAACAAGATTTTCAAGATAAAGAACTACTTGAAAGTAATGTAGTCAAACTAGATAAAAATAATAAGATACGTGATTTCTTTTACAATAGACTTATTTTTCCAATTACAAATGAATATGGAAAAGTTGTTGGATTTGGAGGAAGAGTACTAGATAATTCAAATCCCAAATATATTAATTCACCTGAAAGTGATTTTTTTAAAAAAAGAAATATTTTGTACAATCTTTTTAACGCTAAACAATCCATAAGGTCAAAAAAAAATATGTTAATTTGTGAGGGTTACATGGATGTAATAAGTTTGTATGACAAAAAAATTAAGACAGCTGTAGCTCCACTTGGAACTTCTTTAACTGATAGTCATCTATTATTATCATGGAAATATGTCAATAAACCAACATTGATGTTTGATGGAGACACGTCAGGATTAAAAGCTTCTTTTAAAAGTGCTATAATGTCGTTACCTTACTTAACTCCTTCAAAACTATTACAATTTATTATTTTGCCGAATGAATATGATCCTGATACTTTCATAAATGAATATTCTTTAAGCAAATTTGCAACATATTTAAAAAATCCACTTTCAATTGTAGATTTTATTTTTTTGGAATCATCAAAATCAATTGATTTAAAAAAATCTGATAATAAAGTTATTTTTGATAACTATATTGATGATTTAGTTAGCAAAATAAAGGATAGTAAAATAAAATATTTTTATAAAAATGAATTTAAATCTTTATTTTTTCAAAAACTAAAATCATTTTCTAGTAAAAAACAATCTATTAAAATCATTCCAAAAACTATTTCGGTAAAAGATAAACAAATCTATTCTTTTCTGACAGCCTATTTAAATCATATGAATATAAGAAAAGAGATCTATTCCCTGTTGATAGATTCTGAATTATTAAATAATTATCAAACTGAATTCTTGAATTTTATTCATAAATCAGATTTTTTTGAGAGTGATATTGATAATATTAATACTAATAAATTCCCTGATAAATTATCTGAAATTTACGAAAAAACTAAGGATAATAGTATATTTCAACTTTTCCCTTATGTACGTCCAGATCATGATTCTGAGGAAGTTATAAATGAAATCAAAGAATCCATAAATAATTTGAAGACAAGACTTTCAAATTTGAAAAAAATAAATAAAAGCCTAAATGATATAAATATTAACTCATCTTCAATGACATGGGACGAGTTAAAAAATATTACTTTCAATCTTCACAACAATGAAGAGTTATTAAAATAAAGTTATGCCTAAAAAGAAGAAAAAAACCGTAAAGAAAAAAACAAAGTCACCTAAAAAGAAAACTTCTACTAAAAAAAAATTAGCTAAAAAGAAATCAATATCTAAAGCTTCAAAAGTATCTAAATCAAAAATTATAAAAAAAACAAAGAAAAAAATTGTAAAAAAAGTATCCAAAAAGTCTTTAATTAAATCTACACAAGAAGAAAAACCAAAAAAAATTCCAAAAGCTATCTCAGGTTTTGAAGAAAAAATAAAAGAAATATTTGCGAAGCTAATTAATAAACATAAAATTGATGGAATATATACTCAAAAAATAATTGAAAAAGCCATTCCAAAAAAATTTAGACTCGATGAAAATATTAAAAAATTTCAAAATCTTATTATTTCTAATAATATAAAAATTCACTCTGAAGAAGAAGCAAAAGAACTAATTTCTCTTGCAAAGGAACAAACTTCTAAATCTGAAGAAGGAAATGAGGATCAAGAAAAAAAACAAACTGGAAAAACAGATGATCCAGTAAGATTATATTTAAGAGATATGGGTGCCGTTGAACTCCTTAGTAGAGAAGGTGAGATTGCTATTGCAAAAAGAATAGAGGCAGGGAGAGAAAAAATGATCGGAGCCATTTGTGAAAGTCCTATGACAATAAGATCAATAATAAATTGGAAAGACGCAATCAAGGATGGAACAATGTTGTTAAGAGATATTGTAGACTTAGAGGCTACTTATGACATGTCAGATATCTCCGATACTAAATTAGAGGATACCTTGAAATTGATAGAAAGTGGACAGGAAGAAAAAAAAGATGATAACAAAAAAAAAGATAGTGAGAATAATGATAAAGATAATAATTCAGATGATCAACAACAGGACGAAGATGATGATGATAGTTTAAATGTTTCTCTAGCTGCAATGGAGGAAAAACTTAAACCTAAAGTACTAAATGATTTTAATGACATCACTAAACTTTTTAAAAAATTACAAAAACACAGCCAAGAATTAATTAATTCAGATAGAAAAAATGAAAAAATTTTTCTTTCTTTAGAAAAAAAATATCTTAAGATCCAAAAAGACATAATTGCTGCTATGAAAGCAGTTCATTTTAATTCATCAACTATTGAAGCCTTAATGGAGGCTTTGTATGAACTTAATAAAAAATTACTATTAAGAGAAGGTAAAATGTTACGTATGGCTACAAGTGCAGGGGTAAAAAGAGAAGATTTTGTTTCTCAGTATTTAAATTTTAATTTTGAAAAAAATTGGATACAAAGTTTATTGGCAACTAAAGATAAAAATTGGGAGAGGTTTATTAATAGGAACCATATCGAGATAAATAAAAATATCGAGGAGATTAAAGAAATACAAGCAGCTTCAGAACTTCCTTTATCTGAATTTAGAAGAATAGTTGGAACTGTACAACAAGGTGAAAGGTCTGCTAATAGAGCTAAAAAAGAAATGATAGAGTCTAATCTTAGATTAGTTATTTCGATTGCAAAAAAATATACAAATAGAGGATTACAATTTTTAGATCTTATACAAGAAGGTAACATAGGTCTAATGAAAGCAGTTGATAAATTTGAATATAGAAGAGGCTATAAATTTTCTACTTACGCCACATGGTGGATTAGGCAAGCTATTACAAGATCAATTGCTGATCAAGCAAGGACAATAAGGATACCTGTTCATATGATTGAAACTATTAATAAAATAGTCAGGACAACCAGGCAGATAATGTCTGAAATTGGTAGGGAACCAACGCCTAATGAATTAGCAGAAAGATTGCATATGCCATTAGACAAAGTTAAAAAAGTTTTAAAAATTGCAAAAGAACCAATAAGCCTGGAGACTCCTGTTGGAGATGAAGAGGACAGTTCATTAGGGGATTTTATTGAAGATAAAAACGCTCTTATACCAATAGATGCTGCTGTAAAAAGCTCCTTGAGAGATACTACCACAAGAATATTATCTTCCTTAACACCTAGAGAAGAAAGAGTTTTAAGAATGCGATTTGGCATAGGTATGAACAGTGATCATACTCTAGAAGAAGTTGGTCAACAGTTTAGTGTTACTAGAGAAAGAATAAGACAAATAGAAGCTAAGGCTTTACGAAAATTGAAGCACCCCACTAGAGCTAGGAAGTTAAAAACATTTCTTGACGAATAATGAAGCTAACGCTTCTTGGAACAGGATGTCCTTCAATTGATTATAAAAGATGTGGTTCATCAAATTTAATTTCTACAAATAAAACTAAAATTCTAGTCGATTGTGGGTCTGGAGTAACTCAAAGATTAAATGAATCTGGTAATTCTTCAGCAGATATTAATGCTTTATTACTTACCCATTTACATACAGATCATGTTATAGATTTGTATCAGCTAATAATATCATCCTGGCACTCTGATAGAGATTCAATATGGAAAATATACGGACCAAAAGGAACAAAAAAATTTGTTGATCAAATTTTTCTAGCTTGGAAAAGTGAACGTGAATTGAGAATATCTTATGAAAAAAGAAAATCAAAAAAAGCTCTTAAATATAGAGTTTATGAGTTCCATAAAAAAGGATCAATAGCTATAAATGATATTAAAATTAAATATTTTGAAGTAGACCATAAGCCAGTACCATTTGCTTATGGATTTTCATTTTTTTACAAAAATAAGAAATTAACGATTAGTGGAGATACAAGACCATGCGAGAGTTTAATGCAGAATGCACGTAACTCAGATGTCTTACTTCATGAAGTTTTTATAGAATATGAAATGAATAAAAAATCAAAATTGAGAACTAAAAAAACATTACATAATGTTAAAGAATATCACACACCAAGTAATCTCGTTGGTAAAGTAGCAAAATTAACAAACTGTAAAAAACTTGTTTTAACACATTTTGTTCCAACAAGGTTTAATGCTTTAAGATTAAAGAAAATTGTAAAAGAAGATTTTGGTAAAGAGCCAATAATTGGAGAAGATTTATTAACAATAAATATCTAGCCAATCTTATTTAAAAATTTTTCAAACTCTTCATCTTTTATTTCAACAATATTTGATTCAGTTGGAAATTTTTTATTATTAACATCATTAATAAAACTTTTAAGTCCTTCTATTGTATCATCTAAAAGTTTTTCATAAGATTTATTTGTATCCTTAAATACTTTAGCATGTCGGGGAACTCTATCTGTATTTGTTCCTATAACGTCTTGAATAAATAAAAATTCCACATCACATTTAGAGCCACTTCCCATAGATAATGTTAATAAATTAACTTTTTTTGTAATAATCTCTGCAACTCTATCTGGCACACATTCTACTTCAAGACCAATTGCTCCTGCTTGATCATACATTAATGCATCTTGGTAAACTTTGAATGCAGATGTAGCATCTTTTCCAACTGCTTTGAGGCCACCAGTCCATGTACTTTTATATGGAATTAAACCAATGTGACTAACTGCTGGTAAACCTTCATTTCGAAGAGCTTCAATATATTTTGGACTATTACCACAATAAACAGCATCAGCACCGTTATCCCTTGCTATAAGTGCAGCATCAATTATTTTTTCTGGTGATGACATTTGTCGGAGGCCATAAATCATAAATGTATTTGGAGCTGCTTCTCTGATATCTTTAATATGTGCATCTCTAAACCATTTGTTTGTTGGAATGCCTGTTCTTAAAGTATCTTTTTTAAAAGATACAATTTGCATGTCAATACCTGCTTGTTCAGCTGCATATGCTTCTAATGCATTAGTCACATATAATTCAGTTAATTTAACTTTTCCTTTTTTTTCAAATAAATCTTTAACTGTAAGTTTAGACATTAATTATATTTAGGTAGGTAATTTTTATGTGCTTCAATTAAATTATCAACCATTGAATAAATCTCATCGATAGATAGATTTGCTCCAGTTAATGGATCTAGCATTGCAGCATGATAAATATGCTCTTTCTTATTTGTTAATGCGGCTTGAGCAGTTAATATTTGCACATTGATATTTGTTCTCATTAGAGCTGCTAAGTGTTCTGGAAGTCGACCTGTGCTTTGAGGCTGGTTACCATTTGAATTAATTAAACATGGAACTTCAACGCAACAGTTTGAAGGCAAATTATCAATATATCCATCATTCATCACATTACCATTAATTGTAACTTCATTATTATTTACGACCGCATCCATAATATATGAGGCATACTCGTTGCTTCTTTTTAAAGGTTGATTATGTATCGGTGTCATATCTTTTTCTAAGTTATTCCATAACTCAACATTATTTTCGCACCTATCAATATACTCTTCTATTGGAATTTTATATTTATCAATTAAATCCTGCCTATTATTTTTTATAAACCATGGAACATATTCTGCAAAATGTTCACTAGATTCTGTAACAAAAAAACCAAATCGTCTTAAAATTTCATACCTAACTTTCTCGTGGAGAATTTTATCTGACTCATTATCTTTTTTTAAACTTCTCGATGATATTTTTTTATCAGTAACAATATCCTCGGCTATTTTTTTTAATCTAGGATAAAGATCTTCTCCACCGTTATTATTTTTTTTTGTAAATTTTTTATAAAAAGCCATGTGATTAATTCCAGCACATAAATAATCAATATCTTCAATTTTTTCATTCAAATCTTTTGCAAGCATTTCTGCTGTTCCTTGAACTGAATGACACAATCCAACAGATTTAATTCCTTTGCAGGCATTATTTATTGCTATCATATTTGAGCACATTGGATTTACATATTGCAACCATAAAGCGTTAGGACATAAATCCATTATATCTTTACCAATATCTACTAAAACAGGTATTGTTCTTAAGCCTCTCATTATTCCTCCAATACCAAGAGTATCAGCAATTGTTTGCTTCAATCCAAATTGTTTAGGTATATCAAAATCTATAACGGTAGAAGGTTTGTATCCACCGACTTGAATAGTTGATTGTATAAAATCAGAACCAACTAATGCTTCTCTTCTATCTGTATATGATTTTATATTAGGTGAAGCATTTAATTTTTTTGCAATTACATCCAATAATTCATGAGAAATTTTTAATCTTTTCTTATCAATATCGACAAGTGCAATATCCATTTTCTTAAACTCATCAATAAACATCAAATCAGTGAAAATATTTTTTGTAAATACAGCACTGCCTGCTCCAATAATTGTAAGTTTTGTCAATTTTATACTCCCAATCAGAACGAAGTCTTAATGATAAAGACGCCTATCTGTTATTTTTTCTAGTATTAATGATCTACAAAAATAAAATATTGTCAATTAATATACTCAGTGTAATAAGGTTTTTTTAAAGGGCTCTTAGCTCAGTTGGTTAGAGCGCCCCGCTCATAACGGGGTGGTCCGGGGTTCAAGTCCCTGAGGGCCCACCATATATATATAAATCCTCTAAAATAACTATTTTATTTACATATCTATATGTTAGAAAAAATTATAATTTTCATGGGAGGAAAAATGAAAAAATTAATAATAATTTTAACTTTATTTATCTCATCTGTTGCATCAGCTGGTACTCTTATTGTCAATAGTAACCAGTCAGGTGCGGAAGCTGCTGCAGCACTAAAAGAATACATTGCTGATTTTGAAGCTGCTCATCCTGATGTAAAAGTTGTTTTAAACGAATTTGAAAGTGAATCGTATAAAGTTGCTATCAGAAACTTTTTAACTTCTGAAACACCAGATGTCGCTCTTTGGTTTGCAGGTAACAGAATGAAGTTTTTTGTTGATCAAGATTTATTCAGAGATGTTAGTGATGTTTGGGAAGAATATGGTCTTTATGATTCAATGGCTTCATCTAGATTATCAGTGACGGTTGATGATAAGCAATATGGTGTTCCTTGGGGTTATTACCAATGGGGAATGTATTACAGAACTGATATTTTTGATAAAGTTGGATTAAGTGTACCAACTAACTTTGAAGAATTAGTTGCTGCTTGTTCTACGCTAAGAGAAAATAACATTACACCTGTTGCTATTGGTACAAGATACTTATGGACTGCTGCTGGTTGGTTTGATTATTTAAATATGAGAATCAATGGCTATGAATTTCATATGGATTTAGCCGCTGGTAAAGTAAGTTATGAAGATTCAAGACTAGATATGGTTTTTGATAAATGGGCAGAACTTATAAATGCAGATTGTTATCTAGAAGACCATGCTTCATTTGGATGGGAAGATGGATTAACACCTATGATTAATGGTGAAGCTGCAATGTATTTGCTTGGTAATTTTATTACTGGTAACTTAAATACAGCTGGAGTTTTAGATCATATTGATTACTTTCAGTTTCCTAAAATAGTTGATGGTGTTCCTTTATCAGAAGATGCTCCAACAGATACAATTCATATCCCTGCTGGTGCTAAAAACATAGAGGATGCAAAAAAGTTTTTAGGATTTTTATCTAATCCAGAAGCAGCAACTAAATGGGCTAATGCTAGAAGCTTTTTAAGTCCAAATTCTAATGCTGAACCCCCAAGTGATAGATTCCAACTAAAAGGTGTTAATGTATTAAATAACGCTTATGGAATTGCACAGTTCTTTGATAGGGATGCTAATCCTGACATGGCAAAAACTGCAATGGAAGGTTTCCAGGAGTTTATGGTTAAACCTGACAGAGAGGCAAAGATTAGAGCTCGAGTTGAAAAAGAAAGAGAACGTATACACGGACCTCTTTAAATAAAAATTATCAAGAGGCGTTAATTACGCCTCTTGATTTTAATTAAAAAAAATTTATGAAAACTAATGACTTTTTGGGAACGTAATCAATTAAAATTAGCACCTTTTCTTTTTCTTTCACCTGCTGTTGGTTTGTTTCTTTTATTTGTAATATATCCTATTGCTGACTCTATTTGGGTAAGTTTTCATGAATGGTCTGGTGTAAATAGATACGCTGTAGATGATGAAGGAAATTTGAAAAACTTTAAATGGGTAGGTCTAGATAATTATATTTATTTATTCACTAATGATGATGAGTTTTATGTATCTGTTTTTAATAATATAAAATGGTTTTTCTTTAGCTTAATAGCAATACCATTTGGAATTCTATTAGCTTTATTTTTAAACCAACAAATACTTGGTATAAGATGGGTTAAGTCGTTCTTTTATTTTCCTTTTGTAATTAATGCTGTTGTTATAGGTATAGTTTTTACTTGGTTCTATAATCCTAAGTATGGTTCTTTAACCTACTTATTAGGTTTTTTTGGTATGGAACCTTTTCCAATTTTATCAGATGAAAATTATGCTACATACGGTATTATAGTAGCTTCATTATTTCCTGGAATTGCTTACACAATGATCATTTATATTACTGGTCTGACTGCAGTAAGTAAGGACATGATTGAAGCTGGTCGAATTGATGGTGCTTCAGGTTTCACAATGTTTTGGAATATAATTCTACCACAATTAAGGCCGGCAACTTTAATTGCAGTAGTTGTAACAATTGTAGGAGCATTGAGAAGTTTTGATTTAATTGCAGTCATGACTGGTGGTGGCCCTTGGGGAAGTACAAATGTTCTAGCATATAAAATGTATGAGGATTCACTTTTTAATTTTAGAATGGGTTATGGAGCATCCACAGCAGTAATACTATTCATTTTGATGGATATTTATATCGCTTGGTTTTTGTATAGATTATTTAAGCGCGAAAGTACTGAAAAATAATGTTTCCAACACCTATTCAGAAATATTCAATCCCTGTAAACATTTTATACAGAGTGGCATTAATAGTAACATTATTTATATGGCTGATGCCCCTGATAGCAGTAATGCTAACATCAATAAGAACATATGACGATATTCTAGCGGGTAATTATTGGGGTTGGCCAAAAGACATTGCAGCAATTGAAAATTATGCAGCAATTTTCGAAGACGGGAGGATGGCGAGATATTTTTTAAACAGTATGATTATTACCTTACCTACAGTTTTTGGAACTTTGCTTTTGAGTTCCATGGCTGGGTTCTCTTTAGCAATGCACAGATTTAAATTAAATATTTTACTTTTCTGTATGTTTATTGCGGGTAACTTTGTCCCTTTTCAGATCTTAATGATACCAGTCAGAGGGTTGACTGTAGATCTTGGCATTTATAATACCTATTATGGATTAATTATATTTCATATTGCATTTCAAACTGGTTTTTGTACATTTTTTTTGAGAAATTTTATAAAAGAATTACCATTTGAGTTAATTGAAGCTGCAAGAGCAGATGGAGCCACTGAATGGATGATTTATAGAAAAATTATTTTACCACTTATTATACCAGCTCTTGCTGCACTTGGAGTGCTTGAATTTACTTTTATTTGGAACGATTATTTTTGGGCTTTGATTTTATCTCAAGGAGATGGCGTTAAACCAGTCACTGTAGGATTAGATAATATGAGAGGTCAATGGGTTGCAAACTATAATTTAATTTCTGCAGGTTCAGTCATTGCTGCATTGCCACCAGTCATAATGTTTTTTTTAATGCAAAGACATTTTATAAACGGACTTACTTTTGGCGCAGTAAAGGGATAAGGTTTTTTTAAAATTAATTGAATACTTTCAATTTTTTTCACTGTTTCATTGAATTAATTTTTATAATGTTTATTTAGAAATATAAATGTCATTAATTTCATTACGACAACTATTGGATCACGCAGCAGAAAATAATTATGGTGTTCCAGCATTTAATGTAAATAATCTTGAGGCAATAAGAGCTATTATGGAAGGGGCTAAAGAATTAAATAGTCCTGTAATTCTTCAGGCATCTGGAGCAGCTCGCAAATATGCAGGTCCTATATTTATAAAAAAATTAGTAGAAGCTGCAATGAGTGAGTTTCAAGATATTCCTACTGTTTTACATCAAGATCATGGAGGTTCTCCAAAAGATTGTGCAACTTGTATAGATTTAGGGTTTACTTCAGTCATGATGGATGGATCACTCAAAGAAGATCAAAAAACACCTTCTGATTTTGATTACAATGTAAGAGTTACAAAAGAAACAACTAATATGGCTCACGCTCTTGGTGTTTCTGTAGAAGGAGAAATTGGTTGTTTAGGTTCATTAGAAACTGGAACTGGAGAAAAAGAAGATGGTGTTGGTGCTGAAGGTAAACTTGATCATGATCAATTATTAACAGATCCAAATGAAGCATCTGACTTCGTTAAAGAAACAAACGTAGATGCATTAGCAATTGCAATAGGAACAAGTCACGGAGCATATAAATTTTCAAGACCTCCTACTGGTGATATACTAGCTATAGATAGAATTAAGGAAATTCATTCTAAACTTCCAAATACACATTTGGTAATGCATGGTTCATCTTCTGTCCCTCAAGACTTAATTAAAACAATTAATCAATATGGTGGAAAAATAAAAGAGACTTACGGTGTGCCAATTTCAGAAATTCAAGAAGGCATTAAGAATGGAGTAAGAAAAGTTAATGTAGATACAGATCTTCGATTAGCCGCAACTGCAGCAGTTAGAAAATATTTTAATGAAAATCCATCAGAGTTTGATCCAAGAAAATATTTATTATTGTCAAAAGATGCTATGAAAGAGGTAGTAAAAAGTAGACTTAAGGAGTTTGGAACTGCTGGTAATGCTTCGTCTATTAATACAATCTCTTTGGGTGAAATGGCGAAAAAATACAAATCTGGTAAATTTAAAGCAGTCATTAATTAGTATTTAATTATTGAAAAAAATAATTTTTTAATTCAAAATATCAATATGAAAAAAGTTTCTAAACTTGATGAATATTTATTTGATCTTAATGGATATATAATAATTAAAAATGCTTTGAATAAAAAAGAATTAAGAGATCTTAACAAAATATTAGATATATTAAAAAATATTAAAAACAAAGAGTGGTCAGGTTATGTTCATGGACATAACTATGGTGGCAAAGAAGGTTTAAACTTGCAACAAATTTATGAGGCTGGAAAGCCATTCGAAAATTTAATAGATCATCCATCCTGGATAAATCATATGATGCATTTTGTTGGCGGAAAAGGAACCTTTGATCAACATCATGGCCCTTTGTTTATAGATGAAAATTTTGCTAACATTCGAGGGCCTGGTGAAGCTATTGGAATTCATTCTGGTAATCCTGAGGGATTACAAAGAAATCACTATAGATATCAAGATGGTAAATTTCATTGCTCACAAGTTAATATTCTACTTGCTCTTTCAGATATTGGCCCAGGTGATGGAGGTACTGTAATAATCCCATCTTCCCATAAATCTAATATTGAACATCCCGAATTTAAAAAAAATAAAATGTTAGGTGGTGGTAAGGTTTCCTCTGCTGAAGGCATGACAGCAGCAAAAGAAGTTTATCTGAAAGCCGGTGATGGCCTAGTATTTGTTGACTCACTCTGTCATGGTTCAGCAAAAAGAATTAATAAAGGTGAAAGAAGAATAGTAGTATATAGATATGGCCCTTCTTGGGGTTTCTTTAGACATCCTTATAGACCATCGAAACAACTTTTATCCAGACTTTCAAAATTTCAACAAAAAATAGTAATGCCTCATCAAAATGTGTTAAAACCAAATAATAAATAAAATGGAAAAAATAAAATGGGGCATAATTGGACCTGGAAATATAGCAAATAACTTTGCTGATGGTTTAACAAATTCTTACTCTGGACAGTTAGTAAGTATAGCAAGTAAAAGTGAAGATCGTCGAAAAAACTTTGGTGATAAATATGATATTCATTCTGATTTTAGATTTGATTCTTATGAAGATATTATTAATTCAGAGCATATTGATGCTATATATATTTCAACTCCACATAATTTACATGCTGAATGGACAATTAAAGCTGCAGGTAAAGGAAAACACGTTCTTTGTGAAAAACCTGGAGCTGTAAATTTAAATGAAGGAAAAAAAATTATAGAAGCAGTAAAAGAAGCTGGAGTATTTTATATGGAAGGTTTTATGTATCGGTGTCATCCACAAATTCCAAAACTTTTAGAAATAATAAAAAATAAAACAATTGGTGAAATTGAATCAATTGAAACTTCTTTCGGGTATGACACAGGTAAAACAATTCCTGAATCACGTATTTTTAATAAAGAATTAACTGGTGGAGCTATACTAGATGTTGGTTTATATCCAATTTCTTTTTCTAGATTAATCTCAGGGGTAGCAACTGGTGAAAAATTTTTAGAACCAAATTTTATAAATGCTGAAGGTAGAATAGGAGATACCGGGGTTGATGAAGTTGCTCACGCTAATTTAGAATTTAAAAACGGTATTAAAGCAAAAGTCTCAACTGCTATAAGAGAAAGTATGAAAAATAATGCTATTATTTTAGGTTCGGAGGGTACAATTGAATTACCTGATCCATGGATGCCTGGAAGAAATGGCGGTCCTTACCACGCAAAAATAATTATAAATAAAAATGGCCAGGAAGAAGTAATTGAACTTAAAGGTCCAGAACACCTTTTTTTCTTTGAAGCTGAATTAGCAAGTCAATGTATTGCTAAGGAAAAAATACAACCTCCACACCCTGCAATGACTTGGGAAGATACTTTAGGGAATCTTAAAGCTCTTGATAAATGGAGAGATATAATTGATTATAAACTACCACAGGATTAAATATGAAATATGGACAAATAGAAGGTGTAAATAAAAAAATATCAAAACTCGTTATGGGTGTTGATAATCAAAATGATCTAAATGAAGCATCAAAATTATGGGATCATTGGATAGATGTTGGAGGAAATATATTTGATACAGCATATACATATGGAGGAGGAAATCACGAAAAAGTTTTTGGTGAATGGTTAAAGCAAAATAATATCAGAGAAGAAATTGTTATCTTAGGAAAAGGAGCACATACCCCTAATTGTAACCCTGAAGCTATTACATCCCAATTAAATGAGTCCTTAGAAAGAATGAACACTGATTATGTTGATATATACATTATGCATAGAGATAATCATGAATATAATGTGAGTGAATTTGTTGATGTCTTAAATCAAGAAAAGGACAAAGGAAGAATAAAAGTATTTGGAGGATCAAATTGGACCTTAGATCGTTTTAAAAAAGCAAATGAGTGGGCAAAAAATAATAATAAAAATGAGATGTCCATATTAAATAATAATCTAGCATTAGCAAAAATGATAAACCCACTTTGGAGTGGCTGTTTATCTTCAAATGACGATGATATATTACATTATCTAGAACAAACAAAAAAATCACATATGTCTTGGTCTAGCCAAGCAAGAGGATATTTTTTAGGTGATGAGATTACAAAAAAAATTGAAGAAAAAATTACCAATGATGAAACCTGGAGAGCACCTGGTGAACACTCCAGCGGTCCTCTTAGTTGTTATGACAGTGAAGATAATAGAGAAAGAAAAAAAAGAGCTATGGAACTAGCTGAAAAAAAAGGATGTAGTGCACATAATATTGCAGCAAGCTGGACCATCAATCAATCTTTTCCATCATTTGCATTAATTGGACCGAGAACAATTGATGAGCTTGATACAACTTTACCTTGTTTAGATATAGAATTAACAAAAGAAGAAATTAATTGGTTAAATTTATCTTAATTTAGTTTTTTTAATTTTGTGACTAGTTCCCTCATTTAATATTGGCTCAATCAAAGTAGATACTTTTTTTATTGATATATCTTGTTCTAGGTTCTGTAAAATTTTTACAGATTGCTTTCCCATTTCCATTAATGGGTGTGAAATATATGTAAGATTTTGAGAGCTTAAATAACTATCCTGGTCATTAAATCCTACCACAGAAATATCTTTTCCAATTTCTAATTTCATATCCTTACATTTTAACAAACAACCTGTAAAAAAACGAAGATGAGAACAAATTATAGCAGTGGGTGGTTTTTTTAAACTTAATAAATACTTTGTTATAGCTGATCCTGACTCAACAGTTTCGATTAAACTATCTTGATAATATTCTTTTGAATATTGTAGTTGTAAATTTTTTATTGAACTTTCATAAGAAGCTTTTCTTTGAGCTCCATAATTAAAACTTCGATGCACATTGATAAAAGCAATTCTTTTATGACCATTATTTGAAAGCTTATTCATTAACAGTTCGATACTTTTCTTATTATCCAGATCAATCCAAGCATGCTCTGTTTGTTTGTTAGTTCTACCCCAAGTCACAAATTTGATTCCTCTTTGGTTTAAGAAATAAACTCTTTCATCATTTTTTTTAATTTTATAAAAAATAAATTTATCTGCTTGACCAGTGCTAATGAGCTTTTTGAAATAATTCATTTCTTCATCTTCATTTAAGCAAAATTTTGTAATTAATTCAGTATTTGTATTTTTTATTCCAAGAGTAATTCCTGCAAGAAACTGCAAAACAACGTGATCTGGTGCGTCAGGATCTATGGATGATATAAAGGCAATTGTATCCGTTTTTTTGGAAGCTAATCTTTTGGCATTTAAATCTGGAAAGTAGTTATATTTTTTAGCTGTTTTAAAAATTTTCTCTTTTGTTTTCTGTGATATATTGTCATATCCATTCAGTGCTCTTGATACTGAACTCACTGATAAACCTAATTTTTGAGATAAACCAACAATATTTATTTTCTTGTTTTTCTTCATAATACTTAAAATCTATTAATTAAATTAAATAATACTATTTGGCTTGACAAGTAAAACGTTTTACTAAATTGTTAATTTATTTAAAAAAGGGAGGAAAAAAATGAAAAAATTTTTTTCAATATTATTAACTATATTTATACCCCTATCTTTTACTAATGTTTCCAAGGCTGCTGGTCACATGGAAGCTGAAGTTATTCACTGGTGGACTTCTGGTGGAGAGCAGGCTGCAATTTCAGAATTTGCTAAAGCTTGGGAAGAAATGGGTAATACTTGGATAGACACTGCAATTACTGGTGGTGATAATGCAAGAGGAACTACTGTAAACAGAATTATTGGTGGAAATCCACCAACTGCAGCACAGTTCAACGTTTCAAAACAATTTGTAGATTTAGTTGAGCAAGGTTTACTTCAATCACTTGAGGAAGTTGCATCTGCTGAAGGATGGAGAGATTTTATTTATCCACCAGAACTAATTGAAACATGTGAATTCGAAGGAGAATTCTACTGTGTACCTGTCAATATTCATAGTTGGCAGTGGATGTGGATTAACAATGATGTATACAAACAAGTTGGTTTGCCAGTTCCTCAAACATTTGAAGAATTCTTAGCTGGTGCACCAAAAATTCAAGAAGCAGGAATTATTCCTTTAGCTCTTGGTGGACAAACATGGCAAGAGTCTGGAATGTTTGGAGTTGTATCATCTTCAATTCTAGGTTTTCCACACATGCAAAAAATATTTAGAGATAAAGATGTTGATACTCTAAGAGATGGAAGATTTGAAGATGTATTAAATACTTACAGAGAATTAAATCAATTTACAGATGAAGGTTCTCCTGGAAGATTATGGAATGATACTACAGCTATGGTTATCGAAGGAAAAGCTGCAATGCAAGTTATGGGAGACTGGGCAAGAGGTGAATTTGCTGTTGCTGGAAAAGAAGCAATGGTTGATTATTCTTGTGTAATTCCTGGTAAAGAAAAATATGTTGCTCTTGGTGGTGATGTATTTGTTTTTCCTAAAAATGATGATCCAAAAGTAAAAGATGCTCAGCTAGCAATGGCAAGTATGATGGTTAATCAAACTGTACAAGCTAAATTTAACAATGCTAAAGGGTCTCTACCTATGAGACTTGACGTAGATACTTCTGCAGCTGATGCTTGTATGCAAATGGGTTTAGATTTAATTCAAAATCCAGATGCAATCATGAGAGAAAGTGATGATTGGAATACTCCTGCATTCACTGCAGCATGGGATGATATTATTTCTGAATTTAGAAATGATCCTAATTACACTGTTGCTCAAGTAATGGACGACTTAGAAGGTGTTTTAACAAGCGGACTTTAAATATATACGAAATGGCAGGATTAATTTATCCTGCCATTCAACAATTTATGCCTTTTTATAGAAATATAGCTGCAAAAATAGCACTGTTACCGATGATAGTTATATCTTTAACTGTCTTTGTCGGATGCATAATCTATTCCTTTGTCTATTCTCTAACAAACTCGAAATTAGTTCCAGTAATGAACTATGTTGGTTTTGATCAATACGAAAGATTATTTAAACAACGAAAATGGGATGTAGCTGTTGAAAATATTTTTATTTATGGTTTTGTTTTTACAATTGGCTGTCTGATTATTGGTTTTTTATTAGCGGTTTTGATTGATCAAAAAATAAGAGGTGAGAGTTTATTCAGAACAATTTTTTTATACCCTTATGCCATGTCTTTCGTTGTCACTGGTTTAGTATGGAAATGGGTTTTAAACCCAACATTTGGTCTTGAGAACTCAATGCATATGTGGGGTATGACATGGTTTGAACTAGACTGGTTGGTAAATAGAGATCTTGCAATCTATGCTGTGTGTATTGCTGCTGTTTGGCAAGGTGCAGGTTTTGTAATGGTATTAATGTTGGCAGGACTTAGAGGAATTGATGAAGATATTTGGAAATCACTTAGTATTGAAGGTGTAGCTAAATGGAAATCTTATATATTTGTGATTTTGCCGATGTTAAGACCAATGGTAGTAACTGCAATTGTATTGATTGCAGCTGGTGTAGTAAAAGTCTATGATTTAATTTTAGCTCTTACATCTGGTGGACCAGGATATGCCACTACAACACCAGCAATGTATGTAATGGAGAATTTTTTTAGTAGAGCAAATTTAGGACAAGCTTTTGCAGCTTCTATAATAATGTTTATTTCAGTTGTATGTATTCTTGCTCCTTGGGCTTTTTATGAATTTTATCTAAGAAACAAATACGCAAATAACTAATGTCTACTATACCTAAAGGACCTCGACCAAAACACCTTACAGTTGGAAGAATAGGTTTGTATTGCTTTATAATTATGTGCGCATTATTTTTTTTAATGCCCTTATATGTAATGATCATTACTTCTCTTAAAGATATGGATGAAATAAGAGCTGCTAATATTTTAAACTTCCCGAAAGAACTTAGTTTTTATGCTTGGCCAAAAGCTTGGTCTCAAGCGTGTACAGGATTTGTATGTGAGGGATTAAAGCCTGGTTTTGTTAACTCCGTGAAGATAACTGTACCTAGTGTAATTGTATCCGTAGCTTTAAGTGCACTAAATGGATATGCATTAGCTTTTTGGCGTTTTAGAGGAGCATACTTCTTTTTTGGTCTATGCATGTTTGGTGCATTTATTCCTTATCAAGTAATGGTGTACCCACTTTTAAAAATAGAAGATTTCTTAGGTATTTATTCTTCTTTACCAGGTATCATACTTGTTCATACTATTTTTGGTATGCCAATACTGACACTTATATTCAGAAATTTTTATGCGAGTCTTCCAATAGATCTATTTAAAGCTGCCAGAATAGATGGTGGTAATTTTATAAAAATATTTTTTTACGTAATAATTCCAATGTCTACTCCTATAACTATCGTAGCTGTAATTCTTCAAGTTACAGGAATTTGGAATGATTTTCTTCTAGGATTAGTTTTTGCAGGAAGAGAC
>CACAVG010000009.1 GCA_902535885.1 uncultured Alphaproteobacteria bacterium | reverse complement strand
AAGCCATTGCATCATCAAGAATTGGAGCAACTGCGTTAGGGTCAGTTGGTGCAATCGCAATACCGTCTACACCTTTAGCAATTTGGTCTTCAATTTGCGCTACCTGAGCCATAACATCACTCTCTTGCGGTGGTGAAAGAATAATTAGGTTTACACCTAATTCCTCAGCAGCATCTTTTGCACCAGCTTCAACTGAAGCCCAAAATGGATTTCCAGCACCTGGTCCTTTTGTACTTAGCATTATTGTTTTAGCATGCGATCCTGCAAGAAGACTACCTGAAAAAAACAATAAAGAAGTAGTAATTATAGAAATAAAAAATTTCATTTTTCCTCCTAAAATTTTTTTTTAACCATTAATGAAAAATGAAATTCTAATCAAGTGACTGTTTGTCAGAAAATGATTATTTTTTGATATTATGTTCTGGTTGCAAGTTGTCTTCTTAGAACATCGATATAAACAGCCAAAATAATAATTGACCCAATAAGAACTTGTTGCCAGAAAACACTGACATTCATTAAATTTAGACCATTTCGGAGTATACCCATAATCATGACTCCAGCGAATACACCTAAAACGGTTCCTCTTCCCCCAAAGAAGCTTGCTCCACCTATAATTACTGCTGCAATCGCATCTAGCTCAGATTGTAAACCAGCATTTGGATAAGCGGAATTCGTTCTTCCAGCTAAAATTAAACCTCCGATGCCCGCCAAAAAACCACAAAGTGTGTAAACGACGATCAAAATTCGATCAACGTTAATACCTGCTGCCCTTGCTGCTCCTGGGTTACCTCCAATTGCATAAATCCATTTACCTATTCGTGTATGATTTAAAAATATCCAAAAGATAAAAAATATTACAATCATTAAAATTAAACTTGTGGGTATGTACTCTCTTGCGCCTTCTCCAAAAATTACATCCAGTTTAATTTTACCATTTCCTATAACTCTAATCTGTTCAGCAAAACCTGTTATTGGAACACCGCCGGATATAAGATTTCCAATACCTCTAAATATATAAAGCGTCCCTAGTGTCATTATGAATGGATGAGGCATTCGAAGTAAGGTAATTCCAATACCATTAAACATGCCACACAAAAATCCAATTGCTGGCGCAACTAACATGACGACGTACCACGGCATTCCTGCCTTCGAAGCAATAGCGAGTCCCATTAATGATAACATAATAATTGAACCAACTGATAGATCTATACCTGCAGTTACAATGACCATAAAAACACCAAGTGCTAACATAGACTGCCAAGAAACTTGTTTAAAAATGTTTGTTACATTTCTCCATGATAAAAACACATCAGGTTGCAACAAATGCAGGACAGCAATCATTATCAGGATAAGTAATAAGATCCCATATCTTTCAAAAAAAGGAATAAGTCTGACAAATAAAGATTCTTGATTCTTATCCATTAATCTTTTTTCCCCATGATCCATCCAATCACTTCATCTCTTGAAGTATTTTTTAATTCTGACTCAGCAAAGTTTGTTCCTTGAAAAAGTGCCATGACTCGATCACAAACAGTAAAAATATCATCCATTCGATGGCTAATTACTATTACACTAACACCTAACTTTTTAAGATTTAAAATTAAATCTAAAACTTTCCCCACTTCCTTAACAGCAAGTGCAGCTGTTGGTTCATCCATCAATACAATTTTTGCATTAAAAGCTGTAGCTCTAGCAATTGCAACTGCTTGTCTTTGTCCGCCTGATAATTCTTCAACCTTTTGATCAGCACTTTTTACATTTATTTTTAGTTTTGCAAGATGCTCTTCGGTTAACTGTTTTCTTTTTTTATGATCTAAAAAATTGAAAGGGCCAACTTTTCTTGTCGGTTCTCTTCCTAGAAAAATATTATCACCAATAGGGAGATTCCCAGCTAGTGCTAAATCTTGATATACCATTTCTAAGCCCAAATTTTGTGAGTCTCTGGGACTATTTAAAGTTACTTTTTCCTTATCAAAAAAAAGCGAGCCTTCACTTGGCTTATATAATCCTGATAAAACTTTCATTAATGTAGATTTCCCAGCACCGTTATCACCGACGACACCAAGAACCTCACCTTTATTTAAATGAAGATCTACATTTTGAAGAGCTGTGATAGTACCAAAAAATTTTGAAACTGATTTAGCTTCTAGTACTAAGTTATCTGACATAGTGTGTTTTTAAATAAATTTTAATTAATATCAACTGGTTTTGAACGTAAATATTTAACAGTTTCTCTTTCAGCTTTTTTGCACAATTTAGGAGGCAGGCCTTTTGAAATAAGTTTTAAATCTTGAATTACTAATTCACCCATCTCTTTAAATGCGCTGTCTAATGCGCCGGCTCTGTGTGGAGAAAAAATTACATTTTTGAGTTTTCTTAATTTATGATTTTTAGGAAATGGTTCTTGTGGAAAAACATCAATGGCAGCAAACACATTTCTATTTTTTAAAAAATTAAAAAAATCATCAAAATTTATTATGGCCGCTCTACTCATTAAGACAAACACTGATCCATCTTTTATTAATTTAAGTTTAGAAGTATTAATCATAGCTTCATTAGAGGAAGTAATGGAAGCTAATATATAAATGATGTCAGCATTTTTGAGTAACGAATTTAAACTAGTAGGCTTAACATCAAATTTTTCGATTTCTTTATTGGGAATCCAAGGATCATAGGCAATAATTTTATTAGAGAATGCTTTGATTATAGGAGTAAGTGATTTAGCTAAATCACCAAATCCAATTAAACCAAATGTTTTATTTTTTATTAAAAAATTATTCTGACTTATTGCGCCACCATATTTTTCTTTTTTTGAAATAAAGTCTGAGTGAGCAATATGAATACTTCTAGCTATAGATAAAGTAAGACCCATTGCCATTTCAGCAACAGGTTGAGCAAACACAGGCGATGTTGCTAAAACATGTATTCCTTTTCTAAAACAATAATCGTAATCCATATTGTCCATAAAATTGCTTTCTACATTAAAAATTGCTTTAAGTTTTGTGGATTTAGAAATTAAGGATGAAGGTAAATTGGGCTGCCCAAAGATATAATCTGCCTTTGGTAAATTTTTTTCATAAAAATTATTTTTATTTTTATTTGGGGCAGTAATAAGTTTAAAATTTTTTTTTAAGTATTTTAAATTTTCTTTAGAAAAAAGTAGGTCCATTGTTCTTGGATATGGATCTAATAAAATTATAGGCTTGTTTTGACTCATACAATTTTTAAATTTTAGAAAAAGAAATTTATTTTTATACGCCCTTACGTTGTTTATTTTTTCCTTCTAAAAATTCATTAAGAGCTGATTTCTTACCTTCAGTGTTATCTACTTCAAGTGTTGGGCTTTCCCAGAAAGCTGTCCCCTCTAACCATTCATACCCATCTGTTTTCATAGAAATAACATATGTTTTGTCTGATTCTTTTGCTCTTTTGAAAGCGGCCTCTAATTCTGAAATAGATTTAACAGTCTCACCATTTGCACCCATACTTTTTGCGTGAGCTTCAAAATCTACAAACTGTACATTTGTCGCTCTTGCAGCATTGAGATTGCAAAGATATTCATTCCCACCTTTTGCCAATTGCAATCTATTAATAACCATATGACCACCATTATCACAAACAACTATAATTAATTTTTTATCATATAAAACTGAACTGTAGATATCGCTATTTTGTAAGAGGTATGAACCATCACCTACAAATACAATTACATCTTGTTCAGGTTTTGCCATTTTGATTCCAAGTGCACCTGATATTTCATAACTCATGCAACTAAAACCCCATTCAGTTTCAAAAGTATTCAGTTCTTTAGGTTTCCATATTTGAACCACTTCTCCAACTAACCCTCCAGCTGCAGTGACCACAATATCTGATGGGTCTGAGTTTCTATAAACTGCTCCTACAGCATGAGCATAGGATGGTAATTCTTGATTTGTTGGTCCGCTTTCTTTGGCAACATATTCATCCCATTTATTTCTTTCCTCAATTGAACGCTGGTACCAATTATCTGGTGCTTTCCAATCTCCTAATGCTTTTGATAATTCTTGAAGTCCAATTTTTGCATCGCTTACAACAGGAGTAGCAAGATGTTTTGTAGTGTCAAATCGTGAAGTATTTATTGATACAAGTTGAAAATTTTCATTTTCAAAATTAGTCCAAGAGCCAGTTGTAAAGTCTCCTAACTTTGTTCCCACAGCTAGTGCTAAATCTGTATCAGTAGCAAGGTTATTAGATGAGCCTTCTCCTAAGCAACCAATTGCACTTATATAATAGGGATCATCTTTATTCATACAACCAATCCCCATTACAGTTGCTGTTACAGGAATATTATGTTTTTTTGCAAAATTAGAAATTTCCTCTTCTGCTTCTGAATATAAAACACCTCCACCTGAAATAATAATTGGTTGTTTAGATTGTTTTAATTTATCTGCAGCTTTTTGTATTTGATTTGGATCAGGATGAATTCTTCTAATTTCATGAATTTTTTCTTCAAAAAAGATTTCAGGATAATCATAGGCTTCTCCTTGAACATCTTGTGACATAGAAATTACTGCTGGTCCACAATCTGCAGGATCAAGCATTACATTAATTGCTTGTGGTAAAGATGTTAAAATTTGTTCAGGTCTAGTTATTCGATCAAAATATCGTGATACAGATTTAAATGAATCATTTTGAGTTTCTGAAGGGGAATTAAAATGTTCTACTTGTTGTAAAACAGGATCTGGAAAACGGCTAGAAAATGTATCACCTGGTAAAAGTAAAATTGGAAGTCTGTTACTTAAAGCAACTGCTGCAGCTGTAACCATATTAGTAGAACCAGGTCCAACAGATGAAGTTGCAACAAATATTTGTTGTCTTCTTTTGGCACGAGCATATGCAATACCTGTTAGTGCCATATTTTGTTCATGATGACCTCTGTATCCAGGAAGTTCATTTTGATATTCTTCCATAGCTTGTCCAATACAAGCAACATTACCATGGCCATAAATACCGAAAGCACCTGGAAATAATTGTTCTTTTTTTCCATTAATTAAAATTTTTTGCATAGTTAAATACTTAATTAATGCATGTGAACATGACATTCTAATTGTTTTCATTTGTTCCTTTCACAAAAAAATAAGATACTATTATATTAAAAAAATAATTTAAAGAGTTAAACAATTTATTTTTCTAATATTTTAGAATATAGAATATCTCATGAAAGTTGGGATTGTTGGTGAAATTCATCCAAGTGGATATGAGATATTTGATAAAAATAATATTGAATATTTTGTTACTAATAATATTGATGAAGATCACCTAATTGAAAAATTACGAGATGTGGATGGTATTGTTGTAAGAACAGCAGAAATAAATAAAAATATACTTTCTCAAGCAAAGAACCTAAAAATTGTTGCAAGACATGGTGTTGGCTATGACAATGTAGATACTGAATATTTAAATAATAATAAAATAGCTATGGCCATTACTGGGACAGCAAATGCAACGAGTGTAGCTGAACATGTAATGACTATGATGCTTTGTTTGACAAAGAATATTTTTGAATCAGATAAATTGGTGAAATTAGGTAAATTTAAAGAAAAAGGTAATCTTCCCAACTACTTTGAACTCTACAATAAAAAAATTTTAATTCTTGGTTTTGGCCGAATAGGAAAAGCTTTAGCAAAAAGATGTAGTGGGTTTGAAATGAAAGTTTATGTACATGATCCTTTTCTTTCGGATGAAGAAATAAAAAATCTTAACTGTATTCCAATCAATAAAGACGAAGGCTTTAAAATTGCTGATTATATAAGTATCCATTTACCTTTAAATGAAAAAACAAAAAATTTGATTTCTTTTGATCAATTTGAAACCTTTAAATCAAATTTGATTTTAATTAATACAGCAAGAGGAGGTATAATTAATGAAAACGCTTTATATGAAGCTTTAAAAAATGAAAAAATTTTTGGTGCTGGTGTTGATGTATTTGAAAAAGAACCACCTATAGAAAATCATAAACTTTTTTCTTTAAATAATATTTTATTAACTCCTCATAACGCTGCTTTAACTTTAGAATGTAGAAAAAGAATGTCAGTGGAATCGTGTGAAAATGTTTTTGATTTTTTAACTAAAAGTAAAAACTTAAATAAAAGTAATATTATAAATCTAAATATTTTTGATTAAATATTAAGGTAAAGATTTCCATCTTCTTCTGTAACATCAAATATTTTTAGTGGGGTCTGTTCTAAATCAGATATAGAGTCTCCAGATACAATACTAAATTTATTTCCGCATGTTGGACACTCCAGTTCTTCACCTTCAATACTAGATTCACTTAATAAAGTTTTCTCTGCACAAGGGCAATTTCCTTCAGTTGCAAAAAAGCCAGACTCAAGTCTATAAATTGCATAATTTACATCGTCGTATTCAAAATTTTCAACCGAGCCAACATCAATATCGTCAACTTCACCTATTAAGATTGGCTCTATTTCATCATTCATAAAAAATTTGTAAAATAAAATTGAATTAGAATAAATATTTTTTTTAAGAAAGTTGTTGATTTATCTGAATTTTAGATTTTTTCTTGTGAGTTCTTTTACGTTAGAAACTCCCATTAATTTCATATCTCGTTCAATTTCATTGCGTAAATTAGATAAACTTTTTTCGACACCTTTTTGGCCTCCAGCTGCCAATGCATATAAATACATTCTTCCACCTGAACAGGCTTTTGCACCAAGTGACAGTGCTTTTAAAACATGAGTACCTCTTCTTATTCCTCCTTCACAAATTACATCTATTTTATCTCCCACTGCATCAACAATTTCAGCTAGTTGATCAAATGGTGATCTTGAACCATCTAATTGTCTACCACCATGATTTGAAACCATTATAGCTGAAGCACCCACATCAACAGCTTTTTTTGCATCGTCTACAGACATCACACCTTTAATAGCAAATTGACGACCCCACTCTTTATTAATATTTTCCACATCTTTCCAACTCATAGAATTATCAAGCATTTTAGTGAAGTAATCTCCTATGGTTGTCATTACTGTTGTGCCCTCATTAATGTGATCCTTTAGATTACTTAATTCCCATTTTGGTTTTATAAAATAATCTACTGCCCACTTTGGATGAAGCATAAAACTTAAAACACTATTGAGTTTTAATTTCATTGGAATTGTAAAACCTGTATATAAATCTCGTTCACGGTTTCCTCCAACAGCAGTATCTACAGTCACAGCCATTGCCTCAAAATTTGATTCCTTACATCTTTCTATAAGAGCTTTATTCAGGCCTTTGTCTTTATGAACATAAAGTTGAAATAATTTAGGTGTTTTGACTAAATTTGATATTTCTTCAATACTGGCAGTCCCTAAAGAAGAAATTCCAAACATTGTTCCAAATTTTTCTGCAGCTTTTGCAACTCCAATCTCACCTTCATGATGAAACAATCTTTGAAGAGCAGTTGGTGCACAATACAGAGGCATATCTAACTTTTGTCCCATTACAGTAGTTGACATATCAACCTTATCAACGCCACTTAATACATTTGGAATCAAGTCACATTGCTCATATGCATCTGTATTTCTTTTATAAGTTATCTCATCATCAGCAGCACCATCGATGTAATGAAATATTGGACTGGGTAATCTTTTTTTTGCTAAGTTTCTAAAATCTTTAACATTATGACAATTATTAATATTGCCAAACATTACGCCTGAATAGTTTTTTGAGTTTGTTCTCCCAGACCCTCAATACCAAGTTTCATTACATCACCTGCTTTTAAAAATACTTGTGGTTTCATTCCCATTCCAACTCCTGGCGGTGTGCCTGTTGAGATGATATCTCCAGGTTGTAATGACATAAATTGACTTAAATAACTTATTAAAAAGTTTACTCCGTAAACCATTGTGCTTGTTGATCCATCTTGCATTCTTTTACCATTTACATCAAGCCACATTTTTAAGTTTTGAGGATCTGGTACATCATCGGTAGTAACCAAATATGGTCCGATTGGACCAAAGGTATCACAAGACTTTCCTTTAACCCATTGACCGGAATGTTCTATTTGAAATTCTCTTTCGCTGAGATCATTGATGACACAGTATCCAGCAATATGAGATTGTGATTCGCTCTCAGAAATATATTTTGCTTCTTTTCCAATAATAACACCAAGCTCAACTTCCCAGTCAGACTTTACTGATTTTTTTGGAATCTCAACAATATCGTTTGGTCCAATAACGGCACTTGTTGCTTTTGCAAAAATAATTGGTTCAGGTGGAACTTTCTGACCTGTTTCTTCAGCATGATCAGAATAATTTAGGCCGATACAAATAAATTTTCCAATACTTTCTTTACAAACACAAGGTGCATATCCATCACTGTTTTCAACTAGAGGTAAAGATGTAGGATCAATTTTTTTCACTTCATTCAATTTGCCAATAGTTACATTTTTATTATCCCAATCCTTGACAAGAGATGATACATCACGGATATTCCCTTCTTGATCAAGTATTCCTGGCTTAACTTCATTTCCAATTCTGTATCTTAAAGTTTTCATTATAAAGTCCATCCTCCATCAATTAAGTTTAATGTTCCAGTAACAAAATCTGATTCGTCACTAGCTAAGTAAGTTGCAAGCGATGCTATTTCTTCTGGTTGTGCCAATCTACCCATGGCTTGTCTTGCTATAAAGTCTGATCTTGCTTTAACTGGATCATCGGCCATATTAACTCTACCTTCCCAAGAAGGTGTTTCAACAGTTCCTGGTAAAATAGCATTACAACGGATACCATCTTTAACATGATCTATGGCAATTGCCTTTACAAATCCATTTAATGCAGCTTTAGTTGTGCCATATATAAATCTATTTGGTGTGCCTTTAACATTCGAAGCAGCAGAAGATACAATAACAATACTGCCCTTCTTTTGTTTCAACATTTTTGGAAGAAGATTATATGTCATTAAATAAGCAGAAAATACATTTACATTTATTGATCGTGAAAATTCATTTTCATCACAATCAAGAATTGTTCCATGATGAACAAAGCCCACTGCGTGAAATAAAACATCAATTTTATCTATAGAAGAACAGAAGGTCTCTACCTCATTTTTTTTTGTAGCATCCAATTTCATTGTTTGGATAGTTTCATTTTCATTTTTTAAATCATTTAGTTTATCTTCATTAATATCAGTTGCTAAAACTTTAGCCCCCTCATTCGCAAATTTAAGGGCAGTTGCTCTTCCGATACCTTGTGCAGCTGCAGTAACTATAATATTTTTTTTATCTAATCTCATATTTCAGAATGATTTGTTTTTTTAAGCATTAACAGACTTTATTTTGAATTCAATAAATAAAGAGACCTATAATATTTGTCATTTGTAAAATATATAAATTTTAAATTAATAAATAATAATTTATTAGATACATATATGAATTTTCTTTTAACAGGTGGTGCTGGATATATAGGGAGTCATGCCGCTCTTTCTCTTTTAGATGCTGGTCACAGTGTTCATATTATTGATGATTTATCTACTGGGAATAAAAGTCTCATTCCTAAAAAAGCATTTTTTACAAAATGTAATATTAATGATGAAGAAGTAATTTCTAAGCTTATAAAATCTAATAGCTTTGATTTATTAATGCACTTTGCTGGTTTTATTCAAGTTGAGGAATCTGTAAAATACCCGCAGAAATATTTTGATAATAATACTGAAAATGCAACTAAACTATTTGAAACTTGTAAAAATAATGGATTAAATAAAATTGTATTTTCTTCTACAGCTGCTGCATATGGATCAGTAAGTGAAAATAAATTAATAGATGAAAATACAAATTTAAATCCTCAAAATCCCTATGCTGAATCAAAAATAAAAACAGAAAATTTTTTATTTGAAAATAAAGATGATTACAAATTTATAATATTACGATACTTTAACGTCGCTGGTGCTGATAAAAAATTACGATCCGGTCAAATATCTAAAAGATCAACACATTTAATAAAAATTTTATCTGAAGTTGCTGTTGGTAAGAGAGATCATATTGAAATATTTGGAAATGATTATAATACCCCTGATGGAACAGCTATCAGAGACTATATTCATGTCTCTGATCTTGCTGATATACACTTAGAAGTTGCAAAATATTTATTAGAAGGTTCAGAATCTAATTTATTTAATTGTGGTTATGGAAATGGTTTTAGTGTTTTAGATGTTATAAATACTGCAAATAAAATTTCAGATGAAAAAATTAATTATAAATTTTCAAACAGGAGAGATGGAGATGTTGAACAATTAATTGCTAATACATCAAAAATATTGAAACATATTGATTGGATGCCAAAACATAATGATCTAAGTGAAATTATAAATTCTTCAATTAAATGGGAAAAAAAAATTAATGAATCAAATACATAAAAGAATTTTTATAAGAAATGATAAAAAAGAACTTTATCTTTATGGTTATAATAAACACAAAGAATCCCCAAGCCAAGAACTTGATATTACAGAAATTCCTAAACCTCATATGAGATGGAATCCTTCAAGAGAGGAATGGGTTACATACTCAGCAGGAAGAAAAGACAGAACTTCATTTCCACCAAAAGAGTATTGCCCACTTTGTCCAGGTGCAAATTTAAATTATCCGACAGAGATACCATTTTCAAACTTCGAAGTTGCAGTCTTTCCAAATCGTTGGGCTAGCTTTAATCCTAATGGAGAAAATATATTTTTAAAAAATATTTTGAGTAAACCGTCAAAAGGAGAGTGTGAAGTCATTGTGTATTCACCTAAACATCTTGATACAATTTCTGAAATGCCTTTAGAGCGAATAGAATTATTAACTACAGTTTGGATTGATAGATATAAGGAGTTGCAAAAGAAATCAGACGTTAAATATGTTCTACCTTTTGAAAATAGAGGGGAAGAATGTGGTGTTACTCTTCATCATCCGCATGGCCAAATTTATGCTTATCCTTTTATTCCACCTGCAATAGAAAAAGAAATAAGAGCATTTAAAAAAGATAACTTTTTAATCAAAATTATGAATCAGTTAGAAGAGAAATATTATGTGTATCAAAATGACAATTTTATTGCTGCTGTGCCGCCCTTCGCAAGATACGCTTATGAGGTATGGATAATACCAAAAATTCAAATCGAAGGACCGTGGAAATTTAATGATAAGCAAATTGAAGATTTTTCTAAATGTATTCAACAGGTTGTGAAAGGGTATGATACTTTTCTCAATAAAAGATGCCCATATATAATGGGTTTACATGCTTCCCCTGAATTAAATGATAATCAGTTTCATTTTCATGTTGAATTTTACCCACCTTTACGACACGGCGATAAACCAAAAGTTTTAGCGGGCTCTGAGTCAATGGCTGGTGTTTTTATAATGGATGTATTGCCAGAAGATTCTGCTAAAGTATTAAGAAAATTTATGTCATGAAAACAATAGAAGAAAAAATAAATTATTATAAGGAAAGCCTTGATCTATTTGATGACGGAATGGATAAATATAAGTTCTTAATTGACCAAGCAAAAAACGCAAAAGTTTTTCCTGAAGAATATAGAAATGACTCATTTAAAGTTTCTGGATGTCAGGCACAAGTTTGGTTGGTTCCTAAATTAACAGAAAATAAACTTTCATTTTATTATGACTCAGATGCATTTATATCAAAGGGAATGGTAACAATTCTATGTGATATTTATGGTGATAGAAATCCATCTGAAATTAAAAATTCTGATTTTAGTATGTTAAATACTTTAGAGCTTGATACTCTTTTAACTCCAGGGAGAAGGAATGGGGTTTATTCAATGCTTGAAAAAATAAAAGAGTACGCAAATTCTTATGTATAAAATAGATAATGTTTTATGAACCAAAAAAGGGGAGTCCTTTTAAAATAGATCCATTTAAGTCACTGGTTTTTCCTCGACCAATTGGATGGATTTCTTCAATTAGTAAAAATGGAATAGCCAACCTAGCACCTTATTCATATTTTAATTCCATAGCAGATGAACCTCCACAAGTGATGTTTTGTTCGAATGGTAGTACAGCTCAAAACAAATATAAAGATTCATTATCAAATATATTATCTACTAAAGAATTTGTGGTCAATTTTGCTACCTCAACAACTCGTAAGCAAATGAATACTACATCTAAGAATTTTAAGTCATATGAAGATGAATTTAATTTTGCAAGAATAAAGAAGAAAAAATCAAAACTTGTTAAAGCACCCTCAGTAAAAGATAGCCCCGTAAATTTAGAATGTAAATTATTAAAAACAATAAAATTAAAATCAAATTCAAAAAAAATTTCAACAATGATTGTTGGTGAAGTAATTGGTATTTTTATAAATAACAAATTTATTAAAAATAATAGAGTAGATAGTGTTTCAATGCGATATATTGCAAGAATGGGATATAGCGAATATACAACAGTATACTCAAAGTTTAGTCTAAAGAGAAAATAATTTCCTTTTACACATTTATTTTCCAGAAGCTAAAACTCATTATTTTGTAAAAAAAAATTACATCAATTTTTTTTTAAACATTTCAAATTCATTTTTATGAAAATTCTTTATATATTTACAATAATTATCTAAATTAAGTTTAATCTTTTGAAATTCTTTTGAATGATGATATTTATTTAGAAAACTTATTAACATTTCTAATACAAAAGATAATTCTATTAATTTTAAACGATTTAAAATTCTTAAAAAGAATAAAATAGATTTAAATAAAAAAAATTTATTAAAATAATTAAAGTAAATTAGATTTTTATTAGAAGCATTAATTTTATTTGTAAAATTTCTTTTATAAAAATTGATATTTATAAATTTTGTAAATTTATTAAAATCTAAATTGTTTCCATAAAAGAATTTATTATAATCAATAAATATTACTCTATCATTTATGTTAAGATAATCTTTAAATAAGTTATTATAATTATAAATTTTATAATTTGTTCCCTGTGTAAAATTTTTAATTTTTGTATTACTTAATAAATCAATATTTTTATTTACGTATTCTTTGAAGCTGCCAGTGTAAATATTTTTTTTCAATGCTTGGTTATAAGAAGACAATAATATTTCACTAGGTTCTCTAAAAAAAATTATATATTTAGGTTTATTAAAAATTTTTTCAAAATTCAGAAAATATTTTTTTCTATCAAAAAAACCATTTGAGGGATGACCAAAAAATGTTTCGGAGGAAATAATAATAGGTTTTTTATATTTTTGAATTAATTTGTTGATTTTTTCTTTAATTTTATCATTTGGATTATTTATGTATAGTATTAAATTTATTATTAATTCTCTATTAGAATTATATTGTACTTGAAATTTTTTATTTTTTTTAATTTTCTTTCCACCATCATCATAAAGTGTGATTATATCGAAGTGATTTGTTAATTCTTTTAATAAGATTTTCTGAAAGTATGTAGTTCCAGTTTTATACAATCCTATATGAAGATATATATTCATTTGAATTTAACCAGGTGGTAAAGGTGCATTACCAGTATTTGGATCTATTGCTGGTGGCATATTTGAATCTCCAGAAGAGGATATTTCATTTGATATACTCTCTGAAACTGCAGATAATGTTTCAGCCATAGCTCTGCTTGTAACTAAAGAAGAGTCAAGATCTAAACTTTCAGCTATTTCAGCTAAACTTGCTCCTGAATTTATACCTTCAATTTGAATATCGTCATCACTAACTAAACCTCCTGTAACGATACCATCATCATCTGCTAGAATAGCATTACCTGTTTCTGGATCAATACCTGTATTTGAAATTAAAATAGATAAATCATCAAAGTCCGATAAATTTTCTCCTAAAATTCCTGCTTCAATTAACCTCTGATAAGAATCATTTAACACTTCAAATGTTTCACTTGAAATATTATTTTCAATTTTAAATTCCTCACTTGAGTTTACTACTAAAGATAATTTTAAAATATCTTCATTTACATAACCATTTTGTTTGGCAATATTATTTAAAATTTCATCCTTTGATCCACTAACCTTGTCTATAGCTAAAAGTGGAGCCCCTTCTTCAAGAATTTTTTCACCAAAGAAACCTTTTTTTCCAAATGTTTTTCCTTTATTATTTTTTTTAACAATGGGCCAATCTTCAATTTCCTCACCATTATTAAACCTATCCAAAGCCTCTTGGTATCTATCAGCATAACTTTTTCTTATAACTTTACCTTTATTGTCTGTTATTGATCCATCAGAATGATATGTTCCTGCAATCAATCCTTGGGCATTTAATTCAAGACTTAAAAAAATAATCATTATAAAAAAATAGATGAATTTCATAATTTTAATTATAATAATATTTTTTAAAAAATTAATCTTTAATTTGAGTCTTTATTATTTTTCACTTTAAGTTTTAAAAATCTATACAAACTAATAGATTTAGGTGTAAAAAAACTTTAAATACTAAGATTAATATGGGAGTATGGCGGAATTGGTAGACGCGCCGGATTCAAAATCCGGTCACTTCGGTGGTGTGGGTTCGATTCCCTCTACTCCTACCAACAAAAATTAGCCTCTATCAAATTTAAGATTTAAAAAAGTTGCCCTGTGGTTGCCCTGTAATTTTCGTAATGCATTTTTAAACTATCTTAACAATTTTATTGGTTAGTGATAAGACTAAATTAATGTTTGAAGAATATATTAGAGATAGATTGGAAAATAATCAGTATTCTGAAAATGAGTTGGTGATTAGAGGCCAAACTTTTTGGAAAGAGCATTTTGATACAGCACACATTACATTGTTTTATCCAAACATTAAAAAGTTAAGAGTTTACGATTCAGAAACTACAAATATTGAGTATTTTTTTTTAACTCTGAATAGAATTGTACCAAATTTAGAAGAAATGGAATTTTATAATTTTCAACATGCTGGACCTGAAACAAATGAATTTGATTTTGAAGAAAATAGATTGTTTATACCTGAGGATATTAATCAATTTAAAAAATTATCTAGATTGTATCTAGACGATATTTCTCTTCACTATATTTATTTGGGTCATCTTTTTGGAGATTTTAAATATATAAAGATAATAGAAACCGAATACGAATTTGAATTTAAAAATGAAGAAGAGTTTAGTAGACTATCTCAGTATGAAAGAATTTCTTCTATAAGACTTGAATTACTTGAAGACGTCCAGAAATTAATCAATACAATTCAATTTATTGAAATTGATGAAATCACAATACGGAATATTTCTAAAACAATAAAAAAAAATGAGTTCATAAAATTTAAAGATATAAATAAAAACTGTCGTTTAATAAAATCACTTAAAAGTTTTAGTATTATAGACGAAAATTACAAAGATTTTGATTATTCAGTTTTCTCAAACTTTAAAAATTTATCTAATAATATTTAATTTTGTTTAAGTCTAAGTATTGACAAAAAACCATATCCAGGTCCTAACAATACCTCCGATTATAGAAATTTCTATAGTTAACATAAGGATGAAAAGAATAACTCTTGAAGAAATTTTTATTATTTTTTCTTTAATTTTATCCAAACTCTTATTAAACCCTACCCAAGCATTAAAAATATTAATGATAACAAATATACCAATTAAATTAATTGCAATTATGATTAGTAAATTAAAAAACATAATAATATTTTAATTTTGCTTTATTGAAATTATTTAACTTAACTGCCATTATTTATACTACCACCAACCAAGCAGATTGTTAAGGACTCTAGTCATGGATATAATTTTTTATTATATAAAATTATGTTTATCATTAGATATCTGGTATTAATTTTCTGTGTACTTACAGCCTTGTATATTATTGCGAACGCTTTTTTATTTTAATATTGTAGTATTTTTTTATGATTAAAGAAGTTTTTAAAAGTGCGTTCTTTTTAATTGTTTGTTGGGTTGCAGTTTTATTTTGTGATTTAATTGCAATAATTCTATTTATAGATTTAGCATATTCTAGTGATCAGCTAATAGAGTATACTCAAATTTGGTATTATGAATTTGGTATTAATAATAAAATCTTACAAAATATTTTACATATTTATTTATTTCCAATTATGGTTATTTTTTTAGGATTTAACTATTCAGATGAATATGCAATTTCTATTTATTTTCTGATTAGAGGTGGAATCGTATACTTAGTTACATATCTTGTAATAACTACCACTATCTATGAAATTAAATATATTAGAGAAGAAAAAAACAAAGAAAAAAATAGTAACAACAATTTGTAAAATTAGAATTAAAAGAATGCCTGCAAAAGCTAACTTAGACTAATCCCATTCTATAACTAATACTTTCTTCTAAGCTTTCATTATAATTTTGTTTTAAAAGTGATTTACCAGTATTAATAAGATAATCTTTTTTATTTTCAGGAACAAAGTGGTCATAGTAAATCATAAAATCAACAAGCTCTAATTCATCTAAACGATACTCTAACCAATAAGAATATATTTTTGTAAAATCTAAGTCGTATTCTAAATATCTTCTTTCTTTTAAATATATTAACCATTTAGGTGAGTTAGAATCATTTCGGCGTAAGTTACGAATTGCTTTTACCCAAAAAGGAATTCTGCCTCCCCAAAAACCGCCTTTTACAATACGATCATATTTTTTAACTTTATTCATATCCATAGTACATAAAGCTTCTTCAAAAATTTCTTTATCAGGTGTTTTCACTAAATCTAGATTTCTAAGCTTAAACATTAAAATTCTGTCTTTAAAAGCTATTTCTAAACTCCGACCCAAACATGTGGTACAAGGGTGATCAATACACCCACCTTTGTAAAGATCGCTAAGTGCTGAAGGAACAATATCTTTGATATTTGTTGGAGTCATATTGTATTTTTAAACCCAAATATTGATCAAAGAAATATTTAGATTAGAAAATTATCCACTATTTGATGATATTAAAATAGTTGCCCAGTGGTTGACTTGTGCTCTTAATTTTTTGCAATAAGCTCGTAGACTTAGGTATAAAAACCAAGTAATACAAATAAAAGTAAACTAGGAGTTTGTCGGAACTAATCGAACAAAGAATTCAAAATCCGGTCACTTCGGTGGTGTGGGTTCGATTCCCTCTACTCCTACCAACAAAAATTTACCTCTATAAATTTCAGATTTAAAAAAGTTGCCCTGTGGTTGCCCTACGCTTCTAGAAAGTAAGAAGTTATCGCGTACATACAACGACGTAAAAGAGTGAAAAATTATAGAAATTAAGTAAATCTATTTTTAATACAATCAAGAATTTTATTATCAAAATAATTATATTCTTTTATCTGTTCGCCTAAAACATTTTTAATAGTATTTATTAATTTAGGATCTTTTTTAAAAATCCTCTTATGTCTTATTTCAAATGTATTTATAGGAATAGATTTTAGAAAAATATTTAAAAATTTGTTAACATTTTCTGTATTGCCAATGTATGAAAAATATTTTAAATTTTCTACGGCTTGTAAATAATCTTCTTGCATAATTTTATAATCTTCTTTTACGAAATAAAACTTTTCAAAAGGTATGCCAGCAATAGTTTTAGTAATTATATTTGAATTTACAAAATTATTTTTTAACAAATTAGAAATTATTACGCAATCATCGACAGATTGATTAAGTTGAAGTTCAATATTTTTTTTAATATAATTTATGTTTTCTAAATTGACATTTGTTCTTAAATGTTCAAAATAAAAATAATACAGATTTGAAATAAAAAGATCTAATACATCTCTTACCATTGTAAATAATTTAAATTTTTTGCAACTTTCACTAAATACAAAATGACCTTTTAAAATATGAAAATCTTGATTAAGATTTATATGTTTAAAATGATCAAATGAGAAATGATCATTTAAACCTGCTACTGCTGCTTTAGTAAAAATTATTTTTTTATTTTTTTCAGCAATATCAATAAAACCTGTTTGAATTGTAGTTCCTGCAGTTTTTGGAATATGTAAAAAAAGAACATTTTCTTTATTCATAATTTCTAATGTTTATATTTTTAATTTGTAATTACACTAATCATTTTAATTAATAAAGTTGCCTTATGGTTTACTTGTAATCTTAATTTTTTTAACGACAAGATCTAAGACTTAAATATAAAAACCAAGTAATACTTTGAAATTAAACTAGCAGTTTAGTGGGGCTGATTTATTTTATGAATTCAAAATTAGGTCGCTTCGGTGGTGTTGGTTCAATTACCTCTACTCCTAACAAATAAATAGTATATCTTAGGAAATAATTTATAAAATTATATATTCTCTACCTTTTACTTTGATTCATTAGAAATATCATCAGTATTGAAATTATTAAAAATAAGATACTAAATGCATAAACATTAAAAGTTAGTCCATTAACTTCAGCTGAGTAACCGACAATAGCTGGCCCAAAGACAAACCCAGACTGTCCTAAACTTGTGACATGTGAGATAGTCGTTGGAATTGGTTTGGAAGACATTTTTACAGATTGTCTAAATATTATTGGCATTATGTTTGAAGTTAAAAAGCCAAATAAAGTGATACCAATAAAAATTATGTAAACATTCATTGTCAAAGTACATAAAAATAACAGAGTAGATCCTATAATAGAAAAATAAGGACCAACAATTAACTCGCTCGTCAATTTAATAAGCTTTGGAGCTAAAAAATTACTAATAATAGATCCTAAATTAAAGAAAAAAACAATAGAGCCTGCAAGAAAAAGGCTGGAATTTAAATCCTCTAATAACCACACTGAAGACCATACTCCTATGATTCCCATTATTGCCATTTGGATCATATTTATAGAGCCAAATAAAAAAGTTTTTAAGGTTGGAAGTGATAATTTAGGATTTTTATTTATAACATCATAATTTTTTTTTAAACCATAAATTTTAATAAATACGATTGCTAGAATTGCAATTATTCCTAAAATAAAAAAATGGTTTAATGCATCAATGTTCAGCCACAAAGAAATACTAGAAATAATTGCAGCAATCATTGCTCCAATAGCCCATGAAGTTTTAAAAATAGGCATTAAAATCTTATTAGTTTTTTTTTCAATTATAGTAACTTGTATCAATGCACTGGGTGCTTGAATACCCATACCAACACCTAACAAAGAAAAACTTAGTAAAAGAAAAAAATAATTTTCAAAATAGAATACTGATAAAGGTATAAATGAAATAATTAGTCTCGAAATAATTAAACAATTTGTAGTTCCTATTTTAGGTATTAGAAATCTTGAAGATAATAAGTTTGATATTACTACGAAAATTCCAAAAAAAGTTGGAGCAAAGGAAAATTGCTGTTTAGATATTTGTAATAAACTTAAAATAAAAGGTGTATAAATGAATATAGAGCTGACTAAAAAAATTGTTATTAAACCGACTGAATATGTTAAATAAAACGATTTTATTAGATCTTTATTTTCTAACATTTATTTTTTTATTTTTTAATTTTTGGTTAGCAACTTGTGTACTACTCATTATAAAAAGCATTAGAGTAGAAATTCCAAACATTAAAAACCCCAGCAAGTACATATTAAAGGTCAAACCAAATGTTTCAGCTGAATAACCAACTAATGCAGGTCCAAATATTACCCCTGTAAAAGCAATACTAGAAACATGAGATATTGTTACAGGAATTGGATATGTTGAATATTTTACTGACTGCCTATATACAATAGGCATTACATTTGAAATTAAGAAACCAAAAAGGATAATAGATATATATATGATAAATATATTTTGAAACAAAACACTTACAATTAGGATAAAGGATCCAATCATTGCAAAGTATGGACCAACAATTTTTTCGTTAAAAAAATTTATAAGTTTTGAGGCAAATATATTGCTAATAATTTCACCTAAGTTAAATAATATTACAATGGAACCAACCATATAAATAGGTGCCTTTAAGTCATTTACTAACCATAGGGGTGACCATTGAATTATAATTCCCATGCAAGCAAAAATAAACATATTAATAGATGCAAACATTAGGATTTTAGAATTTGGAAAAGAAAAACGAGGATTTTCATTTCTAATGTCATGTTTTCTACTCAAACCAAAATAAAACATTGAAATCGATGAAAGAAATACAAAAGATCCTGTACAAAAAGTTGTAAGCATAGGAGATATTTCCAAACCCATAGCTACGCTGCTTATCCCACCACCAACAATAAAACCAAGGCTAAAGGATGATTTAAAAATTGGATTTAGTATCTTTTTTGTTTTCTCTTCAATGATTGCGACCTGGGTAAAAATATTAGGGGCTTGAATGCCAATAGTTATACCCCAAAAAATTGAAAGCAATAAATACAGATTATAGGATGAAGTATAAAATATTAAAAATGGAATAAACGAATACATTAACCTTGCAAGAATAAGGCAATTCGTACTTCCTATCTTTGGTAATAAAAATCTTGTTGTTAATTGATTAGTTATGACATTAAAAATTCCAAAAAGAACAAAACCAAAAGCAAATTCTGACTCAGTCATTTCAATGAGTTGGAATAAAATAGGAGTGTGGACTAAGTAAGTGCTAAAAATAAAAGTTGCAAAAAAACCTTGTGAGAATGTTGCTTTAAATGCAATGTCTAATTCTTTTTCGTTATGCACTTTCATAATAATTATTGAAAATAAATTTTTAGATTTAGTTTTGTAAATAGTATAAGTTAAATTTACTTTATAAATAAATGTAAAATGAATTCTCTAAAGAGATTATATAATTGGACCTTAGATAAAGCAAATCACAAAAATGCTAAATGGTATTTAGGTTTAATATCATTCTCAGAAAGTTCTTTTTTTCCAATTCCTCCTGATCTACTTCTTATACCTATGGCTTTAGCGTCAAAAACTAAAGCTATATTTTATGCTTTTATATGTACTTTTTCTTCAGTTCTCGGTGGTATTCTTGGTTACGCAATAGGATATTATTTTTATAATTCTTTAGGTATTTACATTGTTGAGTTTTATCACTTAGAAAATTCTTTTAGTATTTTTGAAGATTATTACAAAGAATTTGGTATTCTGATTGTTTTAGGTGCTGGAATAACACCCTTTCCATATAAATTTATTACAATTGCTAGTGGAGTATTTGGATTAAACATTTTGTTATTTATAATTATTTCTATTTTTGGCCGTGGATTAAGATTTTATTTAATAGCAATACTTCTCTATTTTTTTGGTGAAAAAATTAAGTTATTTATTAATAAATATTTTAATATTTTAACTGTCGTGTTTTTTATTTTACTTGTTGGAAGCGTTTTTATAATTAGATTTTTATGATAATTCGGAATTGGACAACACTTTTATTTATTATTTCACTGATTTCTATATCTTCAGCATTAATTGCAGAATATTTTTTTAATCTTCAGCCATGTGAATTGTGTTTAAAGCAAAGACATCCATATTATTTAATTTTAATATGTTTGATTTTGATATTATTATTCAAAAATTTAAATAAAATTTGGCTTTATTTAGTAATACAGTTTGCATCAATTTACGGACTTTTTTATTCTATATGGCACGTAGGAGTTGAAAATAAAATTCTGAAAGGACCTGCAGGGTGTTCAGCAATGTTAAAAAACAGTGAGAATACTACTGACCTAAAAGCGCAGATATTATCAAAACAGGTAATCAGTTGTGATGAAGTTATTTGGAGTTTTTATGGAATTTCTGCTGCTTCAATTAATACGCTTGTTTTACTAGTTATTTTTATTTTAAATGCTATTTATTTATTTAGATACTATGGCTTTAAAAAAGAAAAAAACATATAAAAAAAAATCCTCGTCAAATAGAACTACTCATAGGGAGATTTTAGAAGAAATCATTAGAGTCGATCATGCTGGTGAATATGGTGCAACTAAAATATATGATGGGCAAATAGCAGTTTTTGGGAAAAGCTCAAAGCTTGGCAAAACCATTCAACATATGGCTGATCAAGAACAAGAACATATTGATAAATTTAATGAATTAATATTAGAGCATAGAGTTAGGCCAACTGCTCTACTACCTTTGTGGAATGTTGCGGGTTACGCACTTGGCGCATCCACTGCCTTAATGGGTGAAAAAGCTGCCATGGCGTGTACTGTTGCTGTTGAAAAAGTAATCGGTGAACATTACGAAGAACAATTGGAGCTCTTAGGAGATGATCATAAAGATTTAAAAAAAACAATTTCCAAATTCCGAGATGATGAACTTGAACATCATGATATTGGAATTGAACATGATGCAGAAAGTGCGCCAGGATATAAAATTATGTCAAAAGTAATTGAACTTGGATGTAAAACTGCAATTGCTATCTCAAAAAAAATTTAATTTTCTAATTCAGTATCCCAATATAAATAATCTCTCCAAGTTTCATGTAAAAAATTAGGAGGGAAATTTCTTCCATTATTTTGTAGTTGAATTGATGATGGTCGGAGAGGTTTTTTAAAAAGTTTCATATCTGTATTCTGTATAAGTTTTCTTCCTTTTTTTAGATTACAAGATGTACATGCAGAAACAACGTTTTCCCAAGTAGTTTTTCCATTCAGACATTTAGGAACTAAATGATCAAATGTTAGTTCATTTGCAGGGAAACGATTAGTGCAATACTGGCAAGTAAAATTATCTCTTAAAAATACATTAAAACGAGTGAATGCAGGTATTCTTTGAGGTGTTACATAATCTTTAAGTGCAATTACACTTGGTAACTTAAAAGTAAGATTTGGAGAGTGAACTTCATGCTCATAATTTTCAATCACTGAAACTCTTTCAAGAAAAACGGCTTTAATGGCATCTTGCCATGAGCATAAGGAAAGTGGGTAATACGATAGTGGCCGAAAATCAGCATTAAGAACCAAAGCTGGATTTTCTGCAGTACTCATTTTAATTTCTACTCACCCAAGTCATATTATTCAAATAGTAATATAATATGAAGATTCGATTACTTTAAATATTTTTTTTAATAAAATTTTGGAATAAAGTTATTGTTTCTTGTGACATTGTGTGCTCATCTTTTTCAATAAGATAATTTTCAAAATTGTAATTGTAATTTTTTAATACTTGAACTGACTCATTATAATTGGAAATCGGCAAAACAGCGTCTTGACCACCATGAGAAATAAAAATTGGTGTTTTTAAAAGTTCATTATTGGGCTTGTGTTCTTTTGATATAATTTTTGAAGAAATAATTGCCAAGCCAGCTAAACGGTCTATCAATATTTGGCCAAGTTCAAAAGCCATCATACCTCCTTGAGAAAAACCCATAACAAAACAATCAGACATATTTAAATTTAAATTTTCTAACAAAAGAGAAATAGAGTTATGAATTTTTTCTACATTCTCTGATATTTTCTTTTTGACTACATCATATTCTTTTGCACCAGCATTAGAAATATGATTGCCATTGAGATATAATTGAAACCATTCATAACCCATGGGATAATCTTGAATTGTATCTGGTGCATTTAATGCAACATATTTCATCCCCCAGTCATCTTGATCAATTAAATTTGCAATTTGAATAAAATTAGTAGCGTTATCTCCATATCCATGAAGCATAATCATCAATTTTTTTGGATTTTGGTGTTTAGTAATTGACGGACCTTTTAAAATTTCAACCATAAACAAACGCTTTATTTAGGACATCTTGTTTCATAAAATAAAAGTTTTATATAGATAATTATATGAGCACAATGCAAATAATATTAGTGTTGTTTATGGCCGCAACACTTGCTGTAGTAGTAATTGGTGTTATTGCCATGGCTGTAAATGGAAAGCTTAACAAAAATCATAGTAATAAATTAATGCGTTTAAGAGTGCTTTTCCAAGCAATAGCTATATTTGTTTTCGTTGTTATTGTATGGCTAGCAAGAAATTAGTATTTAGACTCTAGAAATATTTTATAATATTTAGTATATAGACGCAGGGTTCATATGGGCATACACTTTAATCATAAATCTAAAGCGGGCGACCGCAAAATGCAAAAAGAGCTTAAGCTAAAAATGAAGGCTGAGGAGCGCAAAAAGAAACGTGAAGAGCAAGAAAGACTTAAAATGGAAGAGGAAATGCGTAAACTCGAAGAACTTACAAGACCTGATAAAGAAGAAAATAAGCAGTAGCAAAAATATTTATTACTAAAAATATTTAAATTTAACTTATTGGTAATGGATAGTTTTCAGCTATGAATTTCTTTAGAATTTCTAATGTTTGATCTGCTTCTTCTAGGAGCATCATATGACCACAATCTTCAATAATCTTTACTTCCGAGCCTTTAATATAATCAGCAAGAATTTTTCCATCTTTTAAACGGCACATTCTATCTTGTGCACCTAATATAGAAAGAGTTGGTAAATCTAATTTTTTAGCAATCTCAGGTCCGTTTTTATAATTATCGCATGCTCTAAAATCCACACCTAAGGTATCTTTAATTTCTTTATTTTGAACAATCATGGAACCAACATTTAGGTGATATAAACCTGGAACAGGATGACCTCCAAAATGTCCTGCTGGACCGTGTGCAAAATCCATCATAAGATCAACAGCTTTAGGATTACTCTCTTCAGCTAGCTTTAGTAATTCTGGGTTCATGGGAATAGCAGACGCACCACCCATAAGAGTTAACGTTTTAATTTTTTCTGGGTGTTGTGCAACACATTCCATTGTTACAAGACATCCTTGAGAATGTCCGACTAGTGAAGCTTCTTTACATCCAACTGCGCCAATAACATCGCCAACCCAGTTTCCCATTTCTTCAATAGTTTTTAAACTTTCACCAGAAGATAATCCGTGACCTGGTAAATCAACAGCTAAAACGCTGTATCCACGGAATGCAAAGTAACGTGTTTGTAAAACCCAAACCATGTGACTTAGTCCACTGCCATGAACAAAAATAATAAGAGGTTTATTTTTATCAAAAGGTCTGCCTCCAGTGGAGGCAAACGTATCGATACCACGAACTTTAAACTTCATTTATTTGTTTGCAACTAAACGAGGTTTTTTTGCTGCTCTAAATCCATCTTCAAAATCATTTACAATATCTTCGAAGTCTTCTAGACCAACAGATAATCTAATCATGTCATGAGATAATCCAGCAAATTTCAGAGTAGCCTCATCCATTTGAGAATGCGTTGCAGATGCTGGGTGTATAACTAGTGTTCTCGCGTCACCAACATTTGCTAAATGTGATGCAAGTTTAACATTATTAATAAATGCAGCTCCAGCCTCTTTGCCTCCTTTAATTCCAAAGGCGATCATTGATCCTGTACCCTTAGGTAGAATTTTTTCTGCTAGTTCCTTATCAGGATGTCCTGGTGCGCTTGCATGAGACACCCAAGCGACACTTTCATGATTAGATAAATACTCAACCATCTTTAAAGCATTGGAGCAATGTTTTTCCATACGAAGAGATAGAGTTTCAAGTCCGTGTAAAATGTTCCATGCATTTTGAGGAGCTAAACAAGGTCCCATGTCTCTCATTCCTTCAGCTCTTGCCATCATTGTAAATGCTGTTGGGCCAAATTCTTCTGCAAATGATAATCCATGATAGCCTTCATACGGTTCTGTCATTGATGGAAACTTATCATTTTGCATCCAATCAAATGTTCCACCTTCAACTAAAATACCAGCCATAGAAGATCCATTACCACTCATCCATTTAGTTAATGAGTGAACTACAAGGTCAGCACCGTGTTCAAAAGGTCGGCATAAATATGGAGTTTGATACGTGCTATCAATAATAAGTGGAATGCCAGCTTCTTTTGCTATGTTTGAAACTTCAGGCATGTTCATTAATTCATTACCAGGATTACCAACAAGCTCACCAAAAATTCCTTTGGTATTTGGTTGAATAGCTTTTTTAAAACCTTCTGTATCTCTTGGTTTTACAAAAGTTGTTTTAATACCAAACTTAGGAAGCGTTAATCTAAATAAATTTACAGTTCCACCGTAAAGCTGAGAAGAAACAACCATGTGATCACCGGCGTTACAAAGAGTCATAATAGTTAAAAATATTGCACTCATTCCTGATGCAGTTGCAAGAGCAGCTGTTCCTCCTTCAAGTGCACAAACTCTTTCTTCTAGAACTTGTACTGTTGGGTTGGACATACGACTATAAATATGACCACCTCTTTCTAAATTAAAAAGTGCTGCTGCATGGTCAACATCATCAAACATGTATGAAGTTGTTTGATAAATTGGTACTTGCCTTGAGCCAGCGTTTTTACTTGGTTGATAACCAGCATGTAGACTTAGTGTGTCAAATTTATAAGTTTTTGGATCCATTTATAACTCCTTTGCTTTTGTTCTTAATTCAAACTTTTGTATCTTCCCAGTTGATGTTTTTGGTAATTCACCAAAGATTACATGCTTTGGTCTTTTAAATCCAGCCATATTTTCTTTACAAAACTGAATTATATCCTCTTCTGTGGCATTTTTTCCAGGAGCTAGTTCTACAAAAGCACATGGTGTTTCACCCCACTTCTCATCTGGCTTGGCAACTACTGCAACCAAGGAAACAGCTGGGTGTTTAGCAACAACATTTTCCACTTCCACAGATGAAATATTTTCTCCTCCAGAAATTATGATATCTTTCGATCTATCTTTTATTTGAATATATCCATCAGGATAAACAACCGCTAAATCACCGGAGTGAAACCATCCATTATTCATGGATGTTTCAGTCGCCTCTTTATTTTTATAATATCCTTTCATTACTACATTACCTCGAATTAAAATCTCTCCCATGGTTTCTCCATCCATCGGAACTTTTTCATAGGTCTCTGGATCAGCAACACATACTTCTTCAGTATTTGGGTAACGAACACCTTGTCTTGCTTTAATATCAGCTTTTTCAGATTTTGATTGTGATTCCCATTCTTCATTCCAAGCACACTGAAGGATATGACCGTATGTTTCAGTTAATCCATATACATGCATAACTTCAAAACCTAAGTTATCCATCTTTTCAAGAATTGCACTCGTTGGTGGAGCACCAGCAGTTAATACATATACTTTATGATTTATTTCTTTTTTATCTTTCTCATCTGCGTTAGCAATTAAACTTAAAACTATAGGAGCACCTCCAAAATGAGTTACTTTGTATTTATCTATTAAATTATAAATATCTTTTGCAACAATGTACCTGCAGCAAATAATCTTTGCATGTATTAAAGCGGCTGTCCAAGGGTAGCCCCATCCGTTACAGTGGAACATTGGAACAGTATAAAGAAATGTTAATTTATTAGGCATGTTCCATGCCGTAACACTTCCTGTAGACATTAAATATGATCCACGGTGGTGATACACAACACCTTTTGGTTTACCAGTTGTGCCTGATGTATAGCTTAGTGAGATTGCTTGCCATTCATCTTCAGGTAAAGACCAATTATAATTGTCATCACCTGTTTGTAAAAATTCTTCATATGTCATTTCTCCAATTTGTTCACCCTCACCATCTTTAAAAACTGCCTGATCATCATGAATGTCAATAATAGGAATATTCTTCCCATATATTTTTAAAGCCTTTTTCATTGTAGGTGAAAATTGAGTATCAGTTATAAGAAGTTTTGCATCACTATGATCTAGAATATACGCAATTGTATCTGCATCAAGTCTAGTATTGATCGTATTAATAACGCCGCCAGTCATTGGGATAGAATAATGTGCTTCGAATAACTCTGGAGTATTTGCCGCTATGATTGAAACGGTACTTCCTTTTGTAATTCCTTTTTTTGCTAATGCACTAGCAAACTTGGTACATCGATTATAGGTTTCAAGCCAAGTGTAACTTCTTTTTCCATAAACTAAAGAGTCATAGTTTGGATAAATATCTTTCACGCGAGTTATAAAACTTAATGGTGATAATGGAACAAAATTCGCTGAATTTTTATCTAGGTTTGTATCAAAATTACTCATCTGTTTCCTAAAAGGATCAAATACTACAAGAAATTAATTTAATTTACTAATGGTTTTCCAGTTTCAAGTGTATGTTTTATTCGCTCTTGAGTTTTAGGCATCTGGATAAGTCTCATGAAAGCTTCCAATTCAAGATTATAAAGATCATCTTCACTTAATTCATTATCAATATTTGTATTTCCACCACTAAGCACAAAAGCAATTTGCTTACCTACTTCTAATCCGTGGTCTAAAATTTTATTTTCATTATATAGTGCTTCAAGTTTTTCAAACATTTTATCTCTGACAGCACTACCGCCTAAATTGAATTTAGGTTGAGATGGTTTTTCATAACCTCCCTCAATATTATTTAATAAATCGATAGCCGTTGATAATTGTCTGTCTCTATTTATTACCACCTTATCCTTTTCTAAAAAGAATTGATTTGGCAGCGCTTCATTTGGTGAAGTAGCAGTAATAGCATAACCAATAAGATCAAAAACTTTCATAGACGCATGTTCAGAATTTTCTTTACCTTCTGGAGTTTGTAACCAACGCCACAGCATTTCCTTACAACCCCCACCAGCAGGAATGAGTCCAACTAAAGATTCAACTAGTCCAAGAACAACATTAGTATGAGCAACGTTATAATCACAATGCAATACCACTTCAAAACCACCGCCAATAGCAAGTCCTGATGGCGCAGCAATAAAAGGCTTATCTGCATATTTTATTGTTTTACACGTTTGTTGGAAATCAATTATAAATTTTTCAATTTTAGACCATTCATTAT
>CACAVG010000008.1 GCA_902535885.1 uncultured Alphaproteobacteria bacterium | reverse complement strand
TGATCAACCATTAAAAAATAATTTTAATTATTTTGATTGGGTTGAAACTTCAATTGCTTCAGAAAAAGTAATTATAAGCAGAACAGGTTTTACAAATGAACTTGGCTGGGAGATTTATTTAAGGCCAGAAAATGATTCAAAAAAAATTGGAGACTTAATACTCAGTAAGGGTGAAGAAATGGGAATGATCCTTACAGCCTCTCCAGGATTTAGATGTAGAAGAATTGAAGCAGGTCTCTTATCTGCAGGCAGAGATTTTACAAGAGACAGATCTCCATTTGCTGTTGGATTAGGAAAATTTATAGATTTTAATAAAGGTGATTTTATTGGAAGAGATTATTTACTAAATGCAAGCAAAGATTGCTTAACATGGGGTATGAGAGTGGAAAATAGCTTTGCGTTGGTTGATTCTGAAATTTCTATTAATAATAAAAAAGTTGGAATTGTAACTTCAAGTACATGGTCGCCATTTCAAGTTTGTGGTGTTGCTATAGTTCATATGGATAATGCAGAATTTGGACCAGACACAATAGTAGATGTTAGTTGTGATGATGGTAGTGTGCAAAAAGGTGAAATTTGTACTTTACCAATGTATGATGAGAAAGGTGAAATACAAAGAGGTTTAAAAGAGGATATTCCATCTAGTCCAATACCTTGGAAGGGTATTTCAAAAAACTAGTATATTTTATAATAGAATTATAAATTATATTAGAATACAAATATTAAAATGAATGAACTCATTAAACCTAGCAATAAAATCCATACAATAGATGATGCAATTAAGTTATCAAAAAAGAGATTACCAAAATTGGTCTTTGATTTCATTGATGGAGCATCAGGAGATGATAAACTTGCTGAAATTAATAGTAAAGCATTAGATCAAATTAGACTTGAACCTAAGGTTTTCAGAAATGTCGAGAATAGAAAATTAAGTAAAAAAATATTTGATTTTCATTTTGATTATCCATTTGGATTTGCACCAATGGGAATGACAAATCTTTCATGGCCTGAAGCAGATAAAATGATAGCAAAAGAAAGTGCGTATAATAATATTCCAACATGTGTTTCGATGGCTTCTAGTACTACGCTTGAAGATATGTTTACTTTTTCAGAAGGTCATGCGTGGATGCAAATATATATTTTTCAAAGTGAAGAATTTATTATGGAATTATTAAAAAGAGCAGAAAGCATTGGATACAATGTTTTGATCCTCACTGTTGATGTTCCAATTCTTTCAAGAAGAGCCAGAGATGATAGAAATGGATTTGGATATCCATTTAAAATTGGTCCAAAACAATTTTTAGATTTTGCACTACATCCTCAATGGAGTTTAACAACTTTGTTTAAAGGTGCTCCACAACCAATGAATTATGTTACCTCTAAAAGTGGTGATCAAGTTTTTAGACGAAAAGAAAGTAGAGGGGCAACTGATTGGAATACTCTAAAAAGGGTTCGAGACGCTTGGAAAGGAAAATTAATAATCAAAGGAGTAATGAATTCTGAAGATGCTATGAAAATTAAAGAGGCAGGTGCTGATGCAATTCAAGTATCAAATCATGGTGGAAGACAATTAGATAGCGCTACTGCTTCTATTAATGCTTTACCATTAATACGAAAAGCTTTGGGACACGATTTTCCAATACTTTTTGATAGTGGCATTAGAAGTGGTAGTGATATTTTACGTGCATTAGCTCTGGGAGCTGACTTTGTTATGTTTGGGAGACCTTTAATGTATGCCATCGGTGCGGATGGCGCAAAAGGTCTTAGAAGAATCATTAACCTAATTAAAGAAGAGTTAAGTACAAATCTTGGCTTAGTGGGATTAACGGATATAAATAAAGTTGATAAAAAAATTATAGCAGAGAAATTTTTTAAGGATATAAAGTATTAAGATGGGAGATAAAAAGATTAGAGGTGGGGCATTAGTTGCAAGAGCTCTTAGAGACAAAGGTATTGATAATGTTTTTACACTTTCTGGAGGTTTTTGTAATCCAGCACTTGAAGGATTTATGGAGTGTCAAATTAATGTAATTAATTGTCCCCATGAACAAATTGCTGGTCATTTAGCTGATGGTCATACCAGAATATCAAGAAAACCATCCGTTTGTATTGTGGGGCCCGAAGGTTTTGCAAATGCAGTACCTTCAATGATGGAAGCTTGGGGTGAAAGATCACCTGTTATTTTTATAACTGGATCAAGTAGTTTAAAAAGACAAGGAGCAGGCGGTTTTAAGGAAATAGATGATGTATCTATTGCAGCACCGTTAACAAAATACAGTGCAAGTATAACAGATGGTAATAGAATAAGAGAGTTCGTAGATAAAGCATATAGAATTGCAACAAATGGCTATCCTGGTGCAGTACATTTAAGCGTACCAGTAGATATAATGTTTTCATCATATGCAGATGATGCAGGTTTAGAAGAAAGACCTTTTACTCATCAAAAGAAACCTTTAGCAAAAGCTTGGCCTGATCCTGAAGGTTTAAATGAAATATTTGATCTAGCAATTAGTGCACAAAAACCTGTTTTTATTGGAGGGCATGGAGTTTGGTGGTCTAGTGCAGAAAAAAAATTAGAGCAAGCTGGATTTGAATTAAATATTCCAATATTTAATATACCATACCACCAAAAACTTTTAGGTGAAGAGGCAGATACATATATGGGTCTTGCAGATATTCATCAATACCCTCCATCAAAAATGGCTCTCAATGAATCAGATTTGGTTCTTATGATTGGTGCACGTCTTGATAATCAAATGAATTTTGGTAATCCTCCACTTTTTCCAAAAAGCACAAAGCTTGTTTGTATTAATGGATCACATGAAGAAATAGAATTAAATAGAGCTGCAGATATTAATTTACTTTGTGATCCTGGAGTCTTTTTGGATAAACTCGTAGAATTAAAGAAAAATAGTAAATGGAAATTAAGTAATGAATGGTTTGATAAGAATAAAAAAGAGAAAAAAAATTGGATTGATAAAACATTAGATGATTTAAATAAAGAAACTGAAGAGGCTAAAAAAGAAGGTGGAAAAATTCATCCTCTTCAGTTAGCTTTAGATGTTCAAGAAGCATTAACTGAAAATGATTGGTTAGTTATTGATGGTGGAAACACACATTTCTGGTCTGAGATTGCAATTAATATTGCTGGATCAAAAGGTAAAAAACTTGGTGGAATATTACATCCAGGCACTTTTAGTATGTTAGGTGTTGGAGTTCCTTTTGCAGTATCAGCGAAAAATCTTAATCCTAAATCTAATGTTGTTTTAATAAGTGGAGATGGTGCATTTTTATCTGGCGGATTATCAATTGAAGCTGCATTTCAAGAAAAAAAACCTATTGTTGTAGTTATCGACAACAATGGAGGTCTTGACTGTATTTCTCAACAACAAGAAAGGTTGTTTGAAAGCGGGAAACACTTCGCAACTGATTTTAGAGATATTCCATTTCATTCAATTTTTGAGGGTTTTGGAGGACATGGAGAATTAGTTACTAAAAGAGAAGATTTAGGCCCCGCTTTAAAAAGAGCGTTAGAAAGTGGTAAAACTGCATGTGTAAATGTTAAGGCTAAAGGTGTTATAAGTCCAATAGTTGCTGCAGTTAGTGATAAAAGAGATAAAGCGTCTATAGAGTAGGTTATGGCAATTTTTTCTACACATTTACTAAACTCAATAGATGGTACACATGCAAGTGATGTAGAAATTGTTATTTATAAAGTAAATAATAATAACAAAGTTGTATTTCTAGAAGATAAAACAGATAGTTCTGGAAGAATGCTTAAAGAATTTGAATTAACGAAAGAAGATTGTGAAAGTGATTATGAAATGATAATTAATTCTGGTAAATATTTTAGAAATACTAGTGAAATAATTAATTCAATAAGTGTTAAATTTAAAATGAAAGATCCTCTTAAAAAATATCACATACCTCTAATTGTTTCTCCAAACGGATACTCAATATGGTGGTCTAAATAAATGAGTAATTCAGGATTAAACATGTCTAGACGTATTAGGAGGACTCCCTATACCGAGAAAGTAATTGAGGCTGGTGTAAGTGGTTTTACTGTAGTCAATCATATGCTTCTTCCAAAATCATTTAAAGCAACAATAGAAGAAGATTACTGGCACTTATCTAAAAATACTCAAATTTGGGATGTTTCATGTCAACGTCAGGTTCAAATAATGGGAGAAGATGCTGCAAAATTAATACAACTCATGTCTCCAAGATCAATAAAAGATATGCCTATTGGTAAATGTTACTATTATCCAATGATTGATGAAAATGCCGGGATGATAAATGATCCTGTACTTTTAAAATTAAGTGAAAATAAATATTGGCTATCAGTTGCAGACTCAGATGTTCTTCTTTGGGCAAAAGGATTGGCTGTAGGAAGAAATTTTAAAGTTGATATTATAGAGCCAGATATTTACCCCCTAGCAATTCAAGGTCCAAAATCTGAAGAATTAATGTCATCAATATTTGGAGAAAAAATTAAAAAATTAAAATTCTTTCATTTTTCTTTTTTTGAATTTGAAGGAACAAAGCAGATAATTGCAAGATCAGGATATAGCAAACAAGATGGTTTTGAGATTTATCTTAAAGGTTTTAGTTTAGGAAAAAAACTTTGGGAAACTATTTGGGAAGCAGGAAAAGATTTTAATATTTCACCTGGATGTCCAAATTTAATTGATAGAATAGAAGGTGGTTTATTATCCTATGGTAATGAATTTACTCTAGAAAATAATCCAATTGAATGTGGATTTGATAATTATTGTAACAATTTATCTCATGATTTCATTGGAAAAGATGCACTAAAAAAAATATTAAAAAATGGAATAGAAAAAAAAATAAAAGGAATTACTTTTGATGGTTCCCCGACTCCTTCGTGTACAATACCTTTTCCTGTATACTCAAAAAATAGATTTCAAATTGGTAATATCACCTCTGGTATTTATTCACCATTTTTAAAAACCAATATTGGGCTATCAATGGTTGATAGAGACTATTGGAATGATGGGCAGGATGTTATCGTATTAACACCAGACAACATTGAGAGAAAAGGTAAAGTGTGCTCACTACCTTTTAATTATTCTTAAAATGAGTCATTCAATCGAATTAAAGTGGGAATTAGGAGATCAAAAACTCGAATTTGGAAAATACTTAACTGATCACACAGTAATGCTTAACGAAAATGTATCTATTGATGCAGGATCATCTCCAGATTATGGAGGAAGCGAAACTAATATTAATCCAGAGCAAAAACTAGCTGCAGCTGTAAGTAGTTGTTTTATGATGACGTTTTTAGCTTTAGCTGCAAAAATGAAATGGCCAGTTATTAATTACAAAGATAAAGCAATTTCGTATTTAGGAAAAAATGCAGAGGGAAGAATGTACGTCAACAAAATAGAGCTAAATCCAGCTATAGTATTTGAAGATAATTTTAATATTTCTGATGAAGAAATGAAAGAGATGAAAAAGAGATCACATAAGTATTGTTTTATCGCTAATTCACTATCTAAAGATGTTGAAATTCAAATCAATTAAATGAATTTTAATCTAATATTAAACGAAAAAAATAATAATATTTTTAATATTATTCTTAATGATCAGAGAAACCAAAATACTTTAAGCGAAAACATGATCAATGAATTAACATTAGCACTAGATATTGCTGATAAAGATAATGAAGTAAAAGTAATTATTTTATCATCAAAAGGTAATATTTTTTGTGCAGGACATAATTTAAAAGATTTAAATTCACAAAGATTGCAAAATGACAAAGGTGAAAGCTATTTTAAAAAAATATTTCAAATGTGCTCTCAACTTATGCTGAAAATTAATAAAAATAATAAACCAATTATAGCTATGGTTGATGGTATCGCTACTGCAGCAGGCTGTCAGTTAATTTCTAGCTGTGATTTAGCTTACTCAAGTAACAGAGCAAAATATGCAACTCCTGGTGTTAATATTGGATTATTTTGTTCAACACCAATGGTTCCATTATCAAGAACTGTAGGTAAAAAGCAAGCTATGGAAATGCTTCTCACTGGAGATCTTATAGATGCAAATAAAGCATTAAGGATTGGTTTAATAAATGATGTCTTTGAAGAAGATAGTTTAAAAGAAAATGTATTTCAAATTGCTAAAAAAATATCGTCTAAATCTTCTAATACTATTAAAATTGGTAAAGAAGCTTTTTACAAACAAAAAGATATGAATTTAGAAGACGCATATACTTTTACTTCAAATGTAATGACGGAAAATATGCTACATGATGATTCCAAGGAAGGTATTGAAGCTTTTTTAGAAAAAAGAGAACCAAACTGGAAAGAATAATTACTTCTTAAAATGGGTTTGGTTGAAATGGATTGGTAGCTAACCATGTAGATTTAGTCTGCATGTAACTTTGCATTCCCTCCCATCCATTTTCACGACCGTATCCTGATTGCTTGAAGCCTCCAACTGGAGATTGAGTAGAAGCATTAAAATAATTATTTATATAAACAGTTCCAGCTTCTATCTTATCAGCTAATTGTATGGCTTTATTAGTATCCTTAGTCCAAATACCTGCTGCAAGACCATAAATACTATCGTTTGCAATTTTAATTACTTCATCCTCATCTTCCCAAGGTTGAATTGATGCAACAGGTCCAAATACTTCATTTTGAGCTAAATCGTCTTCATTTGGAACATTATCAAAAATAGTTGGTCCAATATAGTACCCTTCAGATTTTTGTTCTTTTCTGCCATCAATTAATAATTTTAAACCTCTTTTTTCAGCCGCTTCTATCTTAGATAAAATAAAATCATATTGCTCTTTATTTGCTATAGGTCCTATTTGTGTTTCTGTATCATTTGGGTGACCAACTTTAGCCTTTTTAACAACTTCTAATAAATTATGAGTAAATTTATCTTTTATATCTTTATGTACTAATATTCTTGAACCAGAAATACAGCTATGACCTGAAACTGGAAAGATTCCTGATACAACTCCATTAACTGATAAAGTTAAATCAGCATCTTTAAATATAATTTGTGGTGATTTTCCCCCTAACTCCATAATAATAGGTTTAACATTTTTGGATGCACTTAAACTTGCTGCACTCCCCCCTTTTGTTCCACCTGTAAAACTTATCATTCTAACATCTTGGTGTTCAATAAGAGGTGCACCAGTGGTAGGACCAAAACCAGTAACAACATTAATTAAACCTTCTGGAAGATCAGCTTCTTCTAGAATTTTCATTAACTCTAATGTAGAGCACGATGCTCTTTCTGATGGTTTAATTACAACTGTATTGCCTGCAGCTATTGCCGGCGCTAATTTCCAGATCAATGTTCCAATTGGTGAGTTCCAAGGAAGAATAAGTGCAACAACTCCAAATGGTTCCCATTTTAAATAATTATGCATATTTGGAACCTCTGAAGGTATCAATCTACCCTCATACTTGTCACACATGCCTGCATAATAATAAAAACTCTCAGTCTGCCAGCTGGTTAAAGAAGGAGTGATATTTTTTGGAAGTTTACCGTTGTCTTTAGTTTCTATTTGCCCAATGTGTTCTGCATTTTTAGCAATAATATCTCCAATTCTAGTTAGTGTTCTTCCTCTTTCTGCTGGATGCATTTTACCATAAGGACCATCATAGTAAGCATGTTTAGCAGATGATACTGCAAGATTAATATCTTTTTCATTGCAGTCAGGGACCCTTGCCCATACTTTACCTATAGATGGATCCTCACTTTCAAAATATTTTTCAGAAGAAGGGTCATGCCATTTATTTCCCGCATAAAATTTGTAGGTTTGAATTTCAGACATAATTTATTTAAACTTAAATATTTTCATTGGTCAACTTATTTGTGATTAATTAATTTTTTAATATCATATCTGATGCTTTTTCTGCTAACATAATTACAGATGCATTTATATTTCCACTTATCATATCTGGAAAAGAAGAAGCATCTACTACTCTGAGATTGTCTATTCCTCTTACTTTAAGCTGATTATCAAGTACAGCCATTTTGTTATTACTTGAACCCATTGCGCAAGTAGATGCAGGATGATGACCTGTTTGTACATGATTTCGAACTGACTCTTTTAAATCTTGGTCATTTTTGATTTTTTTTCCTGGAAGTAATTCTTCTGAAACAATTTTAGCTAAACTGGGTTTTGACAATACTTCTCTTGTGTGTTTCATCCCTTCTATCATATCTTCCATATCAGATGGATCGATGAACCAATTTGGATTTATATTAAGTTCATCATTTGGATTTGAGCTTTTAAGTTTTACACTTCCTGTGCTCTTTGGTCTTAGTAAATTAATTTGAAAGTGTAGTCCTGGAAAAGCTTTTTTACCTCTAGAAAAAAATAATGAACCAAAATTTAATAAATTGTCTAAACTCATAGACCAATTATCTTTTTCTTCTTTGAAACACATAGGTGTCATGAATACTTGTATTTCAGGCATATCTTTTTCTCTTATTGCATGAAATAGATTTGTTGACCAAAAAGGAGCTGCGGCTAATCCCTGTTTAAATAAAATATATTTTAATCCCACAATAATAGCTCTATCGATCCTTTGATATTTAGAGAAACTTAAATTGTTATTTTGAAAAGCCCAATTCATTGGCATAACAGGATGATCATGAAGGTTTTCACCTACTCCAGGTAAGTTAATTAGTAATTCTATATTTTTTTCTTTTAAATGTAACTCTGGACCAATTCCTGACAACATTAAGCATTTGGGACTACCGAATGCCCCTAAAGATAATATTACCTCTGATGATGCATAAACTTCACCATTTGATAAAAGCAATCCTTTAGCTTTATTTTTCTCAATTAAAATTTTTATTACAGATGTATTTTTATAAATTGTTAAGTTGTTAGGTTTAAATTTCAAATAAGCTTCTGCAGATGATTGTCTTTTTCCATTCCATACTTTAACATCATATCGGCCTACTCCATTTAGATTGCCATTATAAAAATCATTATTAATTTCTGCCCCAGCTTCAACACATGCATCAATAAATGCTTTATCGATAGAATTGTAATTACCAGCTGGTGTAAGTTTTAAAGGACCTGAATGTGAGTGATATTCATTTTTTTCTCTATGAAAAGCTGAGGCAGATCTTTTGAAATATGGTAATACATCATTATATGACCAACCCTCTAAGCCCTTTTGTCTCCACCGATTAAAATCACCTGGAGCCCCTCTCATGTAAATCATACCGTTTAAAAGAGAAGATCCTCCTAGCCCTTTACCTCTAGGGTATAAAATTTTTCTATTATTTAAAGAAGGTTGAGGTATTGACTCAAAACCCCAATCAAATTTAGGGTTTCCAAAAATGTATCCGTTACCACCGGGCATTTGAGTGAATAAACTTTTTCCTGACCCCCCTGCTTCTATTAGTAATACCTTTATATCTTTATTTTCAGATAATCTTGAGGCTAATGTACAGCCAGCAGAACCTCCTCCTGCTATTATGTAGTCAAATGTTTTTTTCATTTTTTAAAAATATAAATTATACTAATTATTAATTTATAAGTAAACTCGAGTAAATTAAATATGAATAATTACAAAGATTGGATTGGAAAGAAAATTTCAAGAAGCGATATTATTACTCCTCGATTAGTTGATCATTTAAAAAAAACAATCAATCAAAACTGTTTAAGTGATCAAACTGTGCCTGAGGGAATTTTTTTATGTTTATGCCCAGATGCAGTTTCAATAAATGATCTAGACAAAGATGGAAATACAAAATTAGGAATGTTCTTACCCGAGTTACCTTATAAAATTAGAATGTGGGCTGGTGGTAAAATAAAAATATTTGATGAATTTGAAATTGGATCTGAAATTAAAAAAAATTCAACCATTTCAAGTATTGAATTTAAAGAAGGTAGATCAGGCAATCTATGTTTTGTTAATATTAATCATGAATATTTAAATAAAAATAAATTAATAATATCAGAAGTTCAAACTGCTGTTTATAGAGAAAAAATAAATAAAAATTCCATTAATCCTAAAATAAAATACGAATTAAAATTAATTGATAAAGTAAAAATTTTTAGTTCATCAACTTTGCTTTTTAGATATTCTGCTTTAACTTTTAATGGACATAAGATTCATTATGATAATGATTATACAAAAAATTATGAGGGTCATATGGGATTATTAGTCCATGCACCTCTTCAAGCAACTTATCTTTTAAATCTTGCTAGAAAAAACGAGATTGAGTTCAATTCTTTTGAATATAAAGCTACAGCGCCTCTTATATATAACAATAATTTCTTTGTAGAAATTGGTGAAAATCGAGATGATGAAATTATTGGAAGAATTCTTAATGAAAAAAAAGAAATTACAATGATTGCAAAATATAAAAAATGAGTTTTCATAAAAAATTTTGTAATTGGGCATCACAAAAAAGAATTAATATCAATAAGGTAACTTATAAAAGAGCAGAAAATGCATTCATAGATACCCTAGCTTGTATATTATCAGGTGTTAAAGAAAAACAATCAAAGGTAGCCTTAAAATACTGTTTAGAAAATAATAATTCAAAAAACATTAAGATATTTGGAGGAGGAAAAAAATTATCTATTTCTGCAGCATGTTTTTTACATGGAGTAAGATCAGCGTCTATAGACTTTGATGATTACGAATACGTTGCAGGATCTCATCCTAGTGCACCAATTTTTTCAGCTCTAATATCTATTGCTCAAATGAAAAACATCTCAATTGAGGAAACATATCAGGGATGGGTAGTAGGATATGAATTAATAATAAAATTAGGACAAGCTCTTAGCTATGATCATTATTATAAAGGATGGCATTCAGCAAATACAATAGGCGTGGTTGGAACTGCTGCAGCAGTATCTAAAGTGTTAAAATTAAATGCAGATCAAATGGCAAATGCAATTTCTATTGCAACAAGTTTTTCATCTGGTTTAAAACAACAATTCGGAAAAGATACAAAAGCTTTTCATATAGGGTTTGCCGCACAAGCAGGGGTACAGTCAGCCTTACTTGCAAAAAATGGAGGAACAGCTAATCAAAATATTTGGAATATTGAGAGAGGATTTATTGAATTGTATGGTAGTAAATTTTCTAAAAAATTAAATAATAATTTTAAAAAATCAGATTTAGGAAATGCAATAATTAAATTTCCAAATTTCATTAAGTTTTGGCCAGTTTGTAGTTATTCACAAAGAGTAATACAAGGAGGATTAATTTTAAATAAAAAAATTTTTATAAAAAAAAATATTAAATCTATTACAATTGAGTTTCCAGAACCTTGGTTCAGAGTATCAAAATTTCATATACCTAAAAATTCTACTGAAGCTAGATTCTCATTGAGTTATTGTTTAGCAACTGCTCTGATTAATGGTAAATTTGATTTAAGTAGTTTAAATATTTCTAAAAATAAAAAAAGTTTAAACATGACTAGAAAGATTAAACTAATTACTTACGAAGTGCCAAATAATTTTGAAGATTATGATCCTAAGTATCCTGATATAATTAAAGTAATAATGAATGATGGAAGTATATTGATTGAAAAAATATCAAATATTAAAGGAGGGAAAAATAATCCTTTAAAAGACGAAGATATTGATAATAAATTTTTAATGTGTGGAGGTAAAAAAAATATTTTAAATAAAATAAGAAATCAAAAATATAAGAAGAAAAGTTTAAAAGAAATAATTTTTTAATTTAGCTATTTTTTCTTTCTCTGTAAGCTATAAATATTCCAGTGCTAATAATTATTGCTCCCCCCAAATAAATACTTAAAGTTGGAACCTCAGAATAAATTAAATATCCCATAATTCCTACAAATATAAAAGATGAGTATTCAAAGGGTGAAGTAATTGCAACATCTGCATATTTAGCTGCTTGAGACATAAATAAATGTCCTAGTGATCCCATCACACCTAAACTCATAGCAAAAATTAATTGAATTCCATTTGGCATAATAAAATTATCAGGGAAAAATATTATTGACGTAATTAATAATGCAAAAGAGTAATAAAAAACAATTGCAACACTAGAATCAGTACTCATTACTGATCTAGTTGATAAGTAAACAGAAGCCATAAAAGCTGCAGATATTAGAGGATAGAGTGTTTCTAATTTGAACAAGTCAGTACCAGGCTTAACAATAATTAACACACCAATAAAACCAATTAATATTGCAGTTGTTCTAAAAATCCCAATTCTCTCGCCAAGTATTGGTACAGCAAGAAAAGCAGCAATAATGGGAGCAGAATGTGCAATAGCAATATTTTCAGATAACATTAAATGATTAATTCCGTAAATATAGAATACAACACAAGCAGAAGCAGAAAGAGCACGGATAGCATGTCCAACTGGTTTTTTAGTTTTTAACTTATCAAATCCAAAATACATTGCAAAAAAAGTTGCAATGATACTTCCACTTAGTGCTCTGAAGAATATTGATTCCCATACAGGAAAATGAAAGCTTAGATATTTATACGTGATATCATTTATACTTAGACAAAACATTGACAAACACATGAAAGAAATTCCTAAGAGATTATTATTTTTCGATTTCATTAATTTGTTAAATATACTAAGATAATTTATTCAGATATAAATATTTCAAAATGAGTACTAAATATCATGTAAAAAAATTAGAAAAAAAGAATGACCATTTAAGTATTTTGTGGAAAGATAATTTTGAAAGTAAATTCCATTTTATGTGGTTAAGAGATAATTGTCCAACAGCAATACATCCTACTGCAAATATGCGAGTCTTTAATATTTTAACTGTTAGTAAAAATATATTTCCTAAAAATTATAAAATTGAAAAAAATATACTCAATATTGATTGGAGTGAAGGTGATCATAGTAGCAAATTCAATTTAAAATGGTTAAGAGATCATTGTTATACTGAAATAAATAATCGAAAATATAAATCACCTTATATTTTTTGGGATAGTAAATTAAAAAAAAATTTAAAGAAAATTATTGTTGATCATAATAGTGTAATAAAAAATGACAAACATTTACATAAATGGCTAAATTTACTTCATACGTATGGTTTTGCATTAATCAAAAATGCACCAACCAGCCAAAAATCAGCATTCAAAATATTAAACAGAATAAGCCATCACAGAGAAACATTTTTTGGTACACCATTTGAAGTAATTAACATTCCAAAGCCAAATAATACCGCTTATACGGCAGATGCATTAAGAAATCATACCGACTTACCTTATTTTGAATATGCTCCTGGTTATCAGTTTCTTCATTGTTTAGTGAATGAAGCTAATGGTGGATTATCATCTGTTGTAGATGGTTTTGCAGTTGCAAATTATTTAAAAAAAAATGAAAAAGAAGTTTTTAATATTTTAACAAAAATTCACGTTAAATTCAAAGACACTGATTATACTCAAAAAGCTGTAAGAATTCTTCATTCTCCAATAATAACACTTACAAAAGATAATGATTTCAATGATATTAGATTTAGTATGGCTGCAATGGGAGCAGTCGATGTTGATCCAAAAAAAATGAAAAAATTTTATGATGCCTACCAATATTTTGCATCACTGCTTCAAAACAAAAAATTTAAAATTGATTTTAGATTAGAGGCAGGTGATATATTTTGTTTTAACAATAGAAGAGTATTACATGGAAGGACTGAATTTGATCCAAACTCTGGAAATAGACATCTGCAAGGATATTATATTGAAAGAGATGAAATAATAGGAAGATTAAATTATTTTAATAATATTAAAGTTTAGATCATTCCCATCCGCAGATAGTTTTAATTTCTAAATATTCTTCTAGACCCCAATCACCTCCCTCTCTTCCGTTACCAGATTGTCTATAACCACCAAAGGGAGTTCCTGGATCAGCACTATTTCCATTTATATACACACCTCCTGATCTAAATTTTCTTGCAACTCTTTTCGCTTTTTCTTTATCTTGAGTTTGAACGTAGTTTCCTAGACCATAGGATGTATCGTTAACAATTGATATAGCTTCATCTTCATCTTCAAATGGAATTATAGATAATACTGGTCCAAAAATCTCTTCTTTTGCAATTCTCATATTATTAGTTACATCTGTGAAAATTGTTGGCTTTACAAAATAACCCTTTTCTAGACCATTTGGTTTTTCAGGACCTCCAGCCACGAGTCTAGCACCCTCATTTATACCACTATTAATTAGATCAATAATTTTATCATATTGTGTTCTAGAAATAACTGGACCGATATGATTTCCATTCTTAGAAGCAATATCAACTTTGATTTTATTTGCTTCATCAGCCGCCTCCTCTATTGCTCTTTTATAGATTGATTTTTCAACTAGCATTCTTGTTGGTGCATCACAAGATTGACCAGAATTACTCATAATATTCCTAACACCTTCTCTTACTGCTTCTGAATGTGAATCACTAAAAACAATATTACCCCCCTTACCTCCTAATTCTAAACAAACTCTTTTAATTGTATCTGCTGCGTTTTTAGAAATAAGTTTTCCTGCTCTTGTTGATCCAGTAAACGATATCATATCAATATCTTTATGAGATGATAGATCTGTACCTACACCATCTCCATCTCCATTCACTAAATTAAAAACACCGGGAGGGAAACCTGCTTCATGAATTATTTCCGCAAAAATGACCCCTGACATGGGTGCAATTTCTGAAGGTTTTAATATCATAGTGCAGCCAGTGGCTAAAGCAGGTATCACTTTTAATGTGATTTGATTGATAGGCCAATTCCACGGTGTAATAAGACCACATACTCCAATCGGTTCATAAACAATATAATTATTAGAATTTTTATTAAATTTTTTTTCAAATTCAAAATTTTTTAATCTCAAAATGAAATCTTCAATATGATCTGCTCCTGAAGAAGTTTGTGCTGATGAAGACCAATCTAATGGCGCTCCCATTTCTTCAGACATTGTTTGCGTTATTTCATCCCATCTACTTTTATAAATCTTAAGTAAATTTTCTAGTAAACTAATCTTCTCTTTTTTATCTACCTGACTCCATGTAATGAATGCTTTTTTTGCTGCATTGACCGCAAGATCTACATCTTTTTTAGATCCTAAAGAAATAAGACCATAATTTTGTTCATTTGAAGGATTGGTAACCTCAAAATCATTATTAATAATGGGATCAACCCAAGTACCATTTATATAAAATTTACGTTTATCAATCATTATGAAAAATATATTTAAATCAATTATACATTTATTATTTTCTATATTAGAATAAAAGAAAATACAATAAGAGGAAAAATTGACACTAGAAAATATTAAACTTGATATAGATTTTGTAAGATCACAATTTCCAGCATTCAAAGATCCTCTTTCTAAAGACTGGTCTTTTTTTGAAAATGCAGGAGGAAGTTATGTTCCTAAGAATGTGATTGATAAATTAACTGAATTTATGACATCTACTAAAGTCCAGCCTTATGCTGAATATCCAATGTCAAAAATTGCCGGTGAAAATATGGATAAGGCAACCCACTTATTTGCAAAAATGATAAATGCAAAAAGTAATGAAATTCTTATTGGAGGATCAACTTCAATTAACTTATATGTACTATCTAATGCTTTAAAACATATTATTAATCCTGGTGACGAAGTTATAGTTACAAATCAGGATCATGAAGCAAACATAAGTCCTTGGAGAAGATTAAAAGAGTATGGAGCAAATATTATTGAGTGGAAATTTAATTCTGATGATCATGAATTAAAAATCTCCGATTTAAAAAAATTAATAAATTCAAAAACTAAAATTTTAGCAGTTACACATTGTTCAAATATTGTTGGGTCAGTAAATAATTTAAAAGAAATTTCAGACTTAGCACATAAAAACAATATAATTGTTATTGGCGATGGTGTTTCATATGCTCCACACGGCTTTCCGAATGTTAAAGAATTAGATGTAGATTTTTATACTTTTAGCTTATACAAAACATATGGTCCTCATTTAGCACTATTATATGGAAAAGAAGAAGTTCTTAGAAATTTACCTAATCAAAATCACGAATTTTTAAAAGGACAGTATCCTTACACTATCAACCCTGGTGGACCAAATCATGAGGAGTTAGTTTCTTTAATTGGAATTTATGAATATTTTGATAATTTGTATAATCATCATTTTAAAGATAAAGATAAAGATACAATAGAAAAAATAAAAAAAATAAATAACCTTATTGCATCACATGAAGAATACCTTGCAAATCCAATTTTAGATTATTTATACTCTAGAGATGATCTATTCCTGATTGGAAAAAATAGAATTTCAAATAAAAATAGAGCTCCAACAATTTCATTTTACTCAAATATAAAATCATCTAAGGAGATTTCACATACTTTGAACCAACACAATATAGCAACAAGAAATGATAATTTTTATGCTTGGAGATGCTTGAATGCTTTAGGAGTTGATACAACAGATGGTGTTATTAGAATAAGTATGACTCATTACAATACAATTGATGAAGTTAATCATTTAATTAAAATTCTTGATACAAAAATTTAATTCATTGATGAAAATTTTTTTCTTACTAACAAATATACAGAAATATATATAATAATAAATAATAGAAATAATAAAATTAATGAACTTTGACTATCAATAAAAAAATTAATTACAGTCAAATAAATAAAATTAAATAAAATAATAATAAAAGTACTTAATGGATTTGAAAAACTACTAATTTTTTTTGATAATAAACTATAAATCATAATATGTAAGTGTTTATTGTCTGGCATCATGGGAGATTGTTTTTCATAAAATATTTTTCTGAAAAAAGAAAAAATTACTTCAGTTGTTGGATATGAACAAATTGCAAGTTGGTAAAAAGGTGAAAAATCCTTCTTAGATGCAATTAATAAAGAAATTACAGCAATATTAAAACCAGCAAAATATGCTCCTGTATCTCCAAAAAATATAAAAGATTTTGGAAAATTGAAAATTAAAAGTGTTGCATATAAAATTAACAATAAAGATGTAATCCAAAAAATACTTTCATATTCATAATTATACGATGTAAGTGAATAAAAAAATAGAATTGATATTGTTGATAGACACATCAAGCCATTTAAACCGTCAATAAAATTAAAAGCATTAACAAGACCGATAATCATTACAAAAATTAATAACAAAGAAAGATAAAGATTACTTAAAATATATTTATCTATAAATTCTATATTAGTATCATTGAAACTTAAATTTAAGAAATAAATGATAAAAAATGATGAAAGGGCAATAAAAATAATTCTTATTTTAGGATTTAATTTTATATTTAGATCTTCTAATAAAGAGATAATCAGAATTGGTATAAATGAATATAGAATTAAAGATATATTATCGTTTGAAAAAAAAAAATTAGAAATAATGATGGATATTAGCAAAATCATGCCTCCCACTCTTGGGATATCGCCACTATGTACTTTTTGAATGCCTCCAACTTCATCGTTAGGAAATGATTTTATATTTTTTATTAATATAAAAAAAATAAAAAAAACAATTAAGTTTAAAGTAATGACAAATAAATAATTTATAGAATCTGAATACATGATCATTAATTCATATGTTCTTTGATAAAAAAATTAACATATCGATCATATGAAAGATTATTCATACAAAAATTATAGGAATTTTTTTTATAATCAATTAGCTTGTCTTCTTTCATTTTATTAATTTGTATTATATTTTTCATAATATCATTTTTATTCCATTCACATAATTTACCAGATTGAGATTGCAATATAATATCTTTTTGAAATTTAATTTCTTTATTTGCTAATAAAACTAAGCCAGAATGCATATATTCTGTTAATTTAGTAGGTGCAGACTCTAAATATATATCTAAAGGTGGAATTAATGAAATGCCAATATCAAAATTAATTAATTTTTCATTTAATTCATCTCTATTAATTTTATTATTTATATAAATTAAACCTTTATGTTTTAGTTTTTTAAAACTTTCTAATTGTGTAATTTTTTTTACATCTTCAGAATTATTACCAAATAAAGTAATGTTAAAATTATTATAATTTTGAGATACTTTATAAAAGCAATTCATCCAGAATTCTATATTTCTAATATTGCTTAAAGAACCTATATAAACATATTTTATAATTTTACTGTTTTTATTTTTTATTATTTTTGATTTATGTTTGTTATATGAATTTAAAAGTGGGATTATTAAAAAATTATTATTATTAATTTTAGTGTATTGTAGTCTTTTTTTTGCCATTTCACTAATCACAACAACCAAATGAACGCGTTTTAAAATAAATTTTAAAATAAGTTTATATATATATCTTTTTAAAATATTAATTGACTTGTCATTTTCAAATGGGAAGCTTTGTTGAAAAATTATTTTTACTTTATTATGAAATAAAATTGAAGATATCAAAATTGAAACATCATTTCTTATAAAAATATATTTAATATTTTTATTTTTAATTATATTACTAATAAAAAAATAAGTTTTAAAAATATTTGTAAATCTTTTAAGTTTTTTTCTACCTTTATGAATACTAAAACAAATTGAATTCAGATATTTTGTTGGAGAAATTCCTATGTTTGAATATACTACCAATAAATTTATGATTTTATATTCTCGAAAAATTTTATTGGACAAAAAACCATCTACAAAAGAATGATTTGGAGGATAATGCTTATCAATAAATGAAAGAATATATTGTTTTTTAGTCATTTTTTATTCTTACAAATAAAAAGACAATATGTTTTTGTAAGATTTCTTAAAAAAGGAAAATAATACATTGTCAAACCTAATATTATTGAGATTATTGTGTAATTATTTGAAGATAAAGTTCCATACTCAATCATTTTTAAGTTCAGAAATTTATCCTTAAGTTTTTTCTCAATTGTATTTTTAAATTTTATTGATTCTGGACCTATATTAAAAATTAAGGTTCCATCTTGTTCAGTAATATTAATTAATTTATTAATATTCATAGGTGTATTATTATTGTTGTAATGATAATTGATTCCAATAGTTTGAAGACAAAGTACTAAATTCCATTTTAATGAAGTTTTAAAATCCTCAATTGAACTATGATAAGTTGTTACTTCTGGATAGTTTTTTTTAATAAAATTAATTGAATTAATATCTATATCCAATGCGTAATAAATATCACTTGAAATATATTTATAGAGAATAAAATTTGCACTAGCTATGTCAATGCAACTTATATATTTTTGTTTTAATAAGTATTTACAAACAATTATCCATAATAATTGTTTACTTGGTCTATTTGATTTTCTAAATTTAAACATTTTTAAAATATTTTAAAAATAGCTGATAGATTGTTTTTAAGATAAAGTTAATATATATATACATATTAAAAATACTAACATTTGATCTTATAAATTTTAATTGACCAATTATATTATCTAAATTCACAGATGAATCTCTAACTTGTTTTTGATTTCTCATTAAGATCAATTTCTTTTGCAAGACTCTGTATTTAAAACCTCTATTAATTGCCTTTATTATTAAATCTCTATCATAAGATGGATGGATAGCCTCATTAAATCCACCTAAAGTAAAAAATAATTTTTTTTCAATAACAAGATTTGAAATTATTGATCCTGGATTTTTAATCAAAAAGTTTTTAGATTTTAAATTTTCAATTATTTTTTTACCTTCTACTATTTTTTCATTTTCTAAAATATAATCAAACCAAGTGTACAATATTTTAGTATTTGGGTTAAATTTAAGAAAGTTTAAAACTTCTTCAATATAATTTTCTTTCCATAAATCATCATCATCTATCATAGCTAAATAATCACTTTTTGAATACAACGAGCCAATATTTCTAGAAGACGAACCTTTTCCTCCATAATTATGTGATAAATACTTTAAATTGATTTTTTTTTTACTTAATTCTTCAACGATTATTTTTGTTTTATTTGAAGTACAATTATCAACAACAATAATTTCATCTGGAAGAATAGTTTGTTTTAAAATTGAATCTATTGTTTTTTTTAATAATGCATCTCTGTTATGTGTAGCAATGATACAACTTATTGTAAAATTATTTTTTTTAGTCAAGAAATAGCTTCCTGCAATGATTTAACTACGTAGATTATATCTTTTGACTTAAGATCACAATGTAGTGGCAATGTTATAATACTTTTGTATAAAGAAGATGATTTAGTTAAATCATATTTTTTTTTATACAAATACTTTTTAGATATAGAAAGTTCTTGAAAGGGTTTATAGTGTATACCGGTTTCAATACCTTTGTTTTTTAAAATATTTCTGACATTATCTCTATTGATTTTCTTATTTAGTTTTACAACATAAATATGAGGTAGAATTAATTTATAATCTCTTTTGAAAATCTTAATATTACTTACTTTACTTAAAAGAGAATCATATAATAAACACAAATTTTGTCTTTTTAATTTAATTCTATCAATTTTTTTTAACTGTTCTATTCCTATCACAGCATTTGTGTTTTGCATGTGATATCTCCATCCTATTTTTTTAACATCAAAATCGTAAGTTCGTTTTTGAGCATATCTTCCTTCCGAATCTTTAATAACACCTAGTAATCTTGCATCTTTTGACTCATTAATTACTTTTTTATCATTTGTAACAATACATCCACCTTCACCACATGTAATATTTTTAATTCCGTCAAAACTAAAACAGGCAATATCACCGAAACTACCTACTAAACTTTTTTTATGATAAGAACCAAATGCATGAGCTGCATCTTCTATAACTCTAATTTTATATTTTTTTGCAATTTTATAAATTTGATTAATGTTTTCTGCACTACCTGAATAATGGACCGGCATAATGGCCACTGTTTTTTTTGAAATCTGTTTTAACAATTTTTTTGTATCCAAAAGCATGTTTTTCTCATCAATATCACAAGGTACAGGAATACACCCATTTGCAATAATAGCCTGATATGAAGAGATATAAGTAATTGTTGGAAAAATAATTTCAGAATTTTTTTTAAAATTACATGCCTGAATCGCAATTTGTAAAGCTGAAGTACCGCTTGACACACATACAACTTCTCTATGAAAAAAATTTTTTAGTTTGTTTTCAAATTTATATACTTCTTTCCCCATTCCAAGATATTCATGTTCAAGTACTTTTTGTACTGCAATTTTTTCTTTAACGCCTATAGAAGATTTTGAAAGTCTAATCATCAATCAGACCAATAACCAAGTTTATTTTTGTAATATTGTTGCATAACATCATAGTCTCTTTTAGTATCAAGACACATCCAAAAATTATCGTGTTTATATGCTGCTAATTGACCCTCTTTGGCAAGATTTTCTAATGGGTTTTCTTCTAAAATAGTTTTATCATTATCTATGTATTTCAATACTTCAGGCTCAAAGATAAAATATCCCCCATTTATCCAACCATTAGTAACTTGTGGTTTTTCTTTAAAATTCATAACTAAATTATCTTCAATCATTAACTCACCAAATCTCGCTGTTGGGCGTACTGCTGTTACTGTTGCTAATTTACCATGCGACTTATGAAATTCTAATAGTTTATTAATTTCAACAGAACAAATTCCATCTCCATAAGTTACCATAAAAGTTTGATTTTCTACATAATTTGAAAGTCTTTTTATTCTTCCACCAGTTAATGTATCTAAGCCAGTATCTGCCAATAAAACTTTCCACTTTAACTTATTTTCATTTTTAAATTTTGTAGAACTATCAAAAAGAGATAAATGGATATCATGATTATAATAATTATAATTTAAAAAATAATCTCTAATTTTTTCACCCTTATAACCTAAAGCTAGAATAAAGTCTTCAAAACCAAACTTATAGTAATGATTCATAATATGCCAAATAATCGGTTGATTTCCAATTTTAATCATTGGTTTTGGTATAGTATCGGTAAACTCAGATATTCTAGTACCAAAGCCACCAGCTAAAATTATTATCTTCACTATTTAATTCTCCAATCGTAGTTTAGTTCAGATACTTCCTTTCTATTGACTTCATTATCATCAAAAATATGATCTGAATAGCTTGCAATGAGGCTCTTGTTAGAGCTTAATCCTTGAAAACCATACCATATTTTTGGAGGAATAATTATTTTTTTATAATTATTTTCTCCAATATTTTTTTCAATAAATTTATTATTTTTTTGATCAAAAAATACAAATTTAACTTCTCCAATAGGTACTGTTACATTAAGTGTAGCCTTATTATGCAATTTCCATGCTTTTATTTTATTATATAATACTTCAGAAAAATATATTTCACCGTCTGATTTATTTTTGATTTGATTAAATTTTAAAAAATGAAAAATATTTCCTTTGTTATTAGTTATTTTGTATAAATCTTCAATTCTAATCATTTAAATTTTAATCTTTTTTGGAAATATACAATTTGACTTTTCATTAATATAAAATTATTTTTTTTATTTATTAGTAATTCTTTATAATAATCTATTGTGATTTTAGCTGTTTCATTAAAGTTTAATGTTGGCTGCCAATTAAGGAGAGATTTAGCTTTAAAACAATTTAATTTTAATAATTGAGCTTCTTTAAATTTTTTATTGTTATTAATTTTATATTTTTTGTTATCCCAACATAATGACATTTTCTTTACTAAATCTAATACTGTATTATCATATTTGGGGCCAAAATTAAAAGCCTCATAGTTGAACCTTGATGACTTACTTAATTTTTTAGCTAACAAAAGATATCCACTTAGAGGTTCTAGAACATGTTGCCAAGGTCTAGTTGATTTTGGATTTCTAATTGTTACAGATTTATTGTTATACCATGCTCTTACACAATCTGGAACGACTCTATCTAAAGACCAATCATCGCCGCCAATGACATTTCCAGCTCTACCAATACCAATTCTTAAATTATTTTTTTTATATAAAAAAGATTTGCAAAAAGAGTTTATCAGTATTTCTGTTGATGCTTTTGATGCGCTGTAAATATCATCTCCGCCAAATGCATCATTTTCTTTATATCCAGTTTTTTTTTCAATATTTTTATAACATTTATCACTAGTTATAAAGATTGTAGTACATTTTGTATTTAAATTTCTTATCGCTAATAAAATATTTAAAGTACCAATTAAATTTGTATTAAATGTAAGCAAGGGGTCATTATATGATTTTGACACAAGAGACTGGGCAGCTAAATGGAAGATAAAATCGGGTTTAAATTCCTTTATAATATTTGAAACTTTTTTTGTATTACATAAATCTATTTTAAAATTTTTTTTTAATTTAAGGTTTTTAAATAAATTTCGTCTTTCAGGAATTAAATTATTAGACAGTCCAACTACATTTGCACCTAACATAATTAACCAAACACATAACCAAGAACCCTTAAATCCAGTATGACCAGTTACTAAAACTTTTTTATTTTTAAAATTTTTAAACATTTTTTTTTGTTATAATATTTTTATTAAATATCTCACCATATTTTTTAAGAAATTTTTCTAATATTTTTATATCTACTTTTTCATGTGTAGGAAAATTAATAATATGATCACATACAAATTCAGCGTTTGGGCAACTGCCATTATTATAATCTACTTTATAAAAATTACTTTTTCTATTATGCAAGACTGTACTAAACCATATTGAATTTTCAAATATATTTTTAGAAATATGAATTAAGTAATTTCTATTTTTTACTAGTAAAGGATATCTCAATAAACCTGTATTGTTCAGCAATTCATTTGGTAAATTATTGAGATATTTATTTATTAAAATAGATATTTTTTTTCTATGCTCAATATTATTATTAATTTTATTTAATTGATTTAATCCAATTAGTGCTTGAGGTGAAGATAGTTTTGCAGGATATGGATAATCTGTTGGAATATCTAATTTTAAATCATCTTTAAAATTAAACGTAAGTTTTAGTTTTCTGAGTAATCTAAAAAAAATAAAACAAAACTTATAGGATTTTGGGTTAAAACATAAATTCTCAATGATAAAAGAAAATAATATTTTAAAAATATTATTTTTTGAAAGAAATGAACTTTCTTTATAGATTTCTTCTAATTTTTTTGAAATTTTATAATTATTTGTAAACGCAACACCTCCTAAATAGGTATTTATAATTTTTGTGTGATCAGTAGAAATATAACAAGCATCAGAATAAATGCCTACTTTATTATTTATAAGTTGATCATTTAATAAATGTGCTAAATCCTCAATGATAAATATATTTTTTCCCTCACAAATTTTATGTATTTTTTCAACATCAGAATAGATTCCATAAGTATGCTGTACACAAATAATTTTTGTCTTACTTGTTATTTGTTTTTGTAATTTTTTAATATCAATACCAAAATTATTTAAATCTATATCCACATATACTGGCTTAGCTCCAACATATTTAATTGCATTTGCAACAACTACGCAAGTGTATGCAGGAATTATAACTTCGTCATTTTTGCTTATATTTAAGGATTTTAACAAACTATAAAAAGCCATTCTTCCTGAAGAAAATGAATAGGAATAATCAAATCCACATAATTTTCTAAATTTTTCATTGTAAACATTTATATTTTTTTCATTATAATAATTTCGAAAATTTAAAATATTTTTGAATGCAATTTTAATATCAACAAGATTTGTTGATCCGCATTTATAAGAGTAAAAATTAAACATTATATTTTATATAAAAATTTATTATACTTTTTATATATTCTTTGAATAAATATATTTTGTTAATAATCTTCCTTAATTTATAAAATAGTACAAAAAGAATATTTGGATACATATTGATATTGATATCATAATTATATTTGATAAGATTATTCCTACAATAGTAATTAAACTCTTCTATTTGTCTTTTGCTCAACTCATTTTTATATTTATTATAATTATTTTTTATAATTGGTTTATAAACATTACTTTTCCAGATTTCTTTATTAGTAGCTATATTATTAGGCACAATATCAATTGATTTAATTTTTAATTGATTTTTTGAAAGTAATGAATTGATTGTTTTAATTGGTTCATTGATTAATTGTTCATACTTAACATAATCTAATTTATTTTTTTCAATTTCATTTATAGATGAATTCCAAATAGTTGAAAATTCATAAATACTTCTTGGTTTCTTATTTTGATTTAATAGCATCTTATTAAAAGAAATAAATGAGTCTCTAGGATCTCTAATTATCGCAATTATTAAATTATTTTTAAAAGTTTGATTTATAATATGTGTGCAAAATATATGAGAGGGTGTTTTTTCAATACAAATATAATCATTATTTTTATTGTATTGATTAAATATAAAACTTACAAACTTTGAAATAGTTAATTTGTTAAATTGAATATTTTTTTCTAATAATTTATTATCCTCTTTACTAATATAAAAATTAGAGTTCTTTTTTAAAAATTTAATTACTCTTTTATATGTCATAAATGAAATTAAATTATCATAATTTAATTTTATAAATGGTTTGTTAGATCTAATAGCTGAGTAGTAATTTTTTGCTATAATATTAAATATATGTGTCTCAGGCATAGTGTATGAATTATTAAGATTTGACAAAAATCTTTGTAAAAGAGTAGTCCCACTTCTTGGTGGTCCAACTATAAAAATATATTTATCTATTAATTCATTTTTCATTAATTATTTTATAAAAATTTTTATTAGAAAATTTATAATAGTTTTGAATAATTTTCTTTTCTTCTTCATTAATTTTTACTTGTATTTGTTGTTTTTGTAAATAATTTTTTAAAACTAAGAACCCTTCATTTTTATAAACAAGTAAAAAGTAAATTATTTGAAATGAAATAGAAAAAAATTTTTTTATTGTATTTAAAATATTATTTTTATTATTTATTTTGTTTCTTAATAATACATTTTGTTTGTCTGTTTCTGTTTTGTTTAAAATAAAATTATTTATATAATTATTTAAGTTATCAAAATCTATTTCGAGATATTGTGATAATTCATATAGTTTTTTATTTTTTTTTATAAAAATATCATCAAAATTAAAAAATTTAACTTCATTATTTTTGTAAATTTTAGTTAAAAGAAAATAGATTTTGTCGTATTTAAGAGTTTTATAAACACTATACTCTCTTGCATTTATTTTATTCTTATCAAATTTTTTAGAGATATGGTTTTTAAATTTTATATATCCAGATAAACCCCATGAGTTTCTCCTAGTTAGTGTATCAACTTGATCTCTGTAAATTACAAATATTTTCAAAGCTGATATTGATTCAATTTTAGATAAAATAAAATATAATCTCTTATGTATGACAGATAAATCTGATTTATAAATATGAAAAGAACTTAAAAATATTTCATTAGTTAATACATTTATTATATTTTTATCACTTTTTATTTGCGATCTAAAAATCCTAATAATTTTTTTAGTATTTTTTTCAAATTTTTTTTCGTTACCAAATAAAATTGTATCAAAAGCATGTTGTAAATCTTTTGAAGTTGTTTTTTTTTGATCTTTACCAAAACAATTTATTTTTAGTTGTGACACAAAAAATGATTGAAGTGTAGTTGATGCTGTATTTGGATATCCAATATGAATAAATAATTTCATAAAAAAATTGATAATATATCTATTTTAATAAGTTATAAAGATAGTTTATTATTATCATTATGAATATTTTTTATAGAAAGGAAATTGATGGTTTAAGAGCTCTATCTGTAATTGCTGTAATATTATTTCACGCAGAAATTCAGATCTTAGATTTCAATTTATTTCAAGGAGGCTATTTAGGGGTTGACATATTCTTCGTAATTTCAGGTTTTATTATTTCTACTCTTCTTTTAAGAGAATTTGACACAACTGAAAAAATTTCAATTATTAGTTTTTATGAGAGAAGGTTGAGAAGAATTTTTCCAGCTCTTATATTTACAATTTTAATTAGTATTATTATTGGATGGTTTATATTACTTCCATCTGAATTCCTTTTTTTATCAAAATCTGTAATTAATTCTTTAATATTTAATGCTAATCATTTTTTTTATATAAATGAGATAAACTATATATCTGAAGAAGCAAAATCATTACATTTATTACATTTATGGTCGTTATCAGTAGAAGAGCAATTTTATATTTTTTTTCCAATATTTATATTTATTTCTTTTAAAATATTAAAGAAAAAAAAACATATCATTAAAATCTTAATATTTTTTTTTATATTAAGTTTAATTTTGGCAGAAATTGGTAGTTATAATTTTTCATCTGCAACATTTTATTTATTACCGACAAGAGGTTGGGAAATATGTGCAGGTATATTGTTGTCATTTTATTTAAATACATACGAAAAGGTTCCTTTTCAAAAATTTAGTCAATTAATAAGTATCTTATCTTTTATTTCATTAATACTTTGTTTACTTTTATTTTCTGAACAATTAAGACATCCATCATTATTAACATTAATTCCTGTAATTTTAGTTTGTCTTATTATAATTTATATAAATGAATATAACATTTTGTATAAAATTTTATCAAATAGATATATTAGATTCTTAGGATTAATTTCATTTTCTTTATATTTAATACACTACATAATATTTGTATTTGGATACAATTTAATTGATAAACCTTCAATTTTTCAAAAATCACTGTGGATTTTAATCAGCGTTGTTATTTCAAGTATTTCATTTTATTTTGTAGAAAAACCATTTAGAAATAAAAATAAAATTAATTCAAAAAAATTTTTAAATACATTTGTAATATTTATTATTTTAATAATTTTAACTGCAATGATGATAATTAATGAAAATGGATTCAAAAACAGATTTAGCAATGTAATTAATAGTATAGATGACAGTAAGATAAGAAGTTTTAGATGTGAAAATATTATATGTGAAAGCAATTATGATAGTAATAAAAATACTATTATTTTACTTGGTGATTCAACAACCTTTAATATGGAGAAATTATTTTTAGATTATAATAAAACTAATTTTATAACTCTAAATTCACTAGGATGTCCATATCTTAGAGAATACTCAAGATTAAATGTAGAAAATAATTCTGTGATTTTAAATTGCGACGATGAAAATCAAAAAAGAAGGTTAAATAAAATTAATGAATATAAAAATGCATTTATCATTTTATCTTCTAGGTATACGCTTTTTTTAGAAAATAAAGGATTTGATAATACAAAAGGTGGTAAAGAAGATAATAATCAGAGTTATTTTGCAAAAAAAATTAATGAGAAATATTTAGCAGATAAAGAAACTTTTAAAAAAGATATAGTTAAAAATATTTTAGAATTATTGAAAAATCATAAAGTTATTTTAGTTTACCCAACTCCAGAACCAGGATGGCATGTGCCAAAAAAAATTATGCAAATAATTAAGAATAATAATGCTATTAGATTAGGTAATAATGAAATAGAAAGGTTACTAGAAGATGAAAGACTTTTCTATCCTACTAATTTATATTTTGAGAGACACAAAGATATTATTGAATTATATGACAGTATTGATCATACTAATTTAATTAGATATTATCCGCATAAACTAGTTTGCGATAATAAAAATTGCTTAATGCATGATAATTTAAATATTTATTATTCAGATGACTATCATTTTTCAGATTATATATCTTTCAAAATGTTTAATGAATTAGTAGAATTAATTAAATAAAACAACTAATATAAAATATATTATAAAATATGAACAAAAAATTAATAATAAGTAAAAATCATTTATTCAAAACCCACCCAAATGAAACAATAG
>CACAVG010000007.1 GCA_902535885.1 uncultured Alphaproteobacteria bacterium | reverse complement strand
AAATAAAGTTATTAACAAAAGTATAAAAATATAAATGTTTTTTTTTGAAAGTATCTCGTAGAATGAAGAAAGTGTTATAATTGCAAAAATTAAATTATACTCAATCATTTAATATTTTTATAAATATCTTTCCAATTCATTTTTGAAAATTTTAAATATTTTATTATTATCTGGAGCTTCATTTCTCTCCCAAATTCCTACATAATTTTCATTAAAACCAATTGTATAGGCTGCAGATATATAATTTTTTAGTAATTTGTGATAGTTTTCATTATTATAATCTATTTTATTATTAACTAATCTTTTAATTAATTGACTTAGATCATCTAAATTTTTAATTATAGTTATATTAGGCAAATATTTTGTAAAACCACTATCACCTAATTGAATAACATTTTTACCAAAAATCGCAGCTTCAAAAAACATAGTACAAGTAGAGCCGATAATTATATCTGATCTTTCAAATATGTAATCTATAGGTGTATCTGAACTGATTAGCTTAACATTTGCTGTTTTTAAGATTTTTTCTAAATAAGATGGAGATCTAAAGCTTAACATTGATGGATGATCTTTTACGACTAAAGTATAGTCGTCTGGTAATCGCATAGCTATTTGCCTAATTGTTTCAATTTGATTATTAAATTCCCAAGCTAGTACATCAATACTTGCTTCTGGTTGAAATTTAAGTGGATAAAATATGATTTTATTAATTTTTTTTATATCATAATATTTAATTTTTTTATTCTTATAAGAATTATAGTATTTATAATAAAAGTCCCTTAAAGAATAAAAGATACCTGCGTTATCTGTGGTTGGACCTAATGTGGGATTATAGTTCCTTTTAATTAAACTTATAATTATTTTTTTTATTAATTCTTTTACGTTACTATATAGTGTTTTAGGTCTTGCAAAACCAAAAGCAAAAGTGCGATTGAGTTTTTTTCTTTCATTAGTTATATACTTTTCAGCTTTTTCAATTGCTTCATCTGAAAAATTTTCGCTTTTAATAATATTAACAAACTCTCCAGTTTTTTCCAAATAGTGATCTGTGAAGGTTAATAATCCTTCAACTTTTGTATCAGTTATACCAAGCATAGTAATTTTATTTTTTTTACAATAAATATTTAAAGATATATGAAAATAACCAACAAAATTTGGTGAAATAACTATTTTTGGTTTAAAATTATCAACAAGATAACGTGTTAATTTATGTACAGCTTTGATATAGAGGACAATTTTTTCATCACTAATATTTTGTGTGTAGCCATAAAAATATTTTTTTTTATAAGATTTAACATGATTTCTTAAGCTTTGAACTAACGGCCATATTGAATCAACGCCTAAATCATCACATACTTCTTTCAATGTAATTTTTGTATCTTTAAGATAATTTTGTGGGTTTTCTAATATGTCATCATGATTAATAATAAATTCATATTGATTGGAGTTTTTTTTTATTAATTGATCTGTTGTTCTTTTAAATGTGACTGCTCCAATTTTATATCCAAGTTTTTTAAAATTATTTGCAAGTGATATACCAATATTAACCGCCCAACCTCTTTAAAGATTAATGATGAATTACCAATATCTTTTAAACAAAAGATTTTTGAAACTGATGTTGATAATGTAGCTTTCGGATCAGATAAAAATGCTATTTATTTTGCTAATATTAAAATTATTAAGATGCCTAAAGAAGGTGAAAATACTTCAAATATAAATTTAATCAGCGAATTGAAAACAGCATTTGGTAGTGAGATTATTAAGACAAAAGAGATTTCGTTCAATGATGAACTGATAAATGGTCTTTTATCTCAGTATAAATGAGTCTAGAAAAAAAAAATTTTATAAGTCAATATAATAAAGGCTTACCTCAGATATTAAAAAAAAATCTTATTGCTGATATTGAAACACCATTTTCATCATTATTAAAAATTAGTAAATCAGAAAAATATTCCTTTCTATTAGAGTCAGTAGAGGGTGGAAGTAAAAGAGGGCGTTACTCATTACTTGGTTGTGATCCAGATTTAATTTGGACAGTTGAAAAAGGTAAGGCAAAAATAAAATATTTGGATCATAATTTTGATTATAAACTAGATCAAAAGCCAATTCATAGTCTTAAAGAACTTGTAAAAATTTCAAAATTTAAAAATAATGAAATTGACGTTCCTTTCCCAACTCTCGTTGGATATCTAGGATATCCAATGATTCAATATATTGAAAAAATTAAACTAAGTAATAAGGACAATATAAGAATACCTGATGCAATTTTAATCAGACCAAAAATTGTCGCAGTTTTTGATAATATTAAAGATATTATTTCCCTTATGACAGTTACGTATCCAAGTAAAAAAATCTCAGCAGAAAAAGCCTATAGAAAAAATAAATTACTTATTGATAAAACAATTAAAAAGTTAGAAAAAAGTATTTTAAAACCTGCGCAAAAGAAAAATAAAAAATCTAAATTAAAATTTAAATCAAATTTCAAGAAAGAACAATTTTATAAAATTGTAAATAAGGCAAAAGAATATATTAAAAATGGAGATATCTTCCAAGTTGTGCCTTCACAGAGATTTGAAACAAAATATAATTTAAAGGCAGTCAATCTTTATAGATCGTTAAGACGACTAAATCCATCTCCTTATCTTGTAAATCTTAACTTCGATAAAATTGGCCTTGTTGCATCTAGTCCAGAATTAATGGTTCAATTAAGAAACAAAAAAGTTACAATAAGACCAATTGCTGGAACAAGAAAAAGAGGAAAGAATGCCTCTGAAGACCTTTATTTATCTAATGACTTACTGAATGATAACAAAGAACTCGCAGAACACTTAATGCTTTTAGATTTAGGAAGGAACGATGTTGGTCGCGTTGCAAAAAAAGGAACAGTGAATGTTACTGAAAAGATGATTATAGAATACTACTCTCATGTAATGCATATTGTTTCAAACGTTGAGGGAAAAATAGATAATAATTTAGATGCTCTAGATGCTTTAATGGCTGGATTTCCAGCAGGTACAGTTTCTGGTGCACCAAAAATAAGAGCGATGGAAATCATAGAGGAACTTGAAAATTTAAATAGAAGTTTTTATGCTGGTTGTATGGGTTATTTTGATTCTAATGGAGACATGGATACTTGTATTAGTTTGAGGACTGGGCTTGTAAAAGATAGTAAATTATACATTCAGGCTGGTGCTGGAATAGTTTATGATTCAGTCCCAAAAAATGAACATCAAGAAATTTTGAATAAAGCTAGTGCTTTAATGGCAGCTGCAGAGGATTCATACAAATTCGATATATGATATTGCTGATAGATAATTATGATAGTTTTACTTACAATGTAAAACACTACTTATTGGATTTAAATCAGAAGGTTGTTGTTTTTAGAAATGACAAGATTTCTATAAATAAAATTCGTAAATTAAAACCTAAATCAATAGTTATTTCACCAGGTCCGTGCACACCAAATGAAGCTGGAATAAGTCTTAATATCGTTGCAGAATTATCAAAACAATTTCCTATACTTGGCATTTGTTTAGGACATCAAACTATTGGTCAAGCTTTTGGAGGTAAAATCATTAAATGCAAAGAAATCATGCATGGAAAAGTTGATACAATTAATCACTTTGGACACTCTATATTTAAAAATGTAGAAAGAAAATTTAAAGCAACTAGATATCACTCACTTATAATTGATAAAAGAACTATGCCTAAAGATTTTTTAATTACTGCTGAAACAAATAATAAGATTATAATGGGTATTGCACATAAAAAATTACCAATATTTGGACTACAATTTCATCCAGAAAGTATAGGTACTGATATGGGTAAAATTATTTTAAAAAACTTTTTAAACTTAGCAAAATAATGGATCAAACTTTAATATTAAATAAAATTCTCGAACAACAAAATCTGAATATTGAAGAGAGTATGTATATATTCAATAAAATTATGAGTGGAGAGTTAGATGATATTAAAATTACATCAATACTAATTGGTTTAAAGTTAAAAGGTGAAACAAAAGAAGAAATTATCGGTGCAGCCAAAGTAATGAGAGAGAAATCTCTAAAAATAAACTCTCCTGAAAATACAATTGATACTTGTGGCACCGGTGGAGATATGAAAGACACATTAAATATATCAACAAGTGCAGCAATAGTTGCTGCAAGTGCTGGCGTTACTATAGCAAAGCATGGTAACCGTTCGGTTAGTTCAAAATCAGGTTCTGCAGATATGCTAGAAAAGATAGGTTATAAGATTACAAATAATGTAGAAGATTTAGAAAACTCATTATCAAATAAAAATTTTTGCTTTTTATTTGCTCAAAATCATCATTCTGCCATGAAGAATGTAATTAATGTTCGTAAGAATTTAGCTACACGTACAATTTTTAATTTATTAGGCCCTCTTACAAATCCTGCTAAAGCAAGTAAACAGCTTCTAGGTGTCTATTCAAGAGATTTAGTTTCTATGCATTGTAACTGCTTAAAAGAACTGGGTTCTGAAAAAGCGATGGTTGTTCACGGATTGGATGGCTTAGATGAAATAAGTTTATCAGATAATACTCTAATTAATGAATTGAAAGATAATAAAGTTCTGGAATATAGTTTTGATCCAAGAGACTATGGTTATGATTTAATTAAATTAGAAGATATAAAAGGTGGAGATCCAGAATATAATGCAAATTGCTTTAATAAAATGATTAACGGCGACTACAGAGAATTTCAAATGATTGTAGAGATAAATGCAGGAGCGGCAATATATTTATCCAATTTAAGAAATAATCTAAAAGATAGTTTTGAATTAGCAAAAAAAACAATTGAAGAAGGAATTACAAAAAATTTTGTAAACTCAATAATTAATGAGTAATATACTTCAAAAAATTTGTGAAGATAAATTAAAAGAATTAGAAGAAACAAAAAAAAGATGTTCTTTTAAAACATTAGAAAAATTAATTTCCTCAAAATTAGAGAAACGTGAATTTAAAGACCAATTAATTTCAGCTCAAAAAAATAAAAAAAATTTTATAATTGGCGAAGTAAAAAAACAAAGTCCAAGTGCAGGTGAAATAATTTCAGATTACAAACCAGAAGACATTGCTATTTTATATGAAAGATCTGGCGTTGGAGCGTTATCGATTTTAACAGAAAGTAAATATTTTTTAGGAAATATTGATCATTTATCGCTGGTAAAAAAGAAAACAAATTTACCTATTTTAAGAAAAGATTTTATTATTGATAAATATCAAATTTTAGAAAGTAAGATTTATCAAGCTGATTGTATATTATTAATTTTATCAATACTATCAGACGCTCAAGCAATAGAATTTATAAATTATGCAAATGAATTAAAATTAGATTGTATTATAGAGGTTCATGATGAAGACGAACTGAAAAGAGCAATCAAATTAGACTACCCTGTGATTGGAATTAATAATAGAAACCTTAAAAGTCTTGAAATCAATTTAAATAACTCAATAAATTTGAATAAAAATTTAACTAATGATTATATTTTAATTGCAGAGAGTGGCATTAAAAATTCTGATGATATAAAAAAATTTAATTCAACAGGGATATATAATTTTTTAATTGGAGAAAGTTTGTTAAAATCTAAAGATAAAGAAAAGAAAATTGGAGAATTGCTTTTAAATGAGTCATATTAATAAAAAAGGAAATCCTTATATAATTGACATATCAAATAAAGATGTCACTGAAAGAGTAGCAGTTGCCTCTGGTGAAATTAAATTTGATAAAGAAACATATAAAAAAATAAAATCATTTGAGACAAAAAAAGGGAACGTAGAAAAAACTGCAATAATTGGTGGTATAATGGGGGCAAAAGAAACTTCTAGATTGATACCGCTTTGTCATAATATTCCAATCAATCACATAAATATTGAAGTTATAAAAAATGATAAAAAATTTACTTTTATTGTCAAAAGTACAGTTAAAACAAATGCAAATACTGGTGTGGAAATGGAAGCATTAACTGCAGTTACAATTAGCTGTCTGACAATTTATGACATGTGTAAGTATTTAAATAAAAAAATTATAATTCAAAATATACACCTTGTTTCGAAAACAGGTGGTAAATCTAATATTTAAATAACTGAAAAATATAGATATTTATATTTGTTCTTGTTTTGATCTTAAAGAACATATATAGAACAGTTAATGCTAACAAAAAAACAAAAAGAGCTATACGATTATTTAAAAAATTATATTTCAAGTAATGAAATCTCCCCATCTTTTGAGGAAATGAAAAGTGCAGTTAATCTAAAATCAAAGTCAGGTATTCATAGATTAATTACTAGTCTAGAAGAAAGAGGTTTTATAAAAAGATTAAAGCACAAAGCAAGAGCAATGGAAATTATTAATAAAGATAATATTGCTGATGAAAATTCTTTGTCAAATAGCATTAATATCCCATTAATTGGTGCAATAGCTGCAGGTGAAGCAATAGAAGCAATTGAAAATGCTGATGAATTTGTTTCTGTACCCTCTTCGATGACATCACCAAATGCTAAATATTTTGGATTAAAAGTAAAAGGTCTTTCTATGATAGATAAAGGAATATTTGACGGTGATATTGCTGTGATAAAAAAGACAAATAATGTTGAAAATGGAAAGATTGCGGCTGTTATAACACAAGATAATGAAGTTACTCTAAAAACTATTAAATTTGACAGAAACAAGGTATTATTAATACCTGCTAATCAAAGTTTTCAGACGAAGGAATATGAAGCAGGTGAAATTCAAGTCCAAGGGACTTTATCTGGTATTATAAGAAAATATAATTAATAGTTTATCTTAATTTTAAGATGACTATGTTAAAAACACGATTTGCACCCTCTCCTACCGGTAATCTTCATCTTGGAGGTGCTAGAACAGCTCTAATTAATTATATTATAAGTAAGAAATCAGCATCATCTAAATTCTACTTGAGAATTGAAGATACAGATCATGAAAGATCAAAACAAGAATACACAGATAACATAACTAATTCTTTAAAATGGCTTGGGTTTAATTGGGATGAGGACATTCAAGTTCAGTCTAAAAGATTATCAAGGCATCAGAAAATTGCTAGAGAATTACTTCAAAAAAAACAAGCTTTTAAATGTATATGTTCTGAAGAAAAAATAGCTAGCCAAAGAAAGTTAATTAAAGAAAATAAAAATTATTCAAAAAAAATATGTACTGAATGTAAAAATGATAATGATATTCAAAGTAGAGATGAGGGTTTTGTAGTTAGATTAGATGTACCAGATGAAGGCAATTTAAAAATTAAAGATACAATTCAAGGAGACGTTACAGTAGCAAATTTAGAGTTAGATGATTTCATTTTACTAAGAAAAGATCAATCACCAACTTATATGTTATCCGTAGTAGTTGATGATCATGATTTAGGAATTAATTACATTATTAGAGGTGACGATCACTTTATTAATACTTTTAGACAATACTACATATATAAATTTATGAATTGGGATATACCTCAATATGCTCATATTCCTCTTATTCATGGAGAAGATGGAACAAAATTATCAAAAAGACATGGGGCAGTTAATATTTTAGATTTGAAAAATGATGGATATTTAAAAGAAGCTATTATTAACAATCTAATACTTTTAGGTTGGTCAAATAACAAAGAGAAATCAGAAACTATTGAATTAGATGAAATAATTGAAAATTTTGAAATATCAAATTTATCTAAATCATCTAGTATATTTAGTTTTGATAAATTAGATTTTTTTAATAATTTTTATTTAAGAAAAGAAAAAGGGATAGAAGAATTCATCAATTTTTGTGAAAAAGATTTTGAATTAAATAAATATCTACAAAAAGATAAGACAAAAATGAAAAATATTTTTAATGTTTATAAAAAAGATATCAAAAAACTAAGTGATTTGCATGATGCAATTAAAGTTTATTTTGATGAAAATTATAAAATCAATAAGGTAGAAAAACTAACGTCAGAGTTTGATAGTATTTTTAAAGAATTTTTTAAATTAATTGGAGAAATAAATGATTGGAATAGAGACAATATTCAAAATGTCATTAATGATTTTTTAAAAAATAATAAAATTAAATTCCCTGTTTTAGGTAAACCAATAAGATTTTTATTAATAAATTCCTACCAAGGACCTTCAATTTCTGATATTTTTGTAATATTAGGTAAAAAAGATACTATTGATAGATTAAATCAATATATAGGTGATTAAATATGGCTGATTTCGAAGATAAAAAAATTAACGATAAACAGTTTACTTTATTCAACAATGAGAGTGGTAAATCGTATCAAATTCCACTTATTGAAAGTAAAGATGGTCCAAATGTTTTGGATATTCGTAAACTTTATCAAGAAACAGGTTTATTTACTTTTGATCCAGGTTTTACTTCAACTGCGTCATGTGAATCAGGAATAACTTACATAGATGGTGATAAAGGAATTTTACGTCATAGAGGATATGATATTCATGACTTAGCCTCAAAAAGTGAATTTCTTGAAGTTTGTTATCTTTTACTGCACGGTGAATTACCATCTCCTGAAGATAAGCAAAAATTCAAAGATGTAATCACTAATCATACAATGCTGCATGAGCAACTCGTAAATTTATACAGAGGTTTTCGAAGAGATGCGCACCCTATGGCAATTATGGTAGGTGTTGTTGGTGCCCTTTCGGCCTTTTATCATGACAGTACTGATTTTTCAGACATTAATCAAAGAATGATTGCTTGTCATAGATTAATAGCAAAAATTCCCACAATAGGTGCAATGGCTTATAAATATTCCATTGGTCAACCATTTGTTTATCCAAGAAATGACCTTTCTTATGCTGAAAATTTTTTATACATGACATTTTCTGTACCATCTGAAGATTACAAGGTAAGTCCAAAAATTGTTAGAGCAATGGATAGATTTTTTACATTACATGCTGATCATGAACAAAATGCATCCACTTCAACAGTAAGATTGGCAGGTTCCTCAGGCGCAAATCCTTTTGCTTGTATTGCTGCTGGTATTGCATCTTTATGGGGACCAGCTCATGGTGGAGCAAATGAAGCAGTAATTAAAATGTTAGAAGAGATTGGGGATGTATCAAATATACAAAAATTTATAGATAAAGCTAAAGATAAAAATGACTCTTTTAGATTAATGGGTTTTGGGCATAGAGTTTATAAAAACTATGATCCAAGAGCCACTGTGATGAAAGAAAGTGCGCACGAGGTTTTAGAAGAGTTAAATATGCAAGATGATCCATTACTTAAAATTGCAATAGAATTAGAAAAAATAGCTCTGAAAGATGAATATTTTATTAGTAAAAAATTATTCCCAAATGTAGATTTCTATTCAGGTATAATTCTAAAAGCATTAGGTTTCCCTACAAGCATGTTTACAGTGCTATTTGCAATAGGAAGAACTGTAGGATGGATATCACAATGGAAAGAAATGATAGAAGATCCTATTAATAAAATTGGCAGACCTCGTCAATTATACACCGGTTATAAAGCTAGGCCTTATCAAGTTGAATCTTCTAGAGAAAAAAAATCAATTTTTAATTGGCTTTGGAAGAAGGATTAATTAACTTATTTATACGATTAACACTCACATCATAAGGACTAAAATCATTAACAATTTCTTTAAGATGTATATTAATTGAATTAATTTGAGTTTCTTGTTTTTTTCTATCGTTAAATAAATTTATAAAAATATTTAATAACTTTTTTTCATTTAAATTTGAGTTCACAACTTCTGGAATAATCATTTTGTTACTTATAATATTTATAAGATTTGCGTATTTCACTCTTACAAAAGGCTTGATTAAAATTTCTGTGAAATAATTAAGTTTATAGATTACTATTTGAGGAATATTCCTTTTGGCAATTTCTAGGGAGGCAGTACCAGAGCAAGTTATACTTAAGTAAACATCTTGATAATATTCTTCAAATTTACTCATATCGGTTGAGATTATAGTTTCAGTTTTCCATTCCTTAGTATTTTCTTTAATTAAAGAGGCAAGATGAGGCAAAGTTGGTATAAAAATTTTATAATTTAGATTATTTTTATATATATATTTTTCAATATAACTGAAATATTTTATAAGTTTTAATACTTCATTTTGTCTACTACCTGGTAAAAAAGATAGGTACTTATATTGTTCTTTAATCTCTCTTTTTTTTATATGAAAAATTGGATGCCCAATAAAAGTTTTATTAAGGTTATCAAAATTGAAATATTTTTTTTCAAAGTTAAACAATAGAAAAATTTCATCAAAAATATTTGCAAATTTTCTTGCCCTATATGATCTCCAAGCCCAAACAGTTGGAGCAACTACATGTATTATTTTATTCTTATAATTTGATTTTCTTAATTGGCTTACAAGATTATAATTAAAATCAGGTGAGTCTATAGTTAAAACTAAATCATAATCATTTTTAATAATATAGTTTTTTAATCTTCTTATCATTTTTAAATATTTTGAAATTGAAAGTATTATCTCAAAAAACCCTATAGATTTAAATTCTGATAAATCATAAATTTTATTAGAAATATATTTTTCGGATTGTTTTCCACAAACTCCATCGAATTGATATTTATCTATATTCATTCTCGATAAAATATTTGAGCAAATATTTTCACCAGATTGTTCCGTACAACAAACAAAAATTTTTATTTTTTTCAATTTAGATCGACTGATGAGATAAATAAATTATTTTGACTAGCATAATCAATAATTTTTTTCTTATCTAAAATTAAACATTTATTTTTTTGTAAAAATACACCTTCATAATTATATTTTTTTAAATTTTTCATTGTATCTAAACCAATTAGAGGGATATCAATTAGATTACTCTGGTTTTGTTTTGAAAATTTTAACAGTACACCATTATCATCTTTTCTTTTATATTCTTTACATCTTTTTAACAATTCATCTGTTCCTTCTATAGCTTCTAATCCTAAAACTAATTGATTTTGAATTATCATAGCCTGACCAACGTCTAATTTCTTATAAATTTGATATATTGATTTTGCTTTTTTTAAATTTAGAATTGCATTTTTAGAAGGTTTGATTTTAGTCAAATTTGATTCAATTGAAAACAATTCCTTACAATATTTGGTCCAATTAAAAAAAATATATCCTTTAGTTTCAAAGTATTTTTTTAAGCTCATTAGAAGATTATTGTCACCTTTTTTTTCTAATAAAAGATTTTTAGCAAGTAACAATGTTGGCAAATCAAAACCTAAATCTTTAATCCCAGGTCTTTTTAAGCTTCCAGCAAATATTAAATGCTTTATTTTATTTGAATCTAAAACTTTAAAGATTTTTTTTACTGATAAAATATCTAAATCTATAACATGATGGTTATTATAAAATTTATTATTTTTATTATTTAAAGATAAAAATGTAACATCATAATTTTTACTTAAGAGTGTTTTACCAATATATAAAGGCAAATTACCATCCCCAGCAATTATTCCTATTTTAGTCATTTTCAAAAGTGGTGATGCCTCTTTTTGAATTTGAGTTCAGAAATTCAATTACTTCCTTAATTTCTAAAATTTCAGAACTTTCAACAAAATTATTTTTAATATTATTTTCAATTGTATCATTTGTATCAAAAATTATATTTATGAAATTTTTAATTTCATTGATTGCATTAGATGTTAAGCCTTTTCTTTTTAAACCAATGAGGTTTAAACTTTTCAAATTTTCTCTTATTCCTGTATACAAACCATATGGAATGATATCTTTTTCAACACCGCTCATACCACCAATCATTGCATATTTTCCTATTCTAACAAACTGATGTATTGCTGAATTACCTCCCAAGATTGCATTATTATCAATTTCTACATGCCCTGCAAGAGTGGCATTATTGGCTAAAATAACATTTGATTTAATAATGCAATCATGAGCTACATGCGAACCTACCATAAATAAACAATTATTAGCTATGATTGTATTTAAGCCTCCGCCAGATGTTCCTGGATTTACAGTAACATTCTCTCTAAATTTGTTATTACTTCCAATTTTTAAAAACGATTTTTCATTATTAAATTTTAAATCTTGAGGCTCAGATCCAATTGAACAAAATGGGTAAAAAGTATTACTATTTTCTATAGTTGTATCCCCAACGATAGAAACATGAGAAATTAAATTATTATTTTCTCCAATTTTAACCCCATCCCCGATGATACAGAAAGGACCAATATGTGTTGTTTCATGAATTTCTGCATTTTGTGCAATAACAGCTGAAGGATGGATCATATCTACAACTCTATTAAATTATGAAAATATATCTTAAAATAAATAATATATTTCTAATTATTACTTATAGGTAATCATAGCTGAAAACTCAGCCTCACTTACTTTTACATCTTCTTTATAACAAGTACCTTCAAATTTATAAACATCTCTAACACTATTAATAAATTTTACCTCAAATGAAACTTTTTCATCTGGACGAATAGGTTTTCTAAATTTTGCTTTATTTACACTCATAAATAAAACTGACTTTTCTTTAAATTCTCTAAGTTTATATGATACAACTATTCCAGCTGTTTGAGCCATAGCCTCAATAATAATTACTCCAGGAACTATTGGATTATCAGGAAAATGTCCCTTAAAAAAATATTCATTTGTCGAAAATAATTTTTCAGATTTTCCATGATCACCAGGTATGACTATTTCACAGGTATCAACGAATAAAAATGGATCTCTATGGGGTATCAATTTTTTAATTTCTTCTATATTTAATTTCATTTTCTTAAACTATTTCTTATGATTTCTTTTTTCCATAACTTAATATCCTTTGCTGGGAAACCAGCAATTATCGAATTGTCAGCTATGTTTTTTGTTACTCCACTTTTACCAGCGATTGCAACATTATCACCTATTACTAAATGCCCTGATATACCTGCTTGACCACCAATTTTAACATAGTCACCAATTTTAGTACTTCCAGCAATCCCAACTTGAGCGGCAATTACAGCAAAATTTCCAATATCAACATTATGAGCTATTTGAACTAAATTATCTATATTAGAAAATTCTCCTATTGAAGTTGAATCAAAAACTGCTCTATCAATAGTTGTATTAGAACCAATTGATGAATTTCTTCCAACTACAACATTTCCACTATGATTAATTTTCTGTTTAGTTTTCATCTCAAAGCCAAAACCAGTACCGCCAATTCTAGCACCCGATTTAATTATACAATTTTCCATTATAATTGCATTTGCAATAGAAACATTATCATGAATGACAACATTTTTATTTATAATTACATTTGGACCAATACATGAATTTGAACCAATATAAGTGTCTTCTTTAATCTCAGTATTATGAAGAATTATTGTAAAAGGATTTATTTGTACGTTTTTTTCAATTTTGCTATTTGAATCTATAGATGTATTATTTGAAATGATGCCATTTGATTTAACAATTTCATTTTTAAATAAATTGCTTATAAAAGCTAAAGCTAAATATGGATTTTCAACTACAATTGGATAACAATTATGCGGAAGATGATTTATAAATTTTTCTTCAATTAAGCAGGCTTTTGCTTTTATTTTTTTTAAGTCATTAAGATATCTGATATTTGAAAAAAAAGATAAGTCATTATTTGTGGAATTTATTATAGATTTAATACTAAAAAATTCTTCTTCATTAGAAATATCAGCCTTTATATTTAAATTATTTTTTACTAGTAAATTTTTAATTTCTTTATATTTAATTTTCATTGAATTCTTCATATTTTAAAGCAATATTTATTTGATTTAATTTTTTTTTAATTTCTGAAGTTATATCTATTGAATTTGAAGCTATTAAATAACTTGTTGAATCTAGAATCAAATCAATATTATTTTTAATAGCATAATCTTCAAGTAAAATAATAATTTCTTTAAGTAAGGTTTGTCTGATTTGTATAATTTGATTTTCATAATGCAAATTGAATTTGTCAATTAGAATTGAAAAATTATTTAGTTGATTATTATACTTATCAATTAGATTGTTAATTTCATCATCATTAAGAATTAATTTTGAACTTTCAATATCCTCCAGCATATTTTGTAATTCATTTTCTTTTTCTTTAAAACTATTGAGATATTTTTTTTGACTATTTTCCAATTGATTGTTTGTTTCAATATATTTTGGATTTTCATCTATCAAGGATTGGACATTTACAACCACAATTGTTTGTGCATATAAATTAGAATAAAATAAACTTATATAAATGAATATAATTAAATAAATTAATCTCAATCTAGATTACCTATGGAAAATAAAAACATTCTTTTTATATCATATTCTTTATCAGCAATTGGGAAACCCCATGTAAAACCTATTGGACCAATTGGAGAGTAATACCGTATTCCGAATCCAGCTGATGATCTTATACTATTATCACTTTGTGTTGGACTTGTTTTATTTTCCCATACTAAACCATAATCGTTGAATACATTAAGATATATGGGAAAATTAGAATTGTTAGATATTTCATAAGAATAATCTAATTTAGCAGCAATAATGTTATTTCCTCCAACATATGAAGTTCTGGAATTACGTGGACCTACTCCATAACTATCAAAACCTCTTAACCATCTTCCTCCAAGAGAAAATTTATTATCTGTCAGTATATCATTATTATTTAGAGCTATAATATTGCCTAATTTACTTTGGATTGAGAAAATATTTTTATTAACATTGAAATATTTTTTAAGATTTATCAAATTTTTTATATAACCATTTGCAGAACTAGTTGGTGTCTCAATTGTGTTATTAAAATTAAGGTAGTTTCCATATTTTGTGATAAAACCTAAATTTAAGGTGGAAAAACGAAAATTATTTTTTATTAAATAACTCATATTCCCTCCAGAAGAATCTAAAATTGTTTCAGAAACAGTGCCAGAGTTAGTTATCTTGTAATCTTTCAAAACATATTCAATATCAAAATTATGGAAAAGGTTTTTGTTAAGTTTGTATCCAATTCCAAAGCCTGTACTAAATGTATCTAATTTATATGAACTGGAATTAGAATAATCACGCTGTTTATAATTTATTTTATAACTTATATCAGCGTCATTTTCATAAGAAAGACGATCAGTAGTAATAATTTTTATCTCATTATTATCTTCGGAAGTATTAACGAGAAAATCAAGCGATCTTCCAGTACCATAAAAATTTCTTTCTCTTAAACCTGTAACAACAGCAAATCCATCTAACGTCCCAATTGATAAGCCCGCACTAAAAGAACCTGTCTGCTTTTCTTCAACTTCAATAATAATGTTACTGAAATCTTCATCAATTTCTTCCTGACTTATTCTGACTGACTCAAATAATTGTAAAGAATTCAGCTTTTCTCTTAAACTTTTTAATTGAGTTTCATTAAAAGCATCACCTTCAGCTATGTCTAGCTCTCTTCTAATTACGTAATCAAAAGTTCTTGTATTACCAATAATATTTATTTGTTTAGTATATTTTGGAGATATTGGATTAATTTCAAATGAAATATCTACATTTTTAACTGTTACCTTATCTAATGTTACTATTTCAAAATAATCTATACCATTCTCAATAATCAAGCTTGAAATTTCTTTCCTAAATTGTTTTATATTTTGAGCAGAAAAATATTTCTGGGTAGAAATAAAATTTTCTTTTTTTATTTTAATTAAATTCAAAAGATTTTCATCTAATAAATTCTTATTATCAAATATTTTTATTGAAGATAAGTTATAAATCTCTCCTTCTTCAATATAAAAGTAAATATTAACTTTATTATTTTCAAGAAACTCAACTTTATTTTTTACTATTATATCAATATAACCTTTATCTTTATAATAATTGATAATTTCAAACATATCTCTTTCAACTATTGCTGGTTTATAATTGTTATTAGCAAAAATATTTGTCAAAGATTTAGTTTTAGAGGATATAATATCTTTAATTATTTCACCTGGTATAAAGTTGTTACCATCAATAATTATGTTATTAATTTTTGTAATTTTGCCTTCATTGATTATAAAAAATAAATCAACTGTGTTATTGTTATTATTTTCATTTGTTGTGTATTGGATATCCACATCATTGTAACCAAAAGATTGATATAATTTTTTTGTTTCGTTGATAAATAAATTTATTGAATTTGAATTAAAGATATTAAAATTTAATTCAGAAACAATTAATTCTAAATCTTCATCTTTTAATCTATCATTATTTTTAAAATCAATTTTATTTATTATTGGATATTCTTTTACAATTATTATGTATGTATCATCTTTAAATTGTATTTCTACATTAGAAAATAAATTTGAGTCACTTAAGGTTTTTATTATTTCATTACTATAGTTTTTATTTAAGTCTTTTGGAATTTCATTAAGTAAAGAAAGAATTACATTTGAGTCAGTAAATTTATTTCCTTCAATAATAAATGAAATTTCATTTGATATTACTTTATTAGAAAAAAATAAAATAAATAATAAACTATATATTAAACAGTGGATCTTTTTGAAGTTTGTTTTCAATTTCTTCATGATATTCAATTATATCTTTAATGGTGTTTACTGAAGAATACAAATTTAAAGATGTAACTTTTTTAATTATTCTGTAAATATCTGTATAATTAATTTTTTTATTTTTAAATAAATTTACCGCATATTCATTTCCAATATTAAATTTAATTAAATTTTGTGGTTTTTTATCTAATTCTTTAAAATAATTATAAATTGGAAATACATCATTTTTAACTCTGTAAAAATTTAAATTCTTATAATGTTTAATAAAGTAAGTACCATTGTCAAAATATGTATTTTTTTTTGAATTTAATAAAAAATTAAAAATAGGAATGTTCATATCATTTTTAAATGAATTAAAATGTGAAACAAAATTTTTATATTCTATTACAGAATGGACAATAGCTTGTGGATGAATTAGGATATTTAGTTTACTAAATGGTATATCAAATAAATAATGTGCTTCAATTAATTCTAAACATTTATTAACTAAAGTTGCGGAGTCTATACTATTCTTATAACCCATTTTCCATTTAGGATGCTTTATAGCATCACTAAATTTAACATTTTTCAATGATTTAAATTTTTTCTTGTAAAATGGTCCACCTGATGCAGTTAATATAATTTTATTAATTGATCGATTTGGTTTTAAATTAAAGAATTCAAAAAGTGAAAAATGCTCTGAATCAAGAGGAAAAATATTTGTTTTTTTAAAATATTTATTTTTTTTAAAGATATGACCAGCTGATACTACAGCTTCTTTACTTGCAATACCCAAATTATCAGTATTTTGAATTATACTGTCTACAAAATATAGAGATTGGTATCCAGATATTGCTAGAACACTAAAATTAGATTTGCTGGATTGTAAATAACTTAATAGTTCATCAAAATTTAAAATTTTACTTTTGATTATTTTCGATTTTAATTTTAACAATTTATTTGTATCATGAAGATAAACATAATTAGGATTATATTTTTTAATTTGTTTTAATAATAAATTTAAATTTGATTTAGCACAAAGAAGATTTACTTTAATATTTGGAAATGTAGAATCTATCAATTTTAAAGTTTTTTTCCCTAAAGTACCAGTACTGCCATAAATATTTATATTCATAATAAAAAATTAATAGATATAGAATAAAAAATAATTGAAAATAAGAAACTGTCAAACCTATCAAAAACTCCTCCATGGCCAGGTATAAATTCACTAGAGTTTTTTAAATTATTTTTTCTTTTAAAATAAGATTGAATTATATCACCAAAAAAAGCTGATAAAATTATTACTAATATGAAAAGAATTACTCTAAGGCTCATAGTTTCAAAAAAATATATTATTAATGTGCATATAAAAAAGGACATTACAAACCCTCCAATAAAACCTTCAACGGTTTTATTTGGACTAATATTTATCAATTGATTTTTTCCAAAAATTTTCCCAAATATGTAAGATAAGATATCAAATAATATTACAGACAGAATAAATAAATTAAAACTTAAATATATATTATCATTAAAATCAATAAACATAAAAAATACCAAGGATAATAAAACATAAAAGATTGGTAAAAGTTTAAATTTTATAAAATAGAAAAGTATCTCAATTAACACAAGAAAATAAATGATTAATATAAGATAGTACACATATAGAAAATCAATCGATAAAATTACAAGATAAATTAAAAAAAAAAGAAAAGAAAAAACTAGTCTTAAAAAAAAATTTTTAAAGTCCATATTTTCTTTGTATTTTATGAAATTCATTAATTATAGATTTATATTCTTTCTCAGAAAAATCAGGCCACAAAGTTTCAGTAAAAAAGAGTTCAGTATAAGTAAGGTTATACATAATGAAATTGCTCAATCTTTTATGACCTCCTGTTCTAATAAGAATTTCAGGATCTGGTATTGTTCCTAGATAAAATAATTTATCTATTTCTAATTTATTTTCATATTTAAACTTTAAATCATTTTCTTTAATTTTTTTAATTATATTTTTTATTTCATTTTTAAATCCATAATTAAAAGCAATATTTAAATTTAATCGATTATTATGTGAAGATAAGCTTTCAAATTTTTCAAAAATTTCTTTTAATTTTGAAGGTAAAGAATCTCTATTTCCAAATATCTTTATTTTTACACCTTTTTCATTTACTAATTCTTCACAAATCCTAGAAAAATTATCATAAATAATTTTATAAATAATATTTATAGATGATCTTTTGAAATTTTCTGATGATAAAGTAAATATTGTTAAATTTTTTAAGTTTAAAGTTAATGAATATTTGACTAGATTTGAAATGTTTTCAAACCCTTTTGTATATGCAACTATATTTGTAAAACTATTTTTTTTTGCCCATCTTTTATTTCCATCAAGTATTAGAGCGATATGGCTTAGATTATTATTCAAATTTACACTTTCAAAATATCATTTTTTTTAACTTCTAATATTTTGTCAATCTTATCTATATTTTTATCTGTAGTTTTTTGAATATCATTTATATTTTTTTTTAATTCGTCTTCTGAAAGATTGGAGTTCTTTTTTTCATTTTTAGAAGTTTCTATAAAATCTCTTCTTATGTTTCTAATTGTAATTTTTGAGTTTTCTGCAAACTCAGAAGCAATTTTGATTATCTCTTTCCTTCTTTCTTCACTTAATTTTGGTATTGGTAATCTTATAACCTGACCATCAGTTTGAGGATTAATCCCAAGATTGGATTCAGTAATAGCATCTTCTATCGATTTAGTAAGCGAGGCATCCCAGACCTGTATTGAAAGTGTAGAAGCATCTTGTACCGAGATATTACCCAATTGATTTAGTGGAGTTTTTGAACCGTATGCATCTATAGAAATATTATCAAGCATAGCAGGGTTAGCTCTAGATGTTCTTAAGGAATTTAATTCCTTTTCAAAGTGAGAAACAGCAGAACTCATTTTAATTTCAACTTCACTCATATTTTAACTTATCTTACTATATGAACCTTTACGATTCAAAACATTAATTAAAGAGTTTTTTTTAAAAATATTTGTAATAAATATTGGTATTTTAGTATCTTTAGCCAGACTAATAGCAGTAAGATCCATAACGTGTAAGTTTTTACTAATTACTTCTTTATATGAAATGTTTTTTATTAATTTAGCATCCTTATTTGTAATTGGATCTTTATTATAAATCCCATCTACTTTTGTAGCTTTAATAATTAATTTACAATCAAGTTCAGAAGCTCTCAAAGTCGCAGCTGTATCTGTGGAAAAAAAAGGGTTGCCTGTTCCTGCAGCAAAAATAACTATTCTGCCTCTTTCTAAATGGCGAATTGCTCTTCTTCTTATGTAGGGTTCCGCTATTTGTGACATTGTTATTGCTGATTGAACTCTAGTAGGCACATTAATTTTCTCTAAACTACTTTGGAGAGATAACGCATTCATCACTGTTGCCAACATCCCCATGTAATCAGAAGTAGATCTGTCTATTCCCTCTGATGCCCCCTTGATACCTCGAAATATATTTCCACCACCAATGATTAGACAAATTTCATAATTTTTTTTATGAACGTTTTTAATTTCATTTGATATTTTGTTTATTGTGGATACATCTATACCATAACTAGAGTTTCCCATTAGTGATTCACCTGATATTTTGAGTAAAATTCTTTTAACCATTCTATAAGCTTATAAGCTCAAATGAAATAAGATTAAAATTAGATTTCGAATTTTCTTCAATAACAGATCTAACATTTTTGTCTTGATCCAAAATATAAGATTGATTTAGTAAAGTTACCTCACTGTAGAATTTTTTCATTTTTCCATCTAATATTTTTTCAACTATATTTGAAGGTTTTCCAGAATTTAAAATTAGCTCTCTTTGAATTTTTTCTTCATTTTCAATAATAGTTTTATCTAAATCTGCGATATCTAAAGACTCAGGTTTCATGGCTGCAATATGCATACATAAATTTTTTGATAATGTTTCAATATCGCTATCTTTATTTTTACAAGAATACTCAATTAGAGAAATAATTTTACCAATATTATTTCTATAACTATTATGAATATAAAAAGAATAATTAGAACTACCATTTTCTTTAATAATTAAATCATTTAATTTTAAATTTTCGCCAATTTTTGCAATCATTACATTAAAATAATCTTGAACAGTGCTATTTTCATAGTTCAATTTTAAAAAAGTTTCTTTATCTAATTTTGTATTATTAGCTAAGACTAATTGACCAAGTGTGTCTAGAAAATCCAAAAAGGTATCACTTTTAGCTGCAAAGTCGGTTTCACTATTTACTTTAATTAGTGCTGTGATCTTATCATTAGTATATACACCAACTGCTCCTTCATTTGCTGCGCGATCACTTTTTTTTGAAGCTTTAGCTAATCCTTTTTTTCTAAGATCTTCAATTGATTTTTTAATGTCATTATTATTTTTTTCTAATGATTTTTTACAGTCAAGAAACCCTGCACCAGTTTTTTCTCTTAACTCTTTGATAAGTTTAGTTGATGTTGACATTAACTATCTTCCTTTTTTTTATCTTCTTGATTTATTTGAATATCTTTTTCTTCAATTTGATTTTGAAAATTTGTAGCATCTTGAATAGTTTCAGAAAAATAGTTTTTATATAAGTTTATAGATCTAAGAGCATCATCGTTTCCAGGGATTATATAATCAATATTTTCTGGATCAGCATTTGAGTCTGTTATAGCAACTACAGGGATATTAAGTTTTGTTGCTTCACGAACAGCAATTTTATCTTTTATAACGTCAAAAACTACTAGCAAATCTGGTTTACCATTTAGTGTTCTAATACCGCCAATATTTAGTTCCAGTTTTTGCTTTTCTCTAGAGATATCAAGCAATTCTTTTTTAGATAAATTTTTTGATAATTCGTTATCTTTTAAAAATAACTCTATTTCTTCTAATCTTTTTATAGAATTTGAAATCGTTTTCCAGTTTGTTAAAGTACCTCCTAGCCATCTTTTGTTAACATAATAATTATTATTTAACATTGCCAATTCTTTAACAACTTCACTACATTGTTTTTTTGTTCCAACAAAAAGGATCTTTCCAGATTTACTTACTGTTTCATGAATTTTTAAAAGAGCATTATTTAATAACTCTACTGTTATTCTTAAATCAAAAATATGGATGTTATTTCTAACACCATAAATGTATTCTTTCATTTTTGGATTCCATCTTCTAACATTATGTCCAAAGTGTACACCAGACTCTAGAAGGTCTTCAATTTTAACTTCTGGTAAATTCATATTAACTCCCGGTTTAACCTCCACAGAAACAAAAACACCGGTTTTTTCTGTGTGCTAGTTTAAAGTGAGAGATCTAATATTATAATGTACTATTATTTCAAGATAATTCTAAAGAATAATCTAAAATTTTTGATTTATCTAAATCATCTAGTTTTTTATATGATTTAATGGCGTATTTATTGAAGTCAAAATTGACCAATTTTTTATCAACATCAATAAAAAGATCAATGCAATTATTAGAATTGTTTTTTTCCTTATTTTCAAAAATGTTATCTTTTAATTTTGATACATTTTTAACACTTGTATAAATATTGAATTTAAGCTTTTTTTGAGCAAATGCTGTTTGCAGTGACTCTATTTCTCTAACAATAAAACGTGTATCAGCATTATTTATTACAATATCAACAACAAATATTAGTAAATTACCCTCTTTTAGCAAAGATCGGTATTTATATAAATTTTCACTAAATATAGTTAGTTCAAATTGAAAATTAGTTTCTGATACTGTTATAAATGCATATTTTTTTCCATCTTTATTAGATCTCTCTTTAATATCTAAAATAGCCCCACAAACTTTAATAACACTTGAATCATAGTTTTCTGAATAGTTTTTAAAAGACATAATGTTCTCTATTTCAAAAAACTTTTTTGGATAATGATTTAATGGGTGATCAGAAAAATAAAATCCAATAACCTCTAATTCGTTAGATAAAATTTCTGCATTCTTCCATTCTTTATAATTTTGTTTGAACAGATATTTATCTTCAAAAGAAATTTCATTTTCTTCAAAAAGCATGTCTTGATTAATATTTTTTTCTACTCCAAATAGTTCAACAAATTTTGGTACATTATTAAATAATTTCGATCTGTTAGTTTCAATACTATCAAAAGCTCCAGCCTGTATAAGTTTTTCAAGCTGTCTTTTATTTATTACCTCTTTAGAAACTCTATTCATAAAGTCAATGATACTTTTAAATTTGCCATTTTTATTTCTTTCATCAACCATGCTAGAAATTGATTTTAAACCAACACCTTTAATTGCTGCTAACCCAAATCTTATTGATTTTAAGTTGTCATTTATTTCAATTGAAAACAAAGGATTAGAAAAATTTATATCTGGTTTTAAAAAATTGATACTTAATCTTTCTATTTCTTGTTTAAGTAGAATAATTTTTTCTGTTCTATCTATAGAATAATTTAAAGTTGCTGTAAGAAATTCGTGAGGATAGTTTGCTTTTAAATAAGCTGTTTGATAAGCTATTAAGGCATATGCTGCAGCATGACTTTTATTAAAACCATAACCTGCAAATTTATCAACTAAATCAAAAATTTTTGAAGCTTCTTTCTTATCAATATTGTTTTGAACAGCACCCTCAATAAATCTTGATTTTTGCATATCCATTTCCTTTTGAATTTTTTTTCCCATTGCTCTTCTTAATAAGTCTGCTTCACCTAAAGAATAATTTGATAAAACTTGTGCAATCTGCATTACCTGTTCTTGATAAACAATAATTCCATAAGTTTCTTTTAAGACGTCCTTTAACATTGAATGAAGGTATTTAATTTCTTCACGTCCATGTTTTCTGTTACAAAAAGATGGAATATTATCCATGGGTCCAGGTCTAAACAAAGCAACTACAGCAATTATTTCTTCAAATCTATCAGGTTGCAATTGCCGAAGCACGCTACCCATGCCGTTACTTTCTAGTTGGAAAATTCCTACTGTATCCCCTTTACTTAACTGATCATAGGTTTTTGTATCTTTTAAGGGTATATTATTAATTGAAAAATTTTTATTTGCTTTAACTATTAATTTTGTACAATCATCTATAATGGATAATGTAGTTAAACCAAGAAAATCAAATTTTATTAAACCTGCCTCTTCCACATACTTCATTGAAAATTGTGTAGCATTTGTATTAGTATTTTGATCTTTATATAAAGGAACTACTTTAGATAATTTTTCATGACCAATTACAACTCCAGCAGCATGGGTTGAAGCGTGTCTGTGAGTTCCTTCAATTTTTAGACTTACATCAATAATATTTGAAATTCTTTCATCACTGCTTATCCTTTCTTGTAAACTTTTTTCAGATTTAATAGACTCACTTAAAGTAAGTGGATTTGATGGATTAAAAGGTATAAGTTTAGCAAAAGAATCTACCTCACCATAAGGAACTTCCAAGACTCTACCAATATCTCTGACCGCGGCTCTTGATGCTAGAGTACCAAATGTAATTATATGAGCCACACATTCACTTCCATATTTGTTATTAACATAGGCAATCACTTCATCTCTTCTAGTTTGACAAAAATCTATGTCAAAATCTGGCATTGACACTCTTTCTGGGTTGAGAAATCGTTCAAATAGTAAATCATACTCCAATGGATCTAGATCAGTTATTCCTAAACACCAAGCTACTAAACTGCCAGCGCCTGAACCTCTTCCAGGGCCAACAGGAATGAATTGCTCTTTAGCCCAATTAACAAAATCTGCTACTATTAAAAAGTATCCTGCAAAACCCATTCTAATTATTATTTCATTTTCATATCTCAATCTATCACTATAAATTTTTATATTCTTAATATTCTGTTCTTTTATTTTATTTTCAAGTCCCAGTTCTGAGGATTTTAATAAAAAATCCTCTGCTGATAAATTTAAATCATTTTTAAATTCAGGTAATTGTGGTTTTGTTGATTCAGGAAAATAATTACAAGATAGAGAAACATTTAAATTATTTTGTATTATCTCAGGAATATCTTCAAAATTTGAATACATTTCATCATTTGACTTAAAATAAATATTTTCATTTGAAGTATTTCTTTGAGAATTGTTAATTGTAGATTTTTGAGCAATACACAGTAATGCATCGTGTGCTGTATAATCATCTTTATTAGCGTACTTAATATTATTTGAACCAATAAGGGGTATGTCAAATTTTTTTGATAAATTAATAAATTCTTTTTCAAAAATATCGATATTTTGATCATTTATTCTTTGAATTTCAAAAAGAAAATTTTGCTTAAAAACTTTTTTAAAATCACCTATTAATTGAATGATATCTTTTTTTTTGTTTTCTTTGTTTAATAAAAGTAAAGGATTAAATTCACCACCTATATAACAGAATAAACCTTCAGAAAATTTCTCTAATTGCGAAAAGTATATACCAACATTATTTCCTTCATTAAGGTGAGAAAGTGAGCTTAATTCTAATAGATTTCTATACCCAATTTCATTTTTAACTAAAAATGTAACTTGGGAAATTTGATTATTTACAATAATATCTAATAAATTTATTGAAGTTCCAATTATAGGTTGAATATTATTTTTTACACATTCTTTGGAAAATTCAAATACTCCAAACATATTATTATTATCTGTAATGGCAATTGCAGGCATGTCATTTTTTTTAGCAAGATCTACTAAATTAGTAATTTTTAGCGTACTTTCAGATAAAGAATATGAAGATAAAGATCGTAAATGAATAAAAGGATTATTCATTTGTTAAATGTATTTTCTTATTTTTAAAATAATAAATTTCATCAGCTAATAAAGCATAAGTTTTGTTATGGGTAACATATACTAAAGTTTTATTATTTTGTTCGATATAATTTATAAAAAATTTAAAAATATTGTTAGCAGTATCTTCATCAAGATTGCCGGTCATCTCATCAGCTAAAATTAAATCTGGATCATTTACCAAAGATCTAGCAATAGCGACTCTTTGTTGTTCTCCTCCTGATAATTTTAAAGGTTTATAATTTATTCTTTCACCTAAACCAAATTCATGAAGTATTTTTTTTGAAATTTCATAACTTTTCTTTTCATTTTTATTAATTAATAATGGTAGCATAACATTCTCTATAACATTGAGTTCAGGAATCAGATGAAAAAATTGATGAATAAAACCAATGGATAATCCTCTAATTTTATTCATTTCATTTTTAGGGCACAAAGAAATATCTTTACTCTTAAAATAAAAGTTTCCATCATATTCTGAGTCAAGTAAACCAATAATATTTAGAAAAGTTGTTTTGCCTGAACCTGAAGGCCCAACAATTGAAACTTTAGTATTTTGCTTTAATTTAAAATTTAAATTTTTTATTATCTCAATTTTTAAATTATTTTCATTTGTATAATTTTTACAAAGATTGGTTATCTCTAATAAATATTTATTATTCACTTCTTAAACTTTTAACAGGGTCTATTCTAGCTGAACTTAAAGCTGGAAAAATAGTTGAGATAATTGATATAATTATTGCTACACAAAGTACGTAAACTACCTCATTTACACTAATTTTGGAAGGTAAAGATGATAAATAATACACTTCTTCAGAAAATAGTTTTGTTCCAAGTAAATACTCTAAAAAACTTTGAATTGATTTAATATTTATTGTGAAAAGAATTCCAATTATTAATCCTATTAAAGATCCTATTAAACCAATTGATATTCCAATAGTAAAAAATATTTTTATAATACTTTTATTACTCATTCCAATAGTTTTCAAAATTCCAATATCTTTGTTTTTTTCTTTTACAAATATAACTAATCCTGAAATTATATTTAATGATGCAACTAAGATAATTAAAGAAAGAATAATAAACATAACATTCTTTTCCACCTTAAGTGCATTTATTAAAGTTTTATTTTGATCCTTCCAAGATATTGTATAAAAATTTAATAAAAGATTAGATGTTTCAAATTCTACATTATTTTTAAATAATTCAATTTCTTTAGGAGATGATGTAAAGAATTCAATTTTGTTATATATATCTTCATCATATAAGAGTAATTTTCTAACAAGTTCTGAAGATAAAAAAATTAAATTTGAATCATATTCATATAAACCTAGATCAAATACACCTACTACCTCCAATGTTTTAAATCTTGGAATATTTCCTAATATTGTTTTATCAGTCTTTGGAATTGCAATTTTAACCTTATCTCCCACGCTTAAATTCATTTCATTTGCTAAGGTATCTCCAATTAATATTTCACTCTTTGGATTTTGAATTAATGCACCCATATTAATTGAATTAAACAAATAATGATTTTTATCATATTCGTCATAGCCTTTGATCATAACACCTTTTGAGTTATTTGATTTTATAATTAATCCATTTGTTTCAATAGATTTGTAGTGTTGGTAAAAAAAAGAATTATCAATATTCAATATAAGTTCATCAGCTTGCTTATTTGTTATCTTATTATCAAAACTATAAATATTAAGGTGCGAATTAAGTCCAATTATTCTGTTAGTTAGATCAATTCTAAAACCATTCATAACAGACATAACTATAATAATTGCTGCTACTCCTAAACTAATGCCTGTTATTGAAAACCAAGCAAAAATAGACACATAGCCATCGGATTTCTTAGAAAATAAAAACCTAAAAATCAGTAATCGTTCTGATTTAGAAATCATCTATTTTTTTAACTTGTTGTTAATATAATCAATTACTGCACTAGATGAAATTTTTTCACTTTCATTATTTTGGCGATTTTTTATTTCTACTAAATTATCTTTTAAATCTCTTTTTCCAATAATAATTTGATATGGAGTACCAATTAACTCATTATCAGATAATTTTTTTCCTATACTGCAGATTCTATCATCTAAAATGACTTCAATATTATTTTTCATAAAATATTCATAATATTCTGATGATTTTGTGGCACAATCTTGCTCTTCTGCCATTAAATTAACTATGGAAACCTTAAATGGAGCAACTTCTAAAGGCCACTTTATTCCTTTTTCATCATGATAAGCTTCTATAATTGCACCCACAAGTCTTGAAACACCAATGCCATATGATCCCATATGTACTGGAACATTTTTTCCACTTTTATCTTGAACAAATGCGTTTAATTTCTCAGAATATTTTGTTCCGAAATAAAATATATGACCCACTTCAATACCCTTAGAAATTTTTAAATCTTCATTTGAAATTGAGCAATTTTTTTCATCATGTTGATCATCAACTGCAGCATAAATTGACTGTAACTCATTTGGATCTATAGTTTCAGGGTTTAGTGTTTCTAATTTTTTATCATAATAAAGTGTACTTTCACCAGTCTTAGCTAGTATTTGAAATTCATGACTTAAGTTACCACCAATTGGTCCAGTTTCTGCTCTTAAGGAAATTGGTGTTAAACCCATTCTAATAAAAGTTTTTATGTATGCTTTAAACATATTATCGTAAGATTTTTTTGCTTCGTTTTCATCAAGATCAAATGAATAATTATCCTTCATTAAGAATTCTCTTCCTCGCATTACTCCAAACCTAGGCCTAACTTCATCTCGGAATTTCCATTGTATATGATAAAGATTTTTTGGTAGATCTTTGTAAGAATTTATATGTGCTTGAAATATATCTGTTATTAATTCTTCATTTGTTGGGCCGTAAAGCATTTCCCTTCCACTTCTATCTGTAATCCTTAACATTTCTTTTCCATAATCATCGTATCTTCCTGATTTAATCCATAAATCAGAAGATTGAATCGTAGGCATAAGCAGTTCTACTGCTCCTGCATTATTTTGCTCCTCTCTAACAATCTGTTCAATTTTTTTTAATACAAGTAGACCTAGAGGTAACCACGAATAAATACCAGCACTAGATTGTTTAATCATGCCAGCTCTGATCATTAATTTATGTGAAATTATTTCAGCATCTGATGGTGCGTCTTTAATAGTGGGAAGAAAAAAGTTAGAATATTTCATTTATTAAATATATTTGATAAATCAAATCCAAATAAAATCAAAAAAAATAAAATTAAAGCTGATATTAATGAAGTTGCTATAAATTTTATTAGAAGATATGGCTTACTTGGAGCGCTTTTTGCATGTCCAGATTCTACTTTTTGAGGTACTTTTATCCTAATCGGTAGGAGTATGAAAAATAAAATCCACCAAACAAGGATAAAAATTAGAACATGAGTAAATAGTGCCATTAAGATCGTATTAAATGAACTTCAATTTCTGGTTTTTTTTGAATTAAATTTTTTATAATCTTTCTAAAACTACTTTTAACTAAGTCAGATACTATCAGATCTGATGATTTTTGATCTTTATTAAGTTTTGTATAGTTTTCTATAAAAAGTATTTTAAAATCATTTTTAATATTTTCTTCATCTATCCCCGGCAATCCTTTTAAGGTAAGTAACATATTTTTATTAATTGAATAGTCATCATCATTGATAATTAAAGAAATTAAAACTAGCCCCTCAAATGAATATTTCCTTCTCTCTTTAATAAATGCAGATTCAGAGTCGTAAAGATTTTTACCCTCAACAATTAACTTTCCAGTTTCAAATTTTTCTACAATTTTAGGTTCACCTGGTGCAATTTTAAGACATTTTCCATTTTCTAAAATTTTAGTAAATGGTACTTGAGATGAGTAAGATAATTGTTTATGCGCCTCTAGATGCATGGGCTCACCATGTACAGGAATAGATAAGTAAGGTTTTGTCCAATTATACATTTGTTTTATTTCATCTGCATAACCATGACCTGAAACATGTACTAAATCATCATCAGCAGTTACTATCTCAACTCTTTGTCTAATAAGTAAGTTCTTTAAATTATTTATTGATTTTTCATTACCAGGAATATCTCTAGAGCTAAAAATTACTACATCTTCAGGCTCTAA
>CACAVG010000006.1 GCA_902535885.1 uncultured Alphaproteobacteria bacterium | reverse complement strand
GTTTTCTGTTCAATAAAATTTTTTATACTTTTGCCAAAATGCCAATATGAAGGATCGATATTACTGTAATCATATATGGTTCCAGCGATATCAATTAACTCAATCATTGTATCACTTACACCATTTAATGTATTTTTACTTTTTGGCGGCTTAATAATAAGAGGAACATTCGTAAGACAATCTTGAAAAGTATTTTGTGTTTTTTCAACTAAATTATAATCACCTGTAAAGTCACCATGATCAGATAAAAAAATTATTAAAGTATCATCATATAAATTATTATCTTTAAGTTGATTGACTAGAAGTCCAAATTGATAATCTACCCTTGCACACATACCAAGATATACCGCTCGTAATTCATTCCAGCGTTCATCATTCCAATCTTGCATTCTTTGTCCATCCATTATTCCTTTTAAAAGACTTGGCTTATCCTCCCATGTTTTGTATTGATATCTATTAGGAATTACACTCCGATCAATTGAAGAGAACCATGGATCCTCAACACAGTAAGGGGGATGTGGATAGCCAAGTGGTAGAAATAAACAGAATGGTTTTTCTTTTTTATAATCTTTTATAAAATCTAATGCTCCATAAACCATGGACCAATCATCATCGAAATAAATATCTTTATCTTTTTTATCTAATTTTCCTTTAAAGAAACTATAATAATTATCTCCATTTTCAGGTCCTCGCCATAATAGATCTCCACCATGTGTACCTGGTTGTTGAGAGTAACCCCATTTTTGATAATCACTATCCGTTGGTTCAAAGTAAATATCACAATGATTACGATATCCTTCTTGACCTGCTATCAAATCATTTTTTCCACCCCACCAAATAAAGTAATCTTTATCTTTTAGTTCTGATAAAATACTAGAGTCACCTTGATCTGTATGTAACATATAATGCATTGTTCTATGACCATGAACATGTGGATACCAACCAGTCATAAATGAACACCGACTTGGAGTACAAACAGTAGCTTGGCAAAAAGCATTCTTAAAAGCTACTGCATCATCTTTAATTATACTATCTAAATTAGGGGTTTGTGCGCCTGAGTAACCAAGATATCCGAGCATATCACCCCTCCATTGATCCGGATTAAATATTAATATGTTTGGTTTATTCTTCATAAAAATTTTGTCTTATCATACAGAATAAATACACCGATTTAAGCTAAAAATTTGCCTTTTTTATTTTAAGATATATTGTTGTAAATTTAAACAGTAGTGCATTTGAAGAATAATTTGAAGGTAATCTATGAAAGTTGGAATTATTGGTTGTGGAAATATTGCTGATATTTATTTTTGTAATTCACAGAAGTACTTTAATAATTTTCAAATTGTTGCATGTGCCGATATTAAAAATGAAGCTGCAAAAAACTACGCAGAAAAATATGGAGTGGAACAATTATCTGTAGATCAGTTATTATCTAATAAAGAAATTGAATTAATTATAAACTTAACAATACCAAATGTTCATTTTGAAGTTTCAAAATCAATTCTTGAATCAGGAAAACATTCTTATTCAGAAAAGCCACTATCAATAAAGTTTGAACATGGTGAAGAGTTAGTTAAATTAGGAAATTCAAAAGGTTTACATGTTGGTTGTGCCCCAGATACATTTCTTGGTGCTGGTATACAGGAAGCAAAAAAAATTATAGATCAAAATGAGATAGGTAAAATAAATCTTGGAAGTATTTCAATGGGAGTGGCAGGACATGAAATTTGGCATCCTAATCCAGATTTTTATTATAAACATGGTGGTGGTCCAATTCTTGATATGGGGCCATATTATTTCACAGCTTTAGTAAACTTACTTGGTCCAGCAAAAAATGTTTTTACTCAATCAAGAACGGTTTATCAAAAAAGAGTTATTAATAGTGGTGGTAGACAAGGACAAGAAATAGAAGTTGAAATCCCAACAACATTAGTTTCACAAATAGAATTTCAGAATGGGGCATTAATTGATTCATTTTTTTCTTTTGATATTTGGAAACACAGTAAAAATCACATTGAGTTATATGGTGATAAAGGTTCGATAAATGTTCCTGATCCAAATATGTTTGGTGGTGATATTTTAGTTTGTAGATCAAAAAATGGAGCTTGGGAAAATATAGATACCAAGAATAACCATTTAGGTAAAATAAATATTAAAAATAAATCTGAAAAAGCTAATGAGTCAGCAGGTATTGCTAACTATAGAGGTATAGGTGTGAGTGAAACAGTTGATGCAATAAAAAACAATCGTTTAAATAGATGTAGTGGAGAATTAAGTCTTCACGTTTTAGATATACTAGATAGTATTATTAAATCATCAAAAGAAAAGAAAAAAATAGAACTCAGAAGTTCTATTAAAAATTTTAATTACTTCTCTGAAGATGAGATTAGTATTTTATTAAAGTGAAAGGAATAAAATGAAAAAAGCTCTAATTGTTTATGGAGGTTGGCCAGGACATGAGCCTGAAAAATGTACTGAAATAATTAAAGGCATGCTGGAGCCTGAAGGATATGAGGTAAGAGCAGAATATCAAACTTCTGCATTTTCAGAAGACTATGTTCACGAAATGGATTTGCTTATACCTATAGTCACTATGGCCTTTCATTTTGATCCTAGAGGAGAAATAAAAAAAACTGCTGTTAATAATGTTATTAAAGCTGTTTACAACGGCTGCGGTCTCGCTGGTCATCACGGTGGAATGTGTGATGCATTTAGACAGTCAATTGATTGGCAGTTTTTAACAGGAGGTCAATGGGTAAGTCACCCAAATGGTATTCATGATTATAAAGTAAATATAACAAAAAAAGATGATCCAATTATGGAAGGTATTGAAGATTTTGATTATCATTCAGAGCAATATTATATGCATGTTGATCCATTAAATGAAGTTTTGGCAACGACAACTTTTAAAGGTAATGAAGTTTGGAGACTTGAACAAGAACCTGGTTCATCAAGTGGTGACGCATATACAACAGAATGGTTAAAGGGTGTAGAAATGCCAGTTGCTTGGAAAAGACGAATTGGGAAGGGTAAAATTTTTTATATCTCTCTTGGTCATTTTGCACATGAATTAAACCATCCACAAATGAATAAAATTTATAAACGTGGTTTACTTTGGGCATCAAGATAGAGTAATATTATATAGGAAATCATATGACAGAATACTTTAGTAAAATACCAGAGATCAAATTTGAAGGTGAAGAAAGCACAAATCCATTTGCTTTTAAGTTTTACGATGAAAACAAAAAAGTTTTAGGTAAGTCTATGAAAGAGCATTTAAGGTTTGCTACTTGTTATTGGCATACATTTACTTGGCCTGGCCTTGATCCATTTGGTGGTCAAACATTTGATAGGCCGTGGATGCAAACAGGTGATGAAATGAAAATGGCTGAAATGAAACTTGATGCTGCATTTGATTTTTTCACTAAAATAAAAACACCCTTTTTCTGCTTTCACGATAGAGATATTTCTCCTGAAGGTTCAAATTATGCTGAGACACAAAAAAATTTCTTTCATATTATAGACTTAATGGAACAAAAAATTAATGACTCCGGAATGAATTTACTTTGGGGAACAGCAAATGCTTTTTCTCATAAAAGATATATGAGTGGAGCTTCGACCAATCCAGATCCAAAAGTTTTTGCATATAAAGCTGCACAAGTAAAAGATTGTATGGATGCCACAATGAGATTGGGCGGTCAAAACTACGTACTTTGGGGTGGTAGAGAAGGTTACGAAACTATTCTTAATACTGACATGACTAAGGAGACAGCTAATCTTCAAAGATTTTTAGAATTAGTTGTTAATTATAAACACAAGATAGGATTTAAAGGTCAAATTTTATTGGAACCAAAACCTCATGAACCAACTAAACATCAATATGATTTTGACTCTGCTACTTGCTTAGCGTTTCTACGAAAGGCAGGTTTAGAAAATGAGATTAAATTAAATGTTGAAGTAAATCATGCAACTTTATCTGGTCATAATTTTGAACATGAAATTGCTTATGCAACTTCTAACAGTGCCTTAGGAAGTATTGATATTAATAGGGGCGATACTTTAATAGGTTGGGATACGGATCAATTCCCTAATAATCCTGCAGACTTAATTATGTCATTTTATTTTATTTTTAAGAATGGCGGCTTAGGTCAAGGAGGCATGAACTTTGATGCAAAAATAAGAAGACAATCTATTGATGCTGAAGATTTATTTCATGCACACATTGGGGGTATGGATGTTTGTGCAAAAACACTTATTGCTGTTGAAAAATTAATGAATGATAATGTTATTCCTAAGTTTATTGAAGATAGATATGAAGACTGGAATAAAAATTTGGGCCAGTTTATTCATAATAAAGATACTGGATTAGATGATATAAATAAAAAAGTAATCGATGATAATATTGAACCAGAACCTCGTTCAGGAAGACAAGAATATCTGGAAAATATCTTAAATAAATATTTGTAGTTACTAGCCATAAGTTTCTATACTAATTGATTTATAAATATTATGAAAATTTATAAATTAGATACAGCATCAGATTTTGAAAAATTAAATCTTTGTCTCGCAATAGGTAATTTTGATGGAATACATAAAGGGCACCAAGAAATAATAAATAAAATTAAGGAGATTGCATCAAACAATAATTTATTATCTTCTATAATGAGTTTTAATCCTCATCCTCGTATTTACTTTAATCAAATTAATGAGCCTTTTAATATTTATACTCAAAATGATAAAATAAATTTTCTTGAAAGATTGGGTTTAGATATATTTATAGATTTTTCTTTTGATAACAATCTATCAGTATTATCAGCTGATGATTTTGTAACTAAAATTCTTATTGATAAATTAAACATTAAATATTTAGTTATAGGTACTGACTTTAAGTTTGGAAAAGACAGAAAAGGTAATTTTAAAACATTAGAAAAGTATGCTGAAAAAAATAATTTTAATATTCATTCAATCGAACCTATTATGCTTACTGATAAATCTGATAAATATTCATCTTCGATAATTCGATCACAAATAAAAGAAGGTTATATGGAAGATGTTACAGAGTCTTTAGGTAGGCCCTGGCATATGCATGGAACAATAATTGAAGGCGATAAAAGAGCTAGAGAAATCAATTTTCCGACTGCTAATATGATACCAGATCAACACATATTACCAAAAAGAGGTGTTTACTGTGTGGAAGTGCTATTAGAAGGCAAAAAATACAAAGGTGTTTCAAATTTTGGTTTAAGACCAACAGTCGATGGAAGCAAACTCCTTCTAGAGACACATATGTTTAATTTTAGTGAAGAAATATATGGTAAAGAATTGACTGTTGAATTCCTTACATTTATTAGGTCTGAACAAAAATTTAATAATTTTGAAGAATTAACCAAGCAAATCAACAAAGATATAAATACAGCTAAAGAATATCATCAACTATAATGGAATACAAAGATACAATTTTTCTTCCCAAAACATCTTTTGAAATGAGAGCTAACCTTCCGGCAAAAGAACCTGCAATAATAGAGGAGTGGGATAAAGAAAATATTTTTAAAAAGCTAAGAGATAAATCTAAAGGTAGAGAAAAATTTGTTCTTCATGATGGTCCGCCATACGCAAATGGACATATTCATATGGGAACAGCTCTTAATAAAATTTTAAAAGATGTCATTGTGCGAACACAACAAATGGCTGGTAAAGACTCTATCTATGTTCCTGGTTGGGATTGTCACGGTTTACCAATTGAATGGAAAATAGAAGAAGAATATAGAAAAAAAGGAAAGAACAAGGATGATGTTCCAACTGTTCAATTTAGAAATGAGTGTAGAGAGTTTGCAGAAAAATGGATCGAGATACAAAAAAAAGAATTTAGACGACTTGGTGTTGAAGGAGATTGGGAAAATCCTTACCTCACAATGTCAAATCAAGCAGAAGCGCAAATTGTTCGAGAGCTTGGAAAATTTCTACTTGATGAAAGCTTGTATAAAGGAGCAAAACCAGTTCTCTGGTCCGTTGTAGAAAAGACAGCTTTAGCTGATGCTGAAGTTGAATATGAAGATCATACGTCCAACACTATATATGTTAAATTTTTAATTAAAAATTCTACTGATAAAGATTTAATTGATTCTAATATAGTTATTTGGACAACAACTCCTTGGACTATTCCAGGTAACAGAGCTCTGGCATATGGTAAAGAATTAGATTATTCACTTATTGTCGTTGAAGAATTAGAAGAAGATAGTCTAGCCAAAATAAATGATAAATTAATATTTGCTTCAGAACTTTTAGAAAATGTAACTAAAGAAATTGGGATTAAAAAATTTAGTATAAAAAAGAAATTTAAAGGAGGTAATTTATCTTCTTGTGCATGTGAACATCCGTTTAAACAATTGGGATACGATTTTATTGTAAAACCATTTCATGGAGATTTTGTAAATTTAGAACAGGGAACAGGAGTTGTGCATATAGCTCCTGGACACGGAGATGACGATTATGTTTTAGGTATAGAAAATAATGTTGATATTATCCAGACAGTTCAAGATGATGGAAAATATAATCAACATGCTGTTGGTTTTGAAGGCGAGCATATTTATAAAGTAGATCACAAAATTGCAGATAAATTAGAAGAATTTTCAAAATTATTATTTAAAGGTACTCTTCGTCATAGCTACCCACATTCATGGCGGTCTAAAGCTCCTCTTATTTATAGAAATACTCCACAATGGTTCATTTCCATGGAAAAAAATAAATTAAGAGACATTGCTCTTAAATCAATTGATGAAACTATTTTCTATCCTCCTCAAGGCCAAACAAGGCTTAGATCAATGATTGAAACTAGACCAGATTGGTGTGTATCTAGACAAAGAGTGTGGGGTGTACCTTTACCATTATTTGTAAATAAAAAAACAGGTCAACCTTTAAGAGATGAAAATATTATCAATAGAATAGCAGACATATATGAAAAAGAAGGAAGCAATACGTGGTTTACCGAAGATCCACAAAGGTTTTTAGGGGATGAATATTCACTTGAAGATTATGAACAGGTTAAAGATGTAGTTGAAGTATGGTTTGATAGTGGTTCTACACATGCTTTTTGTCTAGAACAAAGAGAAGATTTGAAATGGCCTGCATCGATGTACTTAGAAGGAAGTGATCAACACAGAGGATGGTTTCATTCATCTCTTTTGGAGTCTTCTGGCACAAGAGGTAAAGCGCCTTATGAAAGTGTTCTAACACACGGGTTTGTTGTTGATGGAAGAGGACGTAAAATGTCTAAATCTTTAGGTAATGTTATTTCTCCAGATGATATATTAAAAAAATATGGAGTAGATATTTTAAGATTATGGGTCGTCGCATCTGATTATTATGATGATCTGAAGCTTGATAATGCTATCCTCCAATCACAAGCTGAGTCTTATAGAAGAATAAGAAATACCTTTCGTTTTTTAATTGGCAATTTAAATGATTTCACTAAAGAGGAACCTATTGATGAGAGCGAGTTTCCAGAGTTAGAAAAATATCTGCTTCATCGATTATGGGAAGTGGATCAAGTTGTTCAAAAATGTGTATCAACATTTAACTTTCACTTGATGTTTACTACATTACTGAATTTTTGTTCAAGTGATCTTTCAGCTTTTTATTTTGATATTAGAAAAGACACAATATATTGTGATAGCAAAGAGTCTGTTCAAAGAAGATCTACTAGAACTCTATTAAATATAATTTTTAATCATTTAGTAAGATGGTTTGCCCCATCTATTTCCTTTACTTCTGAAGAAGCCTGGAAAGCTATGGGAAATAAAGAAAGTATACACCTACAAGATTTTTTACAATGTAAAAATGAATATGAGGATAATCAATTAAATGAAAAATGGAGTTTAATTAAAAATATAAGAAAAGTTGCTACTGGAGCAATTGAAAAAATAAGAGAAGAAAAAATCATTCGCTCAAGTCTTGAGGCACACATAGATATTTTTGTTTCTGCAGAGAGTTATAAAAAACTAGAGAAAGTAATGTTTGATGAAATTACAATTACCTCATCATTTTCTTTGTATGTAATTGACGAAAAATCCAAAGGTTTTTCTATTGAAGATATTTCTGATGTTATCGTAAAAGCTTCAAAGGTAAGTGGGGAAAAGTGTCAAAGATGTTGGAAATATGAGGCAAAGTTAATAAATGATGAAGTTTGTAACAGGTGTAATACTGTAATATTTAAGTGATTAAAACAGCAGTATTTATTTTTTTGATTTTATTAGATTTATTTACAAAATTTTTTATTAAGAATAATTTATTTTTAAATCAATCAATACAAATCAATGAATATTTTGATTTAGTTTATGTTCAGAACTTTGGTGTTTCTTTTGGTTTATTTTCTGGTTATGTTTCTCATTGGATATTAATACTTATAGCCTTAATAGTTGTTATATTAATTTTTTATTTACTTATTAAATCAGATAAACAACTTGAAAAACTGGCTTATTTCTTTGTTATAATTGGGGCTTTGTCAAATATTATTGATAGATTGATAAATAGTTATGTTGTTGATTTTATCTTACTACATTATGAAAATTTTTATTGGCCCGCATTTAATCTAGCAGATATTTATATTACAATTGGAATTATCATGTTAATAATGAGTTTTTTTATAAAATCAAAAACAGTAAAATGAAAAACGTTATTTTTGTAACAATCATTTCCTCAATTTTTCTATTTTCTTGTAATACTATTCGAAGTAGTGCCGGTGTAGAAAGAAAAGTAATAGATGAATATAATGTAGTTGAAAATCCTCCATTAGTAATCCCGCCAAATTTTAATTTATTACCACCTGATCAAATTGAATCAAAAGATATTGATGATACAGATAGTGAGCTTGCAAAGGAAATTCTTTTTGGCCTGGATGAAGAAAGTGATGAAACACCTTCTGAAAATTCTGTTATAGACAATATTTTAAAAGAAACTGAAGCAGATCAAGTAGATAATAGTATCAGAGAAGATCTTGATGGGAACTCAGAAGATGAAATAAGTCAAGATAATACAGATGTTGAAAGTGAAAATATAGAAGAGCCAAAAAAGAAGAAAAGATTTTTCTTTTTCAACAGTAAAGAAGAAAATGAAGATGGCAAAGAAGGTGAACCTAAAAAGAAAAAAAGATTTTTCTTCTTTTAATTTTATAAATGGAAATAAAATACTTTAATTCAAATTTTGACAAAATTACTCAAAATAAAGATACTGATCAAAGTATAACTAATGTAATAGAAAAACTTCCTTCTCTTAATATTATTTCAGATAAAAATTTATTAGAAGAAACTATAAAAATTTCAAATCAATTTAAAGAGAAAAAGGAAAAAATAATTGTATTTGGAACAGGAGGTTCAAATTTAGGAGCTAGAGCATTAAATAATATTATTTTAAATAATAAAATTATCTTAGAATTTTATGATAATGTTGATCCTACTAATTTTGAAAAAAATTTTCAAAATATTAATTTTGAGCTAACTGGCTTCTTAGTTATTTCAAAATCGGGTACTACACCAGAGACATTATCTCAATTTTCATGTCTCTACCAAAAGGCAATAGAAGCTAACAAAGTTGAAGATTTTTTTTCAAATACTCTAATCATAACTGAATTTAAAGAATCACCACTTTTTAAAATTGCTAAAGATAATAATTGTTTACTATTAGAGCATCATAAAGATGTTGGAGGTAGATATTCTATATTTACCAATGTTGGTATAGTTCCTGCAATCATTTCTGGATTAAATATAGATGCACTTTTTGGCGGAGCATCTGAAGTAATTAATAATATTGATAATTATAAACCGTACGATCTTGGAAGATATTTAACTCAAAAAGAAAATGTAAAATTTACTAATAATGTTTTAATGACATATTCTGATTCACTTTATTTTTTTGGAAAATGGTATCTGCAACTTTGGGCAGAAAGTATTGGAAAAAATAATAAAGGTATTACAGCAATTCATTCAGTAGGGACCACTGATCAGCATAGTCAATTACAACTGTATTTAGATGGACCTAAAGATAAATATTTCACCTTTATCACTACAGATCATTCAAATAAGGGCATAAAAATTAATAATAATATGTTTGAAAATACCGATATTGACTATTTTAAAGATAAAACAATGGGAGATCTAATGGAAGCTGAACAGCGCGCAACCATTGAAACTTTTAAATTAAATAATTTTAGTTTTAGAGAAATCTATATTCCTAAAATAGATGAACAAAACTTAGGTAAATTATTATCTTTTAGTATAATAGAAACAATTGCTTCCTGTATATATTTAGATGTTGATCCCTTCGATCAACCTGCTGTTGAACAAGGTAAAAAACTAACTAAAACTTATTTAAGATAATTTAAAAATATAAATTATTGTTTTACCGTAAGTCTTTTTTTGAAGCAGATTTAAATTTTCTGGAATTACAATATTATCTTTCACACCCGTTTCTAAACCAATGACGGTAGTATTTTTAATGTTACTAGATAAATTCTCTAAAAGCTTTGTTAAATTATACTTTGCATATGGTGGATCAATATAAACAACTGAAATATTTTTAAATTCTATTTCTAATTTAGAATGAATAAGGTCTTCTTCATAAATTTTAAATTGATTATTTTTACAAATACTTAAACAATTTTTTCTTAAAATTTTAAGAACTTCAATATTATTCTCAATAAAAATTACTTCACTCATTCCTCTAGAAATTGCTTCTAAACCCATTGTGCCAATACCTGCGAAAAGATCTAAAAAAATTTTATTTTTATATAATTCGATAGAATTTTTGATTGCATAACTTTCAATAATTGAAAAAAAAGCTTCTCTTTTTAGAGAAGAAGTTGGTCTTACAAAATCATTAATACTAGCTAATTTTTTTTGCTTAAACTTTCCCCCAGTAATCCGTATCATTTGCTAATTGAATTTAATTTTTGAAATTGCCCTTCTTTAAGTCTTCCAAGCTTATAAGGTCCATATCCAATTCTTATTAATTTAACTATATTCCATGAAAAATAATTACATATATTTCTAATTTCTCTATTTTTTCCCTCTTTAAGTTTAAAAATTAACCAACTATGATTTTTTAATTTTTTTTCAAAGGCAACTTTAATTTTTTTATAATTTATTTCTTTAATTGTAATGCCTTTATTTATTTTTTGTAAATCAGTTTTTTGTACATTGCTATTTATACAAACTCTATAGACCCGCTCAATGTTTGAAGATGGATGTTCTAAATATCTTGAATAATCACCATTATTAGTTAGTAAAATTAATCCTTCACTCATGTAATCTAATCTTCCAACACTTATCAATTGACCAATATTTTTTGGTAATAAATCAAAAATTTTTTTTCTACCTAAATTATCTTTTGTACTACAAATATATTTAATTGGTTTGTATAACTTCCATAATTCAACTTTATTTATTTTTTTAACAATTTTATTATTAACTTTAATAACATCCAAATCACTTACTTTATGACTTGGATGAACACATAGTTGATTATTAATTTTAATTTTTTTTTCAACTATTAATTTTTCTGCATCTCTTCGTGAACAAATTCCAGCACTGGATAGATATTTTGAAATTCTAATATTCACTTTGCTTCATTAATAAAATTTTTGATTATTTTTATATCATATTTTGTAATTAAAAATTCAGGATGCCATTGTAAGCCAATACACCATTTGTGTTTTTTGTGTTCTATTCCCTCAATAACACCATCATTAGCTACACATGAAACATTCAAGTCTTTACCAATTTTTTTTACTGACTGATGATGTGCACTATTAACTTTAATTTTTTGACTCCCACATATTGTATGTAGTCGAGTATTTTTTGAAATATTAACAATATGACTAGTTTGATTTCTTGGATTTACTTGTTCATGGTTTATCGGATCTCTTTTTAAATCTTGTATTAATGTTCCACCACATGCAACATTAATAAGTTGTGCACCACCACAAATTCCCAATATAGGTTTGTTATATTTAAAAAAATTATTGAAAATTTTTATTTCAAAATTTGTTCTCTTATTTTTAATATTATTAGATTGAGTGTTACTTGTTTTATATAGTTTGGGATTAATATCAAAATCTCCTCCAGTAATAATTAAACCATCAATTAAATGACAAAAATCATCAATATATTTTTTTTCGTGCAACAGAGGAAACGGAATAGCATTAAATTTTGTTAAGGAAGTTAAGTAATTTTCCCTCAATGCATACCATGGAAATTTTGAGTATGTTTTCTTTTTTTCACTATCAAGAGTTATTCCAATAATTGGTTTTTTCATTATAATTCAATTATAATGTACAACATAAGTGTGTTCCAGAATGAACGTTGATTTTTTTATGAAAGAAGCAATTATTGAAGCAGACAAAGCTTATAATTTAAATGAGGTTCCAGTTGGGGGAATACTTGTTGATAATGCAACGAACAAGATTGTAGCTAGAAGTTACAACACAGTAAATAAAGACAAAAATGCTATAAGACATTGTGAATTAAATCTAATTCAAAAAACTTGCGAAACGCTAAAGCTTAAATATTTAGAGAATATGACATTATTTGTCACACTGGAACCATGTACAATGTGTGCAAGTGCTATAAGTGAAGTACATATTAAAAATATTTATTTTGGTGCGTATGATGAAAAAAATGGAGGAATTGAAAAACTTCGAGTTACTTTTCAAAGACAAAATATATTTATTCCAACCATTTATGGTGGAATTATGGAAAAAGAATGTAGCAATTTATTAAAAAAATTTTTTAAAAATAAAAAATGATTGATAAAATTAATATACCAGAATTTGAAGTTTCAGAATTTAACCAAGCGTTTAAAGAAGTAATTGAGTCCAATTTTAATTATGTAAGAATTAAAGGAGAGATTTCTGAGGTTAAAACTGCAACAAGAGGTCAAATTTATCTAACACTTAAAGATGAGGATTCAATTTTAAGTGGAGTTATTTGGGATCAGAAAAAAAAATATTTAGATATAAATCCTGAAATAGGGCTAGAAATAATAGCAACGGGTAGAATCACAACTTGGTCTCGCTATAAAACTACGTACCAAATAGATATTGATAAAATTGAAATTGCAGGAGAGGGGGCACTTTTAAAACTCATTGAAGAAAGAAAAAATAGACTTCAAAAAAAAGGTTATTTTGATGAAGATAAAAAAATTCCATTACCTTTTATGCCTGAGAGATTAGGTATTATTACCTCTCCCACTGGTTCTGTAGTACATGACATAATTAATAGAGTGAATGATCGTTTTCCAATGCCATTAGATATATGGCCTGTTTCTGTACAAGGTATTGACGCAGTAGATAGTATTATAAATGCTATTGAAGGTTTTAATAAACTTAAGTCAGGAAAACCAGATACTCTTATTGTTGCTAGAGGTGGAGGTAGCACGGAAGATCTAATGGCATTTAATGATGAAAATCTTGCAACAAGTGTTTTTGATTCAAAAATACCAATTATTTCTGCAATCGGTCATGAGACAGATACAACAATTATTGATTTAGTATCAGATTTAAGAGCATCCACACCAACAGCTGCTGCTGAAAAAGCAACTCCACTAAGATTTGAACTGGTAGAAAGAATTAAAAATTTACAACTTAGATTAAACAACAAAGTAAATTCACAAATTCAATCCCAAAAAGAAAATTATGAATATTTAAATAAATTTCTCAAATCTCCAAGTTTAATAGTTAATAATTATAAAGAGAAGCTTTTAGACGATTTTAAAAACTTAACATTATCAATAAAAAATAAATTCAGTATATCAAAATTGAATCTTCTTAATTTGGGGAAATCTATTATTTCACCTGATTCATCAATAAACTTGAAACAAATAAAGATTAACAATCTTTCAAAAAATCTTAATTTAAATATAGCCAATCATTACAAAGATAAGCTTGAAAGATATAACTCTAATATTAGATTGCTCAATTCAAATTCTATTTCTTCTAATCTTAAAAAAGGATATTCAATTTTGATGGATAAAAAGAAAATTATCAAAACAAGAAAAAAAATTATAACTGACGATAAATTATCAGTGAAGCTTATAGATGGTACTATTGATATAAAGGTAACAAAAATTAACTAAATCTTTTATGCTGCCAGAACCATTGAGTTGGTTCAGCTTTAATCCACTCTTCAATCTTATTATGAATTTTTTCCATCATCTGAGTATCATTAATTTCTAAATTATTATGATAAAGTGGCTCTAAAAATGTTAACTCAATATTCCCATCGTTAATTCTTTTATTTTGTATTGGAATTATTGGTAAATTATATTTTCTAGCTACTTTTAAAAATCCTGTTTGTGTTTTAACTTTTTTATTAAAAAACATTACTTCTTCTCCTGAGGAATCTTTTTGATCTATTAATAATACAATTGATAAAGAATTATTTATTGCATCAACAATATCTTTAGCGCTTTTCTTACCCTTGGGTGAGTAAAAACTATTTTTAGAAACAAGAGAATTTCGTCTGATATTTAAAATTAGTCTGTCTATAAAATTATTATTTATATGCCTATAAATAGCACCGATATTAATTCCAATTCTATCTAAACCAGGAACTAATACTTCCCAATTAGATTGATGAATACTAATAAAAATTGCTTGTTTTTTATTTTTGATAAAATCTTCTATATTTTCTAAATTGATATATTTAATTTTATTTTTAATAAAAACCTCATTTATTCTTAGAAGTTCACACATAGTAATTCCAAGATTATTCCAGCTTTTTTTAATGATATTATGTATTTCTTTTTCTTTAAGATTTGGGAAAACGTGCTTACAATTATTTATAGCTGTTTTATTGGCTGTTGAAAATCTACCAAAAGTTATAAATAAAAATGATGAAACTTTCAAAGATATATTGAATGGTAAAATTTTATATAAAAAATAGATAAAAATAAATCCAATATACTGTAAAAAGTAAACTACCTGTTTCATATTGCTAAATCATTAATTTTATTTTCTAGAACATTGCTTAAGATTTCTTTGAGTAAATTTTCATCCTCAAATTTGATTTCACCATTAAGTGTGCTGACTAAAGAGCGATATGATTTTGGTATTCTCACAAAATCTTTTTTCGTAGTAACCAATACAGATTTTGTAAGATTAGCATTTTCTGCAAGATTTAACATGTCATTTTCATCAAATATATGATGATCCGGGTAGCTAATCTTTTTTTCTAAAATAGCACCTTGTTCAGCCAGTGAATTATAAAATTTTTCAGGGTAAGCAATACCTGCAAAAGCTGTCACTTTTTGATTTTTATAAATTTTATTATCTGTACTAATTTGAAACTTAGCATGGATAATTGGAACGGTACTAGGAATTTTATCTTTAACATCTTTATCAATTTCACCAATTACAATTACTAAATTCGCTCTAGAAATACCCTTTGATATACTCTCTCTAAGAGGCCCAGATGGGATCACTCGTTTATTTCCAAATCCTTGTTCACCATTAATTACTATAATTGAAAAATCTTTCTGAAGAGTTGGATTTTGAAAGCCGTCATCCATAATTATACAGTCAGCACCTTTTTCCTTAGCTAAGAAAAAGGATCTATTTCTATCTTGTCCAATCCAGGTTGGCGCAACTTCAGCTAATAATAAAGATTCATCCCCTACACTTTTTGCTGAATGCCACTCTTTAACGAGAACATTAGATGTTTCAACTCCACCATAACCCCTTGAAACAAAGTGAGGATTATATCCATTAAGTTTTAATAAATTTCCAATTTTTAATGCAACAGGTGTTTTACCAGCACCCCCAACCACAATATTACCAATACAAATCACAGGAATTCCAGAAGATGTTTTTCTACTTACAAAATTTCTTATTTTTGTTCCAAATCTAAATAATAATGAGAGTGGATATAAAGAATTAGATAAATATGTATCATTTTTTTTATACCAAAATTTAGGAGCTTTAAGCATTTTAATTTATGTATACTTCAATGTCTTCGAAAAGTTTTTCTTTTTCAAAAAAAGGACCATTAGAAAAATCCAATGCATTTTTTTGGATTTTTTTAATTTCAAAATTATTGTTTAGTAATTTTTTCATTTTTATATCAATTTCTTCAAACGTATTTACAATTATACATGAATTTGCCTTTACCATATCTTCATAAATATTAGTCCAATTATCGACATATTTTCCACTAATAACAACACATCCATAACACGCAGGTTCAATTGGGTTATGTCCCCCTATATTTTCTAAAAAAGAACCACCTAATATAACTAAATCACTAATCTCAAAATACTGATCTAATTTTCCAAAACTATCAATTATTACGACATTATTTTCTTCAACATTTTTATTAGATTCTAATGAAATACTAAATCCTTCTTTATTTAATTCTTGCTTGATTGCATTAATCCTTTCTGGATGTCTTGGTGCAATATAAATTTTTAAATTAAATTCACGAATTGTTTTTTTAATACTTTTAATTATTTCTATTTCCTCATTAGAATGAGTACTTGCTATCATGATTATATTTGATTTTTCTTTATTTGTAACTGAATTAAGTTTGCTTTTAGCTAATTTTAAATTTCCAATATAGTCTATCTGCAAGTTTGTTAATTCTTGAATTCTTTTTTTGTCATCTGTGCTTTGTGCGAAAATTTTGTTAAAATTCTTTAATGAATTTTTATAAAAATTTTTTACATTTTTCCATTTTTTAAAAGAGTTTGGAGAAATTCTTGCATTCAAATATAAACAATTAATTTCTTTCTCTCTAATCTTATTAAGCATATTTGGCCAAATATCTGATTCTATCCATAGGATTAAATTTGGCTTCCAAAAATTTAAAAATCTTGAACACCATATTGAAACATCAAACGGAATATATTGATGGACAACTTTATTTTTATAAAACTTCTTAATATAATCCGCTGAAGACTTTGTTGTTGTTGTTACTAAAATATGAAATACTTTGTGATATCGGTCTATAATTAAATCTGAGGATTTAAATTCCCCAATACTAGCTGCATGTATCCACAAAATTTTTTTTTCATTATTTTTCTTTAAAGTGGGTTTTCCAAATCTTTCAATAAACCTAACTTCATCTTCTTTTTTTCTATAAATTCTAATAAATATATTAACGATAATTAGAGGTAGGAAAAGAGTACTAATTATTTGATATATTTTAAGCATTTAGATTTTGTTCCGCCAAATTCATACAATCATTAATTTTTTCTTCCAAGAAATTCTTATATTTATCTAAATCATGATCTTTTGTAGATGAAGGAATAATAATTGGTTCACCCCAGACAAATCTACATTTTGAAAATGGGTATGTGATTAAAAATGAATCCCAAGATTTAAGTTTGAGATTTTTATTTGAAGCAAAACCAAGTGGTATAATTGGAACTTGAGACTGAACTGCAATCTTTATGACTCCTTCCGAAACTTTTCTATTTGGACCTCTTGGGCCATCAGGAGTAATACCAATATAATTTCCATCTTTTAAAATTTTAAATACTTTCCTTAATGAAGGTGATTTATTTTTTGACATTATAGAAACATTTTTTAAATTAAAGTGACCCGCAATATATGCGCCAAAGCGACCATCACTATGACTAGATGCTAACATATTTAAAACAGCTTTGCTTTTCCATACATGTCCTATCATCATTAATTGACCATGCCAAAAGACTAGAATAAATGGTTTATTTTCTCTCCATAATTTCTCTGGTAATTCAGAATTGTTAATCTGTATTTTAGAAGTATAACCTACGAATAATATATAAAGGTAACCAATAAAAGCTAAAATTTTTTGTGAGAAAGAAAATTTAAAAATTTTTTTTTTAAAACTCATTTTCTAACTGTTCTCTTAGTTGTAATTTTTTGTAAATAGTAGATTTTAAAATTAGCTCTTCATGTGATCCTTGACTTTCAATTTTGCCTTTATCTAAAACGTAGATAATGTCTGCGTCTTCTATTGTGCTTAATCTATGTGCAATTATTAATTTGGTTTTATTATTCATAAGATTATTTATTGTTTCATGAATTTTATTTTCAGTTATGTTATCTAAAGAAGATGTAGCTTCATCCATAATTAAAAGTGGAGCATCTTTTATTAGAGCTCGGGCAATTGCAATTCTTTGTCGTTGTCCACCTGATAATTTTATGCCATTTTCTCCAATAACAGTGTGTAGTTTTTGATCCAATTCTTCTGAAAAACTATTCACCCCAGCATTTTTAGCTACTAATCTAATGTCTTCATCAGTTGCTTCAAGGTTCCCATATTTAATATTATTAAATATACTCTCATTAAATAAAACAGTTTCTTGAGTTACTATTGAAACACTTTTTCTTACATCCGTCAGATCTAGTTCTTTTATATCTTTAGAATTAATTAATATAGAGCCTGAATAATTATCATATAATCTCAAAATTATATTTGCTATTGTTGATTTACCAGATCCAGATAAACCAACTAACGCAACTTTTTTTCCTTTTGGTATTCTTAAACTTATTTTATCAAGTACTGTATTATTGTTATATGCAAATGAAACGTCTTTAAAAACAATATCTCCATCTAGATCTATGGTTGTTTTTGGAGAAATATTTTCCATATTTTTTTCACTTGTATCTAAAAGATTAAATATTCTCTCTGCTCCAGCTAGGCCTTCCTGGACACTAATATTTAGATTTCCAAGTGCCTTTACTGGTTGATAAGCTAGAAGAAGACTTACTAAAAAACTCATAAATTGACCTGTTGTCATGCTTTCGTTTAAGACAAAAATACCCCCAGCATAAATTGAGAGAGCTACAGCTAAACTTCCAATGAATTCCATCAAAGGGCTTAAGCGATTGCTAATAAAAGCAGATTTTGTAAAATATTTTTGAATGAAACTAATTGTTTCAAAAGCTCTTTGTTTTTCATAGTTTTCTCTGGAGTATGCTTTCACTTGTCTAATACCTTTAATGCTTTCAGCTAATACATTAGAAAAAACTGCAATTTCGTTTTGGATAGTGTAAGTAATTTTTCTTATACTCTTTCCAATTTTTCTTATAGGCCAGATTGCTAAAGGGAATGCAAAAAAAGCAAAAAGAGTTAAAGTCCAACTTTGGTAAAACATATTGCCTAGTAAAAAAATAATAACTAAAACATCTTTTATAATTCCTGTTACAGATTTAACTATTGCAAGTCTTAAGTAGTAAGTATCATTGATGAGTCTTGAAATTAAATTACCTGACTTAGAGTCATTATAAAATTTCATATTCAAATACATAAGTTTTTCAAACATCTGAGTTTGAAGTTTTGCAATAATAGAATGTGCAACTTTACTCATTTGATAAGAGTGAGTGTATGTCGCCAATCCTTTACAGAGGGTCACTACAATAATTGCAATTGGAATTAAAAATAACATTTCTTTATTCCCTTTGATTAAGACTTCATCAAGCGCAGGTCTTACTAACCAAGCATGTAAACCTGTTGCTGCTGCTGAGATAACCATCATAAATAAAGCTAATATTATTTTGAGTTTATGACTCATTAAATAATGAAAAACTATTCTTGAAGTAACTGACTGTTTTTTATCTGAAGACATTAAAAAGTATGTAAAAGTAAAAATAACATAATTGCAAAAATATTATTTTGTCTGAAATAATAATTTGAACTTAATGGTGATGTTATATCCCATTTCTGAATTGCTATATACGTACAAATTGCGATAGTGGCTATAATAATTGAACTAAGTAAAAAATTTGAGGAATTCCATGCAAAATAAGACAGTATAATTAAGATAAAAAGATAGCATGTTTGAACAAATCTTTTGCCATTTTTATCAAAATAAACTGCAGTAGATTTGATCTTATTTAAAACATCATCTGCCTTATCTTGGTAGGCATAAATCGTATCATATGCTAACGTCCAAAAAATACATACAAAATACAATAAAAGAAAATCAAATGTAATTCGTGAATTAAATTGCATTGAAACTATTAACACACCCCAACTAAAAATAATTCCAAGGAATAATTGTGGGAAGAAAGTTATTCTTTTCATAAAAGGATATAAAATAACAAATGGTACACTTATCAAACCTAATACAATTGATTTAAAATTAAACTCGAGAAGAATGAAAAAACTAATTACCAATAATATTATTAATAATAATATCGCTTCAGTAATAGAAATCTTTTTTGATGCTAAAGGTCTAAATTTAGTACGTTTAACTTTTTGATCAAAATCAATATCAATAATGTCATTAATTATACAGCCCGCACTTCTCATTAAAAAAGAACCAATTAAAAAAAGCATATACCAAAATAATAGTTTAGAAGTTTCTATTTTTAGTAACGCTAAACCAAACCAGCAAGGCCACATTAATAGAAGGAAGCCAATAGGTTTGTTAAGTCTGATTAACTCACAGTAATCAAATATTTTTTTTACAACTAAGTTATCCCACATATATGAATATAATGTTATAATTCTAAACTATTGTAATGAAAATGTCTAAAACACGATTATTTGTATCAAAAAAATTATCAGCCAATATTTTAATTTATATAAAAAATAAGCAGCACCACTTTCTGAAAAATGTTCTTAGAATAAAAAAAGAAGATAACATAAATTTATTCGATGGTTTGACAGGTGAATGGCTATCTAAAGTAATTTCTATCAATAGAGATAACATTGTTTTACAAATACAAAACAAATTGAGAGATATTCCTCAAGAATCTGATTTATGGCTTATATTTGCTCCAATCAAATCTTATAGAATGAATATCACCATTCAAAAAGCTACCGAGCTTGGTATTTCTAGATTTATTCCAATTTTGACAGAATATACAAATCAATCAAAAATAAATTTTAAAAATTTTGAATTAAATATCATTGAAGCATCAGAACAATCTGAGAGATTGTCAATTCCGACTTTAGAAAAAACAATTAAACTAGATGATTTAGTTGACAATTTTCCGTCTGATAGAGGGTTAGTATTTTGTGATGAAGGAAATGAAAATTTACCAACTATTTACAATGCATTAACTAATGAAACAAAAAAATACAAAAAATGGTCTGTCATTATTGGGCCTGAAGGTGGTTTTTCTGAAAAGGAACGAACAATCATCTCTTCTTTGTCTTCATGTATATCCGTCTCTTTGGGAAAAAGAATTCTACGATCAGACACTGCAACTACTGCTGCAATTTTTTCTATTCAATCGGTTATTGAATAAATCATAATGAGCGACAACCTGTCCTAGAATTTTGCCTCTAAATCACTGGTTAATTTACTGAATAATTTATTTATTAGTGTATAAAATAACTAATTAAGATGCGCATTTTATCCTTTATTACAGCTACATTTATGACTTTTGCTTCTTCAGCAAATGGTATTTCTGATTGGCAGTTAGGTTTTCAAACACCTGCAAGTGACGTTATGAGAAATGTTTATGATCTTCATAATTTTGTATTAATTATGATGACTGCAATCACGATATTTGTTCTGTTTCTAATCTTTTACGTTGTATTTAGATTTAGAAGAAAAGTAAATCCAGTTGCTTCTAAAACTACTCATAACACATTTATAGAAATACTCTGGACTGGGATTCCAGTAATAATATTAATTTTTATGGCTATTCCATCATTTAAGTTAGTATATCAGCAAGATGTAATACCTGAAACAGATATGACAATTAAAGTCATAGGCCATCAGTGGTACTGGGAGTATCAATACCCAGAACATGATGACATTTCTTTTGAGAGTTACATGACACCTGATGAAGAATTAGAACCAGGTGACATAAGATTATTAACAGTAGATAACCACCTAGTTTTACCAGCAAATAAAAATATTCACGTATTAGTTACTGCTGGTGATGTGCTTCATAGTTTTGCTATGCCTTCATTAGGTGTAAAAAAAGACGCGGTTCCTGGAAGACTTAATGAAACATGGTTCAATATAGATGAGCCAGGAATATATAGAGGTCAATGCTCCGAATTATGTGGAACAGGTCATGGGTACATGCCCATCGTTATAGAAGCACTTAATGAAAAAGATTTTAATAATTGGGTAATTGAACAAAAAAGTAAGTTAGCATTAGCAAACGAAATAACCACTAAAGAGAATACAATAGAATAGGAGAAAAATGAGTTACGCAGATTCAGCAAGTCACGACCATCATGATCATAAACCAGGTTTTTTAAAAAGATGGTTTTTTTCTACCAATCATAAAGATATTGGAACTCTCTATATAATATTCGCCATACTAGCTGGTTTAGTTGGAGGTTTCTTTTCATTATTAATGAGAGCTGAATTAGCTGCACCAGGCTTAGATGTTGTTGCTGATGGTCAAGTTTGGAATGTAATTATCACTGCTCATGGTTTGTTAATGGTATTTTTTGTTGTAATGCCAGCATTAATAGGTGGCTTTGGAAACTGGTTTGTCCCATTGATGATTGGAGCACCTGATATGGCTTTTCCAAGAATGAATAACTTTAGTTTTTGGATACTTGTTCCTGCTTTAGTTTTATTAGTTGTTTCAGCAACAATAGGAACCGGTGCTGGTACGGGGTGGACAATTTATCCTCCACTCTCAAATAAACTCGGACACGCAGGGCCCTCTGTTGATATGGCAATTTTTGCTCTTCATTTAGCAGGTGCTTCCTCAATCTTAGGTGCAGTTAATTTTATAACAACAATACTCAATATGAGAACTCCTGGAATGACTCTTCATAAGATGCCTCTTTTTGTATGGGCTATGTTGATTACAGCATTCTTGCTTTTATTAGCTGTTCCTGTTTTAGCTGGAGCAATTACAATGCTTCTAACTGATAGAAACTTTGGTACAACATTTTTTAATCCTGCCGGTGGCGGAGATCCAGTTCTTTTCCAACACTTATTTTGGTTCTTTGGTCATCCAGAAGTTTACATCATGATATTACCAGCTTTTGGAATTGTAAGTCAGGTCATCTCTACTTTCTCAAGAAAACCAGTATTTGGATATCTAGGAATGGTGTATGCTATGATATCTATAGGATTTATAGGCTTTATTGTTTGGGCTCACCATATGTTCACAGTTGGTATGAGCGCAGATTTAAGAGCATATTTTATGCTAGCTACAATTATTATTGCTGTTCCAACCGGTATAAAAATCTTTAGTTGGATAGCAACTATGTGGGGTGGATCACTTACATTTGAAACTCCAATGTTATTTGCAATTGGATTTGTTTTCTTATTTACACTCGGAGGAGTAACAGGAGTCATTCTGGCCAATGCTGGAATAGACACTGTAATGCATGATACGTATTATGTTGTTGCACACTTCCATTATGTTCTGAGCATGGGAGCCATGTTTGGAATCTTTGCAGGTATTTACTATTGGTTTGGTAAAATGTCTGGAAGAAAGTATAATGAATTCTTAGGCAAACTACATTTTTGGCTATTTTTTATTGGGGTAAATGTAACATTTTTCCCTCAACATTTCTTAGGACTTGCTGGTATGCCTCGAAGAATTCCAGATTATCCAGATGCTTATGCAGGATGGAATCTTGTATCAACTTACGGTTCTTACATCTCTTTTGCCGCTACCTTGATATTTCTTTTTGCAATTGTGTATGCTTTATTTTTTGGAAAGAAAGAAGTCGCAAACCCGTGGGGAGAGGGAGCTGATACTCTTGAATGGACACTTTCTTCACCTCCACCATTCCATCAGTTTGAGACTTTACCTAAATTCAAAGGATAATTTACGTGGATGCTAAATCCTTAGAAGCTGGTTATAGCAATAATTTTCTTTTAAGAAAATTTAAAGGTTATTATGAACTAATGAAACCAAGAGTTATGTCCTTGGTTATTTTTACTGCATTTGTTGGAATGTTTTTGGCACCTGGGCAGATAACATTTCTAAATAGTTTTCTCGTAATAGTTGCTATCGCGTTGGGAGCTGGTTCTTCAGCAGCAATAAATATGTGGTTCGATGAAGATATAGATAAAACTATGGAAAGAACAAAACTAAGACCAATTCCTCTAGGAATTGTTTCTAAAAATGAAGCTTTAGTTGTAGGAATATTAACAGGGACAATTTCTTTAATTTTGATGCAATGGTTCTCAAACTCATTAGCAACAAGCTTACTTCTTTTTACAATTCTTTTTTATGTATTTATCTATACATTTTGGCTTAAACGAACAACTTCATTTAATATAGTTATTGGAGGAGCAGCCGGAGCAATTCCTCCAATTATTGGATGGACAGCAGTTGTTCCTGAATTAAATTTCTTACCAATTAGTTTATTTATAATCATATTTTTTTGGACCCCACCTCATTTTTGGGCTCTATCCGTATATAGATATAATGATTATAAAAATGCCAATGTGCCTATGTTACCAAATGTAAGTAGTATTGAAGATACAAAAAAACAGATTGTTTATTATACTGTAATATTAATTTTATCGAGTTATCTTCCATACTTAGATAGCAGTGTTGGAACAATATACTTAGCTATAGTTTCTATATTAAACTTATTATTATTTAATAGCTCTTTAAAGTTAAAAAAATCTAAAGAAAAAAAATCCATACCAAATTCTGAAGGATTAAAATTTTTTGCTATTTCAATCCTTTACTTATTCAGTTTATTTTCAGCATTGTTGATTGACCATGTGGTATTAGGATGAAAAACAGAAGAAGAAAAAATATTATCACTTTAATCATCTTACTTTGCATCGTTGTATTCTTTTATTTATGGACTCTATTCAAGGCTAATATTTTTGGAGTATAATGACAAATACTAGAACAGCTTTAGGATTATCATTAATTGTTTTAACAATGATAACTTTAGTTGCTTTCTCTGTACCCTTATATGACTTATTCTGTCGAGTTACTGGGTATGGCGGTAAGACAAGTACATCTGAGTTCCTCTCATCATCAATTTTAGAAAGAGATATTGATCTTAAATTTAATGCTGATGTAAATGATAGTATAAATTGGACTTTTACTGCACCAGAAAATATTAAATTTAAAGTTGGTGAAAATAAACTTGTTAATTATAAAGCTACCAATCAATCTGACGAAGAAACAATCGGAACTGCGACATTTAATGTTCTACCAGAAAAGGTTGGTCCATATTTTATTAAAACACAGTGTTTCTGTTTCGAAAAGCAGGCTTTAAAACCTGGAGAAACAATTGAAATGCCAGTTGTGTTTTATATTGACCCTTCAATTAACGAAGATCCAACAATGAATGATGTTGAAGAGATAACATTGTCATATACCTTTTTTAAATATATAGAATAACGAATGGCTAATAAATCAACAACAGGGCAGAAACATCCATATCACTTGGTTGATCCAAGCCCACTTCCATTCTTATCATCAATAGCTGGTCTTGCAATGGCTGCTGGTCTTGTATTTTATATGCATTATGGAACTTCTTGGCTTCTTATTCTTGGTACAATTGGTTTGTTAACTATCATGTTTTTATGGTGGAGAGACGTAATTAAAGAGTCAACTTTTCAAAAGGTTCATACACCTGTTGTGGAACTGGGACTAAGATACGGAATGGCGCTTTTTATTGCATCAGAAGTAATGTTCTTTGTTGCTTTTTTCTGGGCTTTCTTTGATGCAAGTTTAACACCTAAATTACCTATAGAAGAATTCTCTGAAACTTTTGATAGTAATGGTGCTGTTGGAATTTGGCCACCAGAAGGTATTAAAACCTTTGATCCACTTGATGTTCCTTTTTTAAATACATTAATATTACTAATGTCAGGTACTACTTGTACATGGGCTCACCATGCTGTTAGAGAAGGTCATAGAGATCAAGCCATTCAGGCATTATGGTGTACTGTTGGTCTCGGAATTTTCTTCTCATTTATGCAGGGTGTAGAATATTACGAAGCAGCTCATCATTATTTTAGTTTTACTGATGGAATATATCCGTCAGTATTTTATATGGCTACTGGTTTTCATGGATTTCATGTAATGGTTGGAACAGCATTTCTAGCTGTTTGTTTGTATCGTGTTTATAAAAATCATTTTACTCCAGATAGACATTTTGGATTAGAGGCTGCAGCATGGTACTGGCACTTTGTTGACGTTGTTTGGCTGTTCTTGTTTGTCTGCGTTTATGTTTGGGGTGCATAAATTAAAAAGTTTCCCATAAAATTTTTTTTATTTAGTTTATTTTGTATTGCGCTGACAATATTTTTAGGAATTTGGCAATTGCAAAGACTGGAATGGAAAGAAAAAATTATAGATGAATTTAATGAACTAAAGGATCAAAAACCACTTTCACTTTCAATGGGAAAAATGAAGTATCCAAACATTGATGAGTTTACTAAAGTTATCACTTTAGGAACTGTTAACAGAGGCAAAAAAATTTTTTTCCCGGCTAAAACATTGAATGGGATTTCTGGTGTTAGAATAGCTAGTTTATTGTCAGATAATCATGGTAATAATTATTTAATTGATGAAGGTTGGTTTGATCAAAGCAGATATGATTATTTTAAAGACAATAATGAAATAATAAATGCTGAAATTCTGGGATATATCCGATATCCAACTCAAAAAAAGATGTTTACTCCCGAAAATTCTATCTCTTCAAATGAATGGTATTATTACGATTTGGAACAAATTCAAACTTTCTTAAATGTTAAGATAAATCAGAAGTTTTTCATTAAAAATATGAGTAATTACGCAGAGAATTTCTTAATACCATCATCTCAAAATCATAATTTTTCAAATAATCATTTGCAGTATGCAATTACATGGTTTTTGATGAGTTTTTCTTTTTTGATTATTTTTATAATTTATTTATTTAGGAAGAAAAAATGAAAACATATTTAAAACTTAAAGAGATCTTTAATGAAGCTTCATTGACATCAGATATTGCAGGTATTTTACACTGGGATATGGCTACAATGATGCCTAGCAGCTCAAGAGATCAAAGATCAGATCAATTAGCCTATTTATCAAAACTTAGTCATAGTAAAATTTCATCTTCTGAAGTTGGTGATTTAATTGAAAACTCAAAGAATCTTAACCTAAATAATGGTGATTTGAAAAACTTAAATGAAATGGATAGAGAATATAAATTAGCCTCTGCTATACCAACGGAGCTTGTAGAAAAAATTTCAAAATCTTCAGCTAATTGTGAGGGTGTTTGGCAAGAGGCAAGGGAAAAGTCCGAATTTAATTTAGTAAAAAAAGATTTAGAAGAACTTATAAATTTAACGAAAGAAGAAGCTAATATTTTAGGAGAAACTTTTAAAGTTTCTCCGTATGAAGCTCTAATAAATAAATTTGAACCTTCTTCAGAAGAAAATAAAATATCTGAGGTATTTGATGATTTACAAAAATTTCTATCACCACTTATTGACAAAATTATAGATAAGCAAAGAAATGAAGAAATACTGCAATTTGAAACAAGTATAGATGAAGAAAAGCAGAAAAATATTTCTGAATATATAATGAAACAAATAGGTTTTGATTTTACAAGAGGGAGACTTGATAAAAGTGTCCACCCTTTTTGTGGAGGGTCTACAAATGATGTTAGGATTACAACTAGATATAATAATGACAATCCATTTTCATCTTTAGATGGTGTTATGCATGAAACTGGACACGCATTATATGAGCTAAACCTACCAAAAGATTGGATGCATCAGCCAGCAGGTAAATCTAGAGGAATGGCTATGCATGAAAGTCAATCACTATTAATTGAAATGCAAATCACAAGGTCTTTAGCTTTTAAAAAATTTTTATCTAATACTTTAAATAAACAATTTAATTTTAAAGACAAAGCTACAGATCCTGACAATCTTTACAAATTAGGTACTCGAGTAAACAAATCTTTTATAAGAGTTGAGTCGGATGAAGTTACCTATCCTCTGCATATTATTTTAAGATTTAATTTAGAAAGGAAAATTTTTAACAATGAAATAAATATTGCAGACATTCCCGATGCTTGGAATGATGAATTTAATAGATTATTTAATTTATCGATAAATAAAGATACTGATGGATGTTTACAAGATATTCATTGGTTTGCTGGATTATTTGGATACTTTCCAACATATTCATTAGGAGCACTCACTGCTGCTCAATTTGCGTCTCAATTGAGAACTGATCAAAAAGAATTAGATAAGGAAATAGAAAATGGTGAATTTTCAAATTTAGTAAATTGGCTTAAAAAAAATATCCATGAAAAAGCTAGTTTTTTTTCAACTAATGAGGTTTTAGAACAGGTTACAAAGTCGCCTTTAAATGCTAAATATTTCAAAGAATATATTACTAATCGCTATCTTTAATGAAATATTTAAGCACAAGAGATGATTCTCTAAGTAGATCATTCAACGACATTCTTTATCAAGGATTATCAAGAGATGGCGGTCTATATTTACCCCAAAGCTGGCCCAAAATAGACTTACCAAGTTTAAAAAATAAATCATACGAACAAGTGGCATGCGAAATTATTTTTCCTTATGTAAATGAAAATATAGAAAAATTAGAATTACAAAAAATTTTAAATGAAACTTATGCAAATTTTAATCATGAAAAAATAGCTCCATTAGTAGAATTAGAAAATAATAAATTTTTATTAGAATTAATTTATGGGCCTACTTTTGCTTTTAAAGATTACGCTTTACAATTTCTTGGTAACCTATTTTCTACAAGTTTAGAGATGTCTCCAAAAAAAATTACTGTTTTAGGCGCAACTTCTGGTGATACTGGGTCAGCTGCAATTCATTCTTTTAAATCAAAAAAAGATATAAATGTATTTATTCTACATCCTCATAATAAAGTATCACTTATTCAACAAAAACAAATGACTACAGTAATTGATAAGAATATTTTTAATATTGCTGTAGATGGTAATTTTGATGATTGTCAAAAAATTGTCAAAGAACTATTTGTAGATGATGAAATACAAGAGTCTACCTCTTTAACTGCAGTAAACTCTATAAATTGGGCACGATTAATTGCTCAAGTAGTTTATTATTTTTGGTCTTATTTACAAACTGATAAGCATCAAATAAATTTTATTGTTCCTTCGGGAAATTTTGGCAATATATTTTCCGCCTTTGTTGCTAAACAAATGGGATTACCTATTGGTTATTTACATATTGCAACTAATTCTAATGATATCTTGAAGTCCATAGTAGACACTGGAGAAATGAAAAAAAAATCTGTTTCTCAAACATATAGCCCTAGTATGGATATACAAGTTTCAAGTAATTTTGAGAGGCAAATTTTTGAAAGCCTCAATAGAGATAGCAAAAAAGTAAATGAAGTATTTGAAAACTTTTCATCAAAAGGTTTTTATCAATTTGATGACTCTGTCTTAGCTAAGTTTCAGCAAATATATGAGGCTTCTTCAATTGATGATAATCAGACTCTGGAAACAATTAAATATGTATATGAAAAATATAATTATATTGCTGATCCACATACTGCAACAGGACTAAAAGTATTACTAGATAAAAAAGATGATGAAGCCTGGGTATCTTTGGTTTGTGCACATCCTGCAAAATTTGACAAAGCTGTGAATAAAGCAATCAATAAAGAAATTGATATACCAAAAGAATTGAGCAATCTCTTTGATAAAGAGGAAAAGATGACTATATTACCGAATAGTACTATGGAAGTAAAAAACTTCATCTTGGAAAAAATAAGCAATGCATAAAATTACAACACTAGAAAACGGATTAAGAATAGTAACTCAAAATATGCCAGGGTTGGAAACAGTATCAATGGGTATATGGAATTTTGTTGGTGGTAGAGATGAAACAAAAGATATAAATGGTGTTGCTCACCTTTTAGAGCATATGGCTTTTAAAGGCACATCAACTAAAAATGCTCTTCAAATTGCCGAAACAATTGAAAATGTTGGCGGAGATATAAATGCCTATACTTCAAAGGAAATAACAGCTTATTATGTAAAACTCTTAGCTGATGATCTACATTATGGAATAGATATTCTGACAGATATTTTGCAAAATTCTACATTTGCTGAAGATGAACTTAATCGAGAAAGAGGAGTCATAATTCAAGAAATTGGCATGTACCTTGATACACCTGATGATATGATTTTTGATTATTGGCAAGAAAAAGCATACCCGGATCAGCCAATGGGACGTTCCATATTGGGTAAAACTGATATTATTAAAAATATTTCAAGAGACGAAGTTAAAGACTTCATGATGAATCATTATAATCCAAAAAAAATGATTATAAGTGCAGCCGGAAAAATTGATCATGATCAATTTGTAGAATCAATTAAAAAATCATGCACTAACCTACCAACTGGATTATCTACTGAAAGACAAAAAGCTGATTATAAATCTGGAGAATACAGAGAAGATAAAAAATTAGAACAGATTCACTTACTACTTGGTTTTGAAGGTATAGATTATCACCATGATGATTACTATTCTTTATTGGTTTATTCTTCTTTATTAGGCGGAGGTATGTCATCAAGATTGTTTCAAGAGATAAGAGAGAAACGTGGTCTTGTATATGGAATTTCCTCTTTTAGTTCATCTTATACTGACACGGGTGTTTTTGGTATTTATTGTGGAACAGGTGAAAATCAAATCCAAGAGCTCATACCTGTTTTATGTGATCAATTAAATGAAAGTCCTAATTCAATTACAGATAAAGAAATAAATAGAGGTAAAGCTCAATTGAAAGCAAGCTTAATGATGGGGAGAGAAAGTGCATTTAGAAGATGTGAGAGTGCTGCTAGACAACTTCTGGTATTTAATAGAATAATTGACCCCTCTGAAACTATTAAAAATATAGATAAGGTTTCTAAAGAGACAGTTCAAAAGATTGCTAATGAAATTGTAAAGGGGCCAATAACTGTATCAAGTATCGGACCGTTATCTAAACTTGAAAATATTGATAAAATACAAAATCGTATTAACTAAACTTTTCAAAAATCTTAAAACATTATTTTATTTTTATATCTTCTTTAATTGAATGATTAAGCTCTCCATCTTCAGATGATAAATTCATAGACACTTTTATGGATTCACCTGTTTTGATACTTCCTTTGGAAAATTTTTTTCGTATGTAATTTTCTATTTCACGTTGAGAGCTAATACCAACTTGTTTAAGAAATTTTCTAATCTCTAGATTTAAATTATCTTCATCCATGATTTACTATAAATTATTTTGATAGATTCATTCAATAATGTGATTTTGAATAAATGGAGCTCCTTCAGCTGCACCTTGTTCAGGGCTTTTAATACAGCATTCCCACTCTAAAACTGCCCATCCATCAAAATTATAACCAGATAGTTTTGAAAAAATTGATTTAAAATCAACCTGGCCATCACCAAGTGATCTAAATCTACCTGCTCTGTTTATCCATGATTGATAACCTCCGTAAACTCCTTGCCTACCAGACGGATTAAATTCAGCATCTTTAACATGAAACATTTTGATTCTTTCATGGTAAATATCAATGTGATCAAGATAGTTTAAACATTGGAGAACATAATGACTTGGGTCATACAACATATTACAACGTTTATGATTATTTACTCTGTCTAAAAACATTTCGAAAGTTGAACCATCGTGTAAATCCTCACTAGGGTGAATTTCGTAACAAAGATCTACTCCACACTCATCAAATTTATCTAAAATTGGATGCCATCTTTTTGCTAATTCACCAAAAGCTTCATCTTCTAAACCTTCAGGTCTTTGAGGAAATGGATAAAGAAAAGGCCAACATAAAGCACCAGAAAATGTAGCAGCAGTTTGTAAATTTAAGTTTTTTGATGCTTGAGCGACATTCATCATCCTTTTTACTGCCCATTCTTGTCTAGCTTTTGGATTACCCTTTACCTCATCAGCAGCAAAACCATCAAAGAGTGTGTCATAAGCAGGATGAACTGCAACCAATTGACCGGTTAGATGAGATGCAATATCAGTTATTTCAAGATTAAAATTTTTTGCTATTCCTTTTATTTCATCACAGTAATCTTT
>CACAVG010000005.1 GCA_902535885.1 uncultured Alphaproteobacteria bacterium | reverse complement strand
TATAAAACTTTAAATAAAGAAAATTATTTGAAAAAAAGACAATTTGTAAATATAGAAAATGGATTAGCTTTCTATTCAGATAAAAATAAGAAAGTATTTTTTGATGTAGTTCAGCCTAACAAAGATATAATAAGTTCAAACTTAAGTGCAGGAACTCTATCAATTGAAGTAAGTGGTTTTGGAGAAAAAATTCTATCCAATTGTGGAAGTACAGAGAGTTTTGGAAAAAATCCTGAATACTTAAGATACAGTGCTGCACACTCTACTATTGTTCTACAAAATACAAATATTAGTGAAATAAAAGAAGGTACTCCTCATATAAAATTTCCTCAATCAGTAGTCTTTAGAAGAGAAGATAATGGTAAACAAGAAATATTTGAAGGATCGCATAATGGATACTCGAAAAAATTTAATAAAATTATTAAAAGAAAATTAATTGTAAATAAAGATATAGATAAGATTGAAGGAGAAGATTGTTTTATTTCAAACAAAGAAATCAATAATAGATTGATTTATCATATAAGATTTCATTTGGCAGATGGAATTGTCCTTAATCTTACAAATAATAAGAAAAATATAATTATTAAAACAAAATTAAATCATATTTGGTTATTTAAAAGTGATACCGAATTAATAATTGAGAATAGTATATTGGTTGATAATAATGTTACAAAACCTACTAAACAAATTGTAATTAAGGGTATATTGTCAAATAAAAAAATTACAAAAATATGGTCATTAGAAAAAATTTGAAAAAGAAATCTGCTTTAATATCTGTATTTGATAAAACAAATTTAAAATATCTTTGTACAAATTTAAGCGAACATGGATATAATTTAATATCTAGTGGTTCAACAGGAAATAAAATAAGAGGTATGGGTTTTAAATGTCAAGATATTTCAAAAATAACTAATTTTAAAGAAATGTTTGAAGGAAGGGTTAAAACATTACATCCACTTATATATAGCTCTATACTTTATAAAAGAGAAAATCAAAATCATACAAAAGATTTTCTATCATTAAAAATTCCAGAAATAGATATTGTTGTTGTTAATTTATATCCTTTTAAAAAATATATAAAAGGAAAAAATTATGATCAGATAATTGAAATGATAGATATTGGAGGGCCAAGCTTATTAAGGGCTGCAGGAAAAAACTATAAATATATCACTCCTTTAATTGATATTAATGATTATAAAAAATTGATTCAAAATTTGAAAAAAAATAATGGGGTTACTGATATTATTTTTCGAAAGAAAATGGCGTTTAAGATTTTTAATCAAATCTCTAAGTATGATAATGTTATTTCTAAATGGTTAAATGAAAATTAAAAGCAATAAAATTGGTTTAAGATATGGAGAAAATCCAAACCAGAATGCTTATTTAATCAGCTACAATAATAAATCTATTTTTAATTATCAAATTAGTGGAAAAAGAATAAGTTATAATAATTTAGTTGATCTTGATAGTGGGTTAAAATGCTTAGAAGAATTTAACGAACCTACATCCATAATTGTAAAACATACAAATCCATGTGGTGTAGCATCAGCAAAGAATATTGAAGATGCTTTTATTAAGTCTTATAACAGCGATCCTAAAAGTGCCTTTGGTGGAATAATTTTTTTGAATAGAAAAGTAAACTCTAATCTAGCAAAAATTATAACTAAAAAATTTTTTGAGATGATTGTTGCGAATAGTTTTGATAAAGATGCAATAGAAATTTTAAAAAAGAAAAAAAATCTAATTTTATTAAAAAAACCAGATACAAAAAAAATAAATTTTGAATACAAATCAACACTTTTTGGAGATCTTTATCAAACTAAAGACCTTACTCCTATTAATAAAAAGTTCTTGAAGTTAGTTTCTAAAAAAATAGGATCAACTAAATCAATCTCAGACCTAATATTTTCATTAAAAGTTGCAAAACATTTAAAATCAAATGCAGTTGTGTTATCAAAAAATAAACAAACATTGGGATTAGGTAACGGACAAACAAATAGGATTGATGCGTTAAAATTTGCATTAAGCAATAAAAGAAAATACTTTAAAATTAAGTCTTTTGTTTGTGCCTCTGATGGTTTTTTTCCATTTACAGATAGTATTAATTTATTAAATAGAAATGGATGCAATGTTGTTGCTCAACCAAGTGGTTCAATTAATGATAAAAAAATTATTCTTTATGCTAATAGTAATAAAATATCATTATACTTTATAAAAAATAGGTTATTTAAACATTGAGTAAAAAAATTAAAATTCCAAAATATATAAAATATATTGTAAAAAATAATCCTAAAATTGTGTCTGGTAGAAAAAATTTCAAGCAACATCATTTTAAAATTATGGAAACAATAAATATAATAAAAAAATATATTCTTTCAAAAAATAATTAAATTTTTAATTATAATAATAGTATGATTTGTTTACTGAAATTAAAAATTAATATAAATATCTAGTATGGATAAGCCAAATCTTTTTTTTCCAAGTCCCGTTTGGACAATACAACTAGATGGTTACAAAAAAGTAAATGAGCAAATGTATAAATTTATCAAAGATTCACAATCTAATGATATGAAGGGGATTAAGAAAAGTAATTTGAAAGGCTGGCATTCTAAAGATTTTGATCTTCAACAAAATGAACCCAAAACATTTATTGCTTTTATTTCACCAGCCATTGAAAAAGTTATGACAGACATGAACTGGGACACAAAAACACAAAAAATTAATATTAATAATATGTGGGCTATAATCAATACTGGTGGTTCTGCAAATTTAAGGCATCAACATGGGAACAGCACAATAAGTGGAGCATATTATGTAAGAGCTCCAGAAAATTCTGGAGATATTGTATTTTATGATCCAAGACCTGCGCCTGTATACTCATACCCAAGAGCTTTAAACCCGAATATACTTAATGCGCAAGTAAATGGAATTTCACCTAAAGAAGGAGCTTTAGTAATGTTTCCCAGCTATCTAGACCACTCAGTTAATGAAAATATATCTAATGAAGAGAGAATAGTAATCAGTTTTAATATTACAATTCAAATTAATTTTATTTAAATTATTTTAAGAATTTTTAGAAATACTTTCCCATGCTTCCCCAGAAGCCATTTCTTCAAGTGTCCACTGTCCATAAGCTAAATTATAAAAAATATTAAAATTAATCGTAGGATTTTCAATATCTTGAATCTTACAAATTTTTTCGAGAGTTTTTTCTGTAAAAAATGAAGGAATCCCATTTAACATTGCTTTAAACCCAGCTGTGGATTGTAAACTTACAAAGGCCCATGCATTTTTTAAAAGTGAATTCAATGGTTCTTTTGAATACTTATTATGTACAATAATTTCCCTATCTGTGTATTGTTTTACCAATTTTATTGTATCATCCGTCCAATTAGGAACATTATATATTTTATTATACGTTTTTTTTCATCACTAGATAGATAATAAGTTTTTTTTTGAAACCATGTTGGGAAGTCATTAAAATTTATACTAATTTTTTTTAAATCTTCTTTGTTCATAGATATTTTTTTCAAAGAAGCATTTATAAGTCCAGGATAAAGTTTTAATTTCTTAGATATTTCTACAGAACAATTTATAACAGCATAGTCTTTAAAATCTAAAAATACAATTTGAGTTATAGCGCTTATTAATAATATTTTTTCTTTAATTTTAATTTTTTTATTTATGAACTTATTTATTATTTTTATACAGTGTAAATGATATCTCATCGAATTTAATGTTACGTTATGCAATAATGCAACATCTTTTCTTTTTTGTTTATCAATAATTTTTTGTATTGAAGCACTATTCAAAGTCAAATTAAATTTATAAATTGAAAATAGAATATTATAAATATCAAACCTTACCTTTTCACCTTTTATCATTGCTATAAATATTTATTATTTATTTAAATAAGTTATATAATAAATAATAAAAATAAAATATATTGAGTTATGCGAGGTAATCTTGAAACTATTGTAGGGGCAATGTTTGCTGGTAAAACTAGTGAATTGTTAAAACGAATTCTTTGGGCCAAGCATCAAAATAAGAAAATTATAGTTATTAAACCCAGTATTGATAATAGATATTCCAACGAAAAAATTATAACCCATAATGATCTTAGTCATGAATGCTATGCAATGAATGATTGGGCAACTACATTAAACAAATTTAATTTTGATAAAAAAAATGTCGATATGGTTTTTCTTGATGAAATCCAATTTATGGATACAAACGATACAATTAATAATGTTGAAATTTTACTAAACAAAGGAATAGATGTAGTTTGTGCTGGTCTTGATCAAGATTCAAGAGGAAAACCTTGGGAAACATCCTCATTGCTTCTAGGTTTGTCGGATAAGATTTTAAAAATTTATGGTTTTTGTAATGTTTGTGGTGTTGAAGCAACCAAAACTTACAGGAAAACTGAAGGTGGTCAGAGAACTCAAGTAGGTGCAGCAAATATTTATGAACCCAGATGCCTAAAACATTGGGAGCCAAGATAGTCTCTATTTATTTTTTCTATTTTCAACTAGTTTATTTACAACAGATGGATCTGCTAAAGTCGATATATCACCTAAATCTTCAAAATCGTTACAAGCAATTTTCCTTAAAATTCTCCGCATAATCTTACCAGAACGTGTTTTGGGTAGGCCAGAAGTTATATGTATATAATCAGGCGAAGCGATAGGCCCAATTTTTTCTCTTATAGTTTTTTTTAAATTATCGATTAAATCATCTGACTCATCAATTCCAGTTTTAAGGGATACATAACAATACAAACCATTCCCTTTAATTTCGTGGGGATAACCCACAACAGCTGCTTCAGATACGTCATTATGTGATACAAAAGCACTTTCAATTTCAGCTGTTCCTAGATTGTGTCCAGATACTATGATAACATCATCAACTCTTCCTGTTATCCAGTAATAACCATCTTTATCTCTTCTACATCCATCTCCAGTAAAATATTTACCATCAAACTGTGAAAAATAAGTATTAATAAATCTTTTATGGTCTCCATAAACAGTTCTCATCTGCCCTGGCCATGATTTTTTTAAACATAGCATTCCTTCACATTCACCATCTAATTCTTCACCTTCTTTATTTACTATACAGGGTTCAATCCCAAAAAATGGTTTTGCAGCCGAGCCAGGTTTTAATTCCATTGCTCCTGTTTGTGGAGATATCATAATGCCACCAGTTTCAGTTTGCCACCAAGTATCAACTATAGGACATTCTGAACTACCCGGTATCTCAAAGTACCATTTCCATGCTTCTGGATTAATAGGCTCACCAACACTACCCAAAAGTTTTAATGATTTTCTATCAGTTTTATGAACATATTCATCACCTTCACGCATTAACGCTCTTATGGCAGTCGGAGCAGTATAGAATATATTAACTTTATGTTTATCAACTATCTGCCAAAATCTTGAGAAATCAGGATAATTTGGAACACCTTCGAACATCAGAGTTGTTGCGCCATTACAAAGAGGTCCATAAATTATATAACTGTGACCTGTAATCCAACCAATATCAGCAGTACACCAGTAAATATCATTTGGTTTGTAATTAAATATATATTCGTGAGTCATAGATGCATAGACCAAATATCCACCGGTTGTATGCATTACGCCTTTTGGCTTACCAGTTGAGCCAGAAGTATACAATATGAATAATGGATCTTCCGCATTTTGAACCTCAGGTTCACAATAATCTTCAACATTTTTAGCAAGATCATCATAAAAAATGTCTCTACCCTCTTTTAGCTCTATATTTAAGTTTGTTCTTTTTATTACTAAACATTTTTTAACGTCTGGACATAATTCTAGTGCTTTATCAGTAGTTAACTTTAAAGGAATTTTTTTTCCTCCTCTTACCCCTTCATCAGCAGTTATAACATATTCTGACCCACAATCCTGAATTCTCCCTGCAATTGAGTCCGCAGAAAAACCACCAAAAATAATTGAATGAACAGCTCCTATTCTCGCACATGCTAACATTACATATGCAAGCTCAGGTATCATTGTAAGGTAAATTGTAACTCTATCACCTTTTTGAACTCCAATTTTCTTCAGAACATTAGCTGCTTTAGATACGTTATATAATAAATTTTTATAAGTTATTCTTTTAGTATCTTTTGGATCGTCACCTTCCCAAATTATTGCAACTCTATCGGGGTGTTTTTTGGCATGCCTATCAATACAGTTGTATGTCACATTTAGCTGCCCATCCTCAAACCATTTTATACTGACATCCTTACTTGAATACTTAACATTTTTTATTTTAGTAAACTTTTTATACCAATGGATTCTATCCCCTTGATTACTCCAAAAATCGTCGTTATTTTTTATTGAATCATTATAAAGGGATGTATAAGTTTCAGTATCAATCTTACCTTCTTTAATCCATTTCTCTTTAATTTTCATTTTTACCTAAGATTATTTCTAAAAGTAAAAAAATTCAACTTATTTATACCCAAATTTGTTCATAACCATTTTGAATTTTTCTTCTATCTTTAATATTTGGTCTTTGTTTAATTTGTTTTTCCACTGATTCTTAGTTCCCTCTTTAAAAAACCTTCTGCCTTCTTGTGCCTCAGCAAACCCATCTTTAATCTCTTCTTCCTTCAGATAATTAAAACCAGTAGTTTTTAAAATATTAGCGATCTTTTGGTCAAGATCGTGAAATCTAAAACCAAATTTATCAATAAAGAAGTTTACTATAACTTTTACTGTTTCCTTTTTTCTATAAACTAAATCTTCAAATTTAATTATTAATAACGGAAATTTCCAATTATTAGATGTCCATGATATTACATGTTTATCCCAACTTGACAAAAATGATATAGGCATATTATGTTCTTCAAAAAGATTATTCTTTCCTTTTACCCATAATAATGATTGTAATTGATTAGTCATAAAATCTACGCTCTGATCATATGATCCACCAGTATGATTAGTCCAAGAAACACAAATGTCTCTTGGGTCTCTAATTACATATATTGCCCCTCTTATGTTCTCTTCCATGGTAAAAGCATTATCATTAATTTTAAAATTACCCGAATGTGTTTTAAAAAATTTGAAATCTTCTTTAAAATCTAAATTTTCTTTTTGTTGTATTTTTAATAAATACTTATAGAAAATTGATATATCATTTAATTTATACAAATCCTTTCCTATGAAATCTTTAACTTTATAAATATTGTAAGTGGTTTCAAATTGTCTTATGTTTTCAAGTAATTTTAGATTAAATGTTCCATCAATTGTAAAAAAAAGTGAAGATAATATTGCTCTTATTAAAGTGTTTCCACTTTTAGGATAAGATGCTATCCAAAAAATATGCTTACTCATTAGCTACTAGAAATTTTCAATATCTCTATCCACTCTGATTTTGATATAGGCATAACCGACAATCGACTTTGTTTTATAAGTGCTATTCCTGATAGTTTATTTACTGATTTTATTTCTTCAAGAGAAACTGGTCTTTTCAGTTTATTTCTTGCTTTAACATTAACTACAACAAATTTACCACTTGTATCTGTCGGGTCAGGATAAAATTCTTTAACTACTTCCACAATTCCAATAATTTTTTTTTCAGATACCGAGTGATAAAAAAAACATAAGTCTTTTTTCTTCATCTTCATCAGATTATTTCTTGCTTGATAATTTCTTACACCATCCCACATTGATGGACCCTCATCTACTTGATTTTCCCAAGACCACGTATCAGGTTCAGATTTTAACAACCAGTATTTCATTATCTTAATCTTTTATTTAAATATTTTTCAATGAATTTAATTCTATAATATACTTTAAACACTTAATCTAGGTTTTGGATTAAAAAATAAATCACTATTAATTTTACCATAATTTTTTATACATGCCCAAGCTATCATTGCTGCATTATCACCCATCATTTCTTTTAAAGGATAGTAAATCTTAATATTTTTTTTAGAAAAAAAATTCTCTAAATTTTTTCGAATAAATTTATTATTTGACACTCCGCCAACGACAGATATTGATTTTACTTTTATATTATCATGATTTAATCTTTCTAATCCTCTATCTAATTTTTCTATCAATATTTCAGTTATATTTTTTTGAAATGAAGCAGATAAATCTTGAATAAATTTTTTATCAATTTTATTTTTTTTTGTTAAAATATTTATATGTGTTTTAATCCCAGAAAACGAAAAGTTGAAATTTTTTTCTTTTGCTAAAGGTTTTGGTATAATAAATCTATTTTCATCTCCTCTCATTGCCTCTCTTTCAATCTCAGCACCACCCGGATATGATAGTCCTATTAATTTTGCAGTTTTATCAAAAGCCTCTCCAATTGCATCATCAACACTTTGCCCTAATAGTTCAATATTGCACTCATCCTTCATAAGGTATACTTGAGTATGTCCTCCTGTTAAAAGTAAGACCACACTTGGGAATTTAATATCATTATTAAAACTTGTGGAAAGGATATGGCCTTCAAGATGATTTATTGGAATGAATGGTTTTTGAAAAGAAATCGCTAAAGATTTTGTAAAAGTTGATCCAACCAATAAACTTCCTATAAGCCCTGGCCCACAAGTAGCTGAAAATACATCTATTTCATTTGGATCTATATTTTTTCTAGCAAACAATTCGTTTGTCATAATTTGAATTTTTTCTAAATGTGACCTGGAAGCTAACTCAGGAACAACACCTCCATGTATTTTATGAATTTCCTGAGAAAAAGTAATATGTTCTACAATAGAGCTGTTTTCCATAAGACAAATTGATGTTTCGTCGCACGATGTTTCTGTAGCAAATACAAGCATATTTTTTTTGGTATAGTATTTTACACTGTTAAACAACAAACTAATAATGCTAAAAAAAGGGCATGAAAAAAGTTTTTGATAGTTTTTATATTTTCTCTAAATTTTCTTTAAGTTTTATTCTTTTATTATGTGTTTTTTTCTTAATTTATCTTCTCTATACGAATTATCAAAAAGAAGATGAAGTATCAAAACTTCAGATTGAACTAGAAAATGAACTTAGGGAAGGTATTAATGAAAATTCTAAATTTATAAAAAATATATCTAAAGAAATATTAGAAACAAAAACAGCTTTAACAAATATAGAAAAACTTATTAAAGAAAATTCAAATAAAGAATCAAAAGTTGATTTGACGTCAATCAATGAAAGTATAGAATTATTGAACAAGAATTTCAATTCTCTAAGTTATGAAATTTCTTCTATAAAAAATAAAAATATTGAAGATCAGTCTAATAATAATCCTGAACTAGTAAATCAATCTATCAATGAAATAGTTGAGTTAATAAAAATTAAATATGAAAATAACAAGCATTTTGATAGGGAACTTAAATACCTTGAAACAATTTTAAAAAATAATAAAAAACCTATTTTGGAAAAATTATCAATTCTAAAAAGAAATAAATACAAAGGTCATTCATTTTTAGAAGATCAATTTAATGAAGAAGTTAATTTATATTTGAAAAATATTGTTAATAATAATAGCTTATTTAATAAAATTTTTTTACCTTACATAAACCTTTCTCCATCTTCAGAAAATATTATTTCAGATGAAAAAATTTTAATATTAGAGGAAACTAAATTTTTAATAAAAAATAGAAACATAATTAAAGCTTATAACACTATAAGTAAGATAGAAAATTATAATGTTTTTTTTAAAGTATCGTTGAATGAAATGAAAAACTATAATACTTTTATAACAGAAATATCAAAATTAAATAATGTATAGATTATCAATTTTTGTATTGCAGTTTTTGATATTAATCATAGCACTTACTTTTATTTTTACCAATCCATTTATTATATCCTTAGATATAGGAAATTTAAAATATTCTTTTTCTTCAAATTTACTTTCTGTTGTTTTTATATCTTTTATTTTTCTATTATATTTGGTGTTTTATTTATTTTTCCGATCAAGACTTTCACTCGGTAAATATTTCTTAAAAAATAAATATAATAAAATTGAAAAAGGTTACTTACACTTTGTCGACGCAATGATAGCTGTTGCAAACAAAGATAACAAAACAGCCTTAAAATCACATAAAAAAATGGTTAGTTATCTCAAAGATGATCCATCATTATCTCTGTTACTAAAAGCTGAAGTTTTAAAGATTGAAAAAAAATTTCCAGAATTAAGTAATGTTTATGAAGATATGATTAAATCAAAAAAAACTGAAACACTTGGATATAGAGGTTTAATGGAACAAAATTTAAGAAATCAAGATTATCATCATGCCTTCTTATATGGAGAAAAATTATTTTCAATTAATCCAAATATTGAAAAACTTTATGATACACTAATATTTATTGCTGCAAAAACAAAAAACTGGAATCAAATAGTTTTATTATCAGATAAAGCTTTTTCGCATAAAATAATAAGTAAAAATGATTTAAATGAAAATAAATCAGTAGGATTTTATGAAATAGCTAAAATAAAATATGATAGCGATATTAAGGATTCATTAAAAAATATTTTGAAAGCATTAGATTTGAAAAAAAATTTTCCTCCATATGTAAAGCTTCATCTAGAAATTATTGCTGGTTTAAACGATAAAAGAAACCTTAAAAAATTAATCAAGAAATATTGGATTTTAAATCCAAGCTCTCTGCTTCGTTCGATTATAATAAAAATACTTAATGATAATGATCTTACCGAGATAAAATTTATAAATGAAATAATTAACAATAATGCAAACGAAGAAGAATCCAAAAAACTTTTAATTTATTTTGCTATAAAAAATTCTAACTGGGATGTTGCTAGAAAAAATATATCAGGTATGATAGGAGCTAATCCATCAAAAGAAATTTGTTATTTTATGTCAGATATAGAACTTGGAGAAAATAATGATAAACAGAAAAGTGATGCTTGGATCATGAGAGCTGAGAATGCTAGTATCGAAGATACATGGATTTGTAGAATTTCAAATCAAACTCAAGATGAATGGAGCGCTTTATCTAATTCTGGAAATTATAATTCTCTTGTTTGGACAACTCATAAAATGCTAAGACAAAATAATAATTAATATGAAACTACATTTCTTTATAGGATATGATTCTAAAGAAGATATTGCTTATAGAGTTTGCAAACATTCACTTTTAAAACGCTCCAGTATTGATGTGAGTGTTGTTTCTTTAAAACTAGACGAACTTATAGCTAAAAACTTATATACTAGAAATGTTGATCCATTAGCTTCTACACAATTCACCTATTCCAGATTTTTAGTTCCTAAACTTATGAATTATCAAGGTTGGGCAGTTTTTTGTGATTGTGATTTTATTTTTTTAGATGATGTTTCTAAATTATTAAATAATTTGGATGAATCAAAAGCTGTATATTGTGTGCAACATGATTATACTCCTAAAGAAAAACATAAGATGGACGGACAAAAACAAACTATATACCCAAGAAAAAATTGGTCTAGTTTTATTCTATACAACTGTTCTCACCCAAGTACTAAAAATCTTACTGTTGAAAAAGTAAATAATGAAACAGGAGCTTATCTACATCAATTTAAATGGTGTAATGATAATGAAATTGGTTCACTAGATGAAAGATGGAATTGGTTAGAGGGCTGGACATCTAGTCACAATAATAACAAACCATATGCTGTTCACTATACGCGTGGTGGACCATGGTTTTCTGAGTGGCAAGATGTTGAATTTGCTAAAGATTGGCTTATGGAAAGAGATGAATATCTTTCTAACAAATTCAAATCATAATTTTAAATAATTGCGTAAATCAAAGGAGTTTTTCAAAAAATCATTTTTATTTATAAGCTCTATAGATGAATACCATGGTGTTTTGTTTATTTTTTGATTCCAGTAATGAAAGATAGCATAATTCTCAGGCTTAATTAAAATTGTTTTTACACCTATTGATCCAGCAAGATGAGCGGTACTATTACTAATTGTAACAAAAATATCTAGTGACTTTAGTAGTGAAGCAATACTTTCAAAATCATTATATAAGTCAAGCCATTCTAAATTTATAAGTTTATTAATTGATTTATTATTAAAATTATTAATTTCATCTAAAACATTACCGTATTGTAAATTAAAGATATCACAATTATTAAGTTTGAAAATATTACTAAGATCATCCAAATCTAGAGATTTATCAGTTGCAAATCTATTATTAAAACTCTTCCATGATAATCCTATTTTGTACTTTTTTTTGTAAATTGATAATCTGCTTTTTATATCTTCAAAATTTTTTTTATCTATTTTTAAAAATGCATCCTTTTGAAAACTCTTAATATCCTTTCGGTAATACCTTCCTAAACTTCCTGCATAAATAACTTTATCAATTTGATTAAATTTTTGATCATCGTTTGTTATCGACCCTATTTCAATAAATTTTTCACTATGTTTTGAAAATGATCTTTTAAATAGATTTAATAAACGAGAATCACATTCAATCCTTGTATTTTCAATATCATTTAAAAATTCATCATACATAGAACTATAAAGAATCTCATCACCAACACCTTGTTCTCGGACTACTAAAAATTTATCTTGTTTATTTTTTAATTTATTCGATCTAAATATTTTACTATTTAACTTTCTGACATAGTCATTTTTTTCTTTAAAATCATCTAAATCTAATCTTCCATCAAAATATTCCCAACCTTTTTGGAAATTATGATCTTTTAAATAAATAAATGAAATTGTTTTTTGAATATCGCCATCGTCTGATTTAATATTTAATGCTTTAATGCTGTTTTTTATTGCTTTTTCATGATCATCTAAATCAAAATAAATTTTTGATAAATTATTATAAATATATGGGTTGTTTGGGTTTATTAAGAGTGCTTTTTTATAGTAACTAATTGCTTTATTGTAATTTAATTTCTCCCTATAAAGTCCTGCAATATTGTTTAATATATAAAAAGATGAATCATTTATTTCTAAAGCTTTTAAAAAATATTTTTCTGCTTTAAGAAGATCTCTTTTCTCTTGATATATTCGCCCTAATGAATTCAATGCTGAAAGATTTTTATTGTTTATTAGTAATATATCTTCAAATACTTTTATCGCCTCTGAATAATTTTTTTCACTAAAGAAGCACTGACCAATAATATTTAACGAAGTTAAATCTTTATTGTCTTTTTTTAAGTAGAAGATACAAATTTTTTTAGCATCTTCTATTCTATTTAGTTTAAAAAAAATAAAGGCTTTGTCTTTATGAACATTTTCTATTTGCTCTAATTTTAAAATTTTGTTTATTGTATTTAGTGCTTCGTAATATTTTGCTTCCACAATATCTATATTATATAGATTAATCATAGCTTTTAAGTTATTTTCAAATTTAATTAAATAATTATAATTTGTTCTTGCTTCATCATTTAGGTTTAGTTTTTGTTGTATAACAGCTAAGTTGTATCGTAATAAATTATTATCTTTATTTTTTTTGAAAATTTTTTGTAATTCTTTGTAACTTTCTAACTTGTTACCAGTTTCAAATTTTTTCAGGATATAATTAATTTGAAAATTTAAATTCATTATTTTTATCTAAAATATTATTTATATCTTCAATCGTTTTACTAATCGATTTTTTAATTCCTAAAACTTTAATATTCTTATACCATATTGATGAGCTACTATTAGTATCCCAATAATAATAAGTTGATGATTTCTTTGGACATATTAGAATTGTTGGTATTCCAAGACCTCCTGCAAAGTGTGCTGTTGAATTACTAACAGTTATAAATAAATCTAAGTTTTTAAGTAAACCCATACATGATTCAATATCATTAAATAAGTCTAAATCATCAAATATCTCAAAATGTTTATTTTGACTTAAAATATATTTTTTATCTGACTCTATATTACCATATTGTAAATTTATAATTAATCTGTCATTAGTAAACAAAGGTTCAAAATCTTTAATTGATAACGACTTTAAACTGCCATAAATGTTTACTACACTTTTCCAGGATATACCTATCTTTAACTTTTTTTTATAATTATTTAGTTTTTCTTTGTAGACAGATACAATATCTTTTCTAGCATTTAAATAATCTTTATAATCAAAATCAATTTTATTTCTTCTATAAAACTTAATCAAACTTCCGGCATATGCTACTTTATCAAAATCATACATTGATAAATTTTTGGAGTAATATCCATCTTCTACAAATATTTTTTTTCCAAAAGATCGATTAAATATAGATACCAATCTTTTGTCAGCTTCTATTTTAAGATCATCAAATCTATCTATGATTTCAGGGTATATTGAACTAAATAAGATTTCTTCTCCTATTCCCTGTTCTCTTAATATGAGCAACTTATCATCTGGATTAATTTTTAAATTATTAAATAAATTGTCTTTGACTAGATCAAAATTTTTTAATTTATTCTGATTTTTTTCAATTAATAATCTTGAGTCAAATAATTTCCAAGCCCCATCAAAATTATTCAATTTTAATTGTAACGTGCAAAAAGCATACATTAATTTATAATCATAAGGATTTATTTTTAATGCTTTATCATAAAATATTTTTGCCTCTTTTTCGTTACCTTCTCTGCAATGGCAAATAGCTAAATTAGATAAAATTTCTTGATTTTTTGGATCTAAATTTAGAGCTTCATTATAATATTTTAATGCCCCTGAAATATCATCTTGTAGACTTAGAATATTACCTAAATTCATTAGAGTTGAGACACTTTTTTTATCAATATTATAGGCAAGATTAAATATTTTTTTTGCTTCTTCAAGTTTCTCTAATTCAAGTAAACAAGAACCTAAATTATTGTAACTATCTATGTAGAGACTATTTATCTGTATAGCTTTACTAAAGAAACTTTTTGCTTCCTTAAAATAATTATTTTTAAGATAAATTAGCCCTTTAATATTATATCCAAAGTAATCATCATCTTTTAAATTTGGAATATTTTCAATGTGTTCCTTTGCACTGTTATAATTATTCTGTAATAAATGAATATAAGACTTGTCACGTAAAGCATCATAATTTTTACTATCTAGCTTAAGTATATAATTAATTTTTTCTAACGCCTCATCAAACAAACCTTTTTTCAAAAGTAATTTATATAGTTGAGAAAGGTACGCAATGTTATTATTTTCAATAAAGACAATTTTTTTTAAAGCATTTATTGATGTATCTATGTCACCTACTTTCTTTGCTACCTGAAACAAAACATTTTGAACGTTTATGTTTTTATTATATTTTTCAGATAATTTTTTAATATCTTTGAAAGCTATTTCTTTATTTATATTGTTGAACGTATCAATAATTTTTTTAAGTTTATTTTCTAAGTTAGACATAAAAAAACCCAGCCTTTAAAAGACTGGGTATAATAAAAAGATATTTGCTTTTTAAAAGAATTATCTTCTTTGACCAAATAATTGTAGCAATAAAATGAATAGATTGATGAAGTCCAAGTACAATTTTAATGCACCCATCAATGCTTTTTTTGATCCTATTTCTTCACTATCACCACCGTAATACATATTTTTAATATTTTGTGTATCATATGCAGTCAAGCCTACAAAAACTAATACACCAATAACTGAAATTAGAAAAGCCATAAGCCCTGATTGGAAAAATATGTTTACTACACTTGCTATAATCACACCGATTAGGCCCATAAATAGGAAGCCACCAAGTTTAGTTAAATCTCTTTTGGTTGTATATCCATAAAGACTCATTGCACCAAAAGTTCCAGCAGTTATAAAAAATACTCTTGCAATTGACTCTCCTGTAAATTGAATGAATATCGATGCCATTGACAAACCCATTACAGAAGAAAAAATCCAAAATGTTATTTGAGCTGAAGAAGATGACATTTTATTAATTCTTGCACTTAAATAAAAAACAAAACCAAGAGGTGCGAGCATTATAACCCATGCTAGTCCAGAGTTAAAAAGCGTGTTACCAAGGGGGGTTAAAACAACACCTTGTGGTAAGTAAGCCTCAACTGATGCTTTTCCAAAAAAATATGCAATGAAACCAGTAAGAACTAAACCTGTAGTCATATAATTGTAGACTTTAAGCATATACGCTCTTAAGCCTTCATCAATTGCCGCCTGATCTACTGATTTAGTATAAGATCGTTGATTAAAGTCTAAAGCCATAATTTCTCCTTTTATTTATTACTAATATCGCTATAAATCGGACAATTTCAAGGCATTTTGTAAAAAAAGTATGAAGTATAGAAAACTAGGGACAACAGATATAGATGTGAGCGTTATCTGTCTTGGTACTATGACTTGGGGAGAACAAAATAATCAAGAAGATGGCTTTGAGCAGATGGATTATGCATTTGAAAGAGGTGTAAATTTTTTTGATACAGCTGAAGTATATTCTATACCAACTAGAGCTGAAACTTATGGAAAAACAGAAGAAATTATTGGAAATTGGTTTGAACAAAATAATAAAAGAAAAGATGTAATTTTAGCAACAAAAATTTGTGCAAAAGGTGAAGGAAACAGTTGGATAAGAAATGGTGGTCCAAATCTAATTTTTGATAAAAAAAATATTAATGCCGCAATTGAAGGTAGTCTTAAGAGATTAAAAACTGATTATATTGATTTATATCAACTTCACGCCCCAGAGAGAAAGGTACCAAAATTTGGAACTCTAGATTTTGAATATGACCCAGAAGACACGTGGGTTGAGTTAGAGGAAGTTTTATTCTGTCTTCAAGATTTAATTAAGCAAGGAAAAGTGAGGTATATAGGAGTCTCTAATGAGACACCTTGGGGTGTCATGAAATATATGAAATTATCTGAAGAAAAAAATTTACCTCGGATGATGTCTATTCAGAATGTGTATAGTTTAGTAAACAGAATTTTTGATATTCATAACTCTGAAGTTTCTATTCGAGAAAATTGTGGTTTACTTGCTTACTCACCTTTGGCTGGAGGAAGATTGAGCGGAAAATATATTGGAGGTAAAAATCCACCGAATACAAGATTTACATTATGGGCTAATAGGTTTGATAGACATAACACTATGAGAGGAGAAAACGCAATTGAAAAATACGTTAATCTTGCTCATAAGCATGGTATTACTCCATCTACTTTTGCAAATGCATTTGTAAATAATCGCCCTTTTGTAACTAGCAACATTATAGGGGCCACAACAATGGACCAGCTTAAAGAAAACATAGATAGTATTGATATAACTTTAACTGATGATATATTAAAAGAGATTGAAGATATTCATCTTTTTGATCCAAACCCGTGCGTCTAATAATAAAAAATATAAAAAAATGAAATATAGAAAACTAGGCAATACAGACATAAATGTAAGTGTCATTTGTTTAGGAACCATGACTTTTGGTGAACAAAATAGTCAAGAAGATGGCTTTGAGCAGATGGATTATGCATTTGAAAGAGGTGTAAATTTTTTTGATACAGCTGAATTATATGCAGTAATGCCTAGAAAAGAAACTTACGGAAAAACTGAGGAAATAGTAGGTAGCTGGTTTAAAGAAAGAAAAAATAGAAACAAAATAATTTTAGCATCAAAAATAGCTTCTAAATCTGACGGTCTTGAGTGGATTAGAAATGGATCAAAAAACTTAGGTTTTGATAAACAAAATATGAATGCTGCTATAGATGAAAGTCTTAAGAGATTAAAAACTGATTATATAGATTTATACCAATTACATTGGCCGGAGAGAAAAGTACCAAAATTTGGAATTCTAGATTTTGAATATGATGCAAGTGATAATGATTGGACAACAGTAGAGGAAGTTTTATATAACTTAGCTCAACTTGTCAAAGCAGGCAAAATTAGATACGCTGGTTTATCTAATGAGACACCATGGGGTGTCATGAAATACCTTCAAATTTCTAAAGAAAAAAACCTTCCTCGAATGATGTCAATACAGAATGTTTATAGTTTAGTTAACCGTGTATTTGATATTCATAACTCGGAAGTCTCAATCAGAGAGAATTGTGGGTTACTCGCTTATTCTCCTTTAGCAGGTGGTAGACTAAGTGGTAAATATATTGGAGGAAAAAATCCGGAAAAAGCACGGTATACTCTTTGGCCTAGACGATTTTCTAGACACCATACTGAGAGAGGTGAAAATGCAATTGAAAAATATTTTAAACTTGCCCAAAAATACGAAATAGCACCATCTACATTTGCTAACGCTTTTGTTAATGATCGTCCATTTGTTACAAGCAATATAATTGGTGCTACTACTATGGATCAACTTAAAGAAAATATTGATAGTATTAATATAACACTATCAAAAGAAATATTAAAAGAAATTGAGAACATACACTTATCAGATCCTAATCCTTGTGTATAATATTTATATTTTAATTTTATTTAGTAACCTACGAACATCCTTAACATAAACTCTATCCCATAAGAAAACATTTAATAACGAATAATACAATTGATAAATTGGTTCATATTCTAAGTAATTTTTATCAATCTTGATTTTATCGTTGTATTTATTTAAAAAATTTTCATCAATAAATTTTGGGTTAAACCACCTCAAATAAGAAATCTCTAATTCATTGTGACCATAAAATGATCCTGGGTCAATAAAACCTTCAAACTTTTTGTTTTTAAAAAGTATATTTCCTTCCCATAAGTCGCCGTGCAACAATGATGGTTGTGGATTGGTTGGAATAAAATTATCCATTTTTTTAATCAATAAATCAATTTTAGTATTAATTGATTTATCCATAGGCTTATTTTTATTAATTAAATCAAATATGTAAGATAGTCTTTTTTCTGTATAGAATTCTTTCCAATTTTTAGATTTAGAATTAATCTGTTTTAAACCACCAATCTGAGTGTCAAAATCAAACCCATAATCTTTATTTTTTATTGAATGAATAGAAACTATGGCATTTAACAAATCAACATTTGTTTGTTCTGGATAATCATCATTATTACCTATGAATGACATTACAAGAAATTTATCATTATAGTTAATAATATTAGGAAAATAATTAAACTTTTGTTTATTAAAAAATATAAGATTATCAGTTTCAGATTTTATAGCATTAAATCCATCATTATTTTTGTAATAATATTTTACTATAAACTCCTTACTATCATTTGTAATAATCTTTATACAATTAATGCCAAAAGAGTCTGATAATAACTTGCTATCTATAATTTTTTTATTATTTAAAAGTTTTTGAATTTCTATAATGATATTTTTTTTAATCATATCAAATGTCCAAAAAAATTAATTTTCAATTTTTAATTTCATATTTTGGATTAATACCATATGTTTTAGCTTTTTTAGATAAATACTATTTTTTTATACTTAAAGATGAAGATTTACTTAATTTTATAACATACTACAGTCTAATCATAATTGTTTTTATTGGATCAATAAATTGGAATTTAAAAGTGGATCCACCAACTCACATAGTGATATATGGTTTTTTACCAAGCTTATTTGCTGTTATAATTATTATTTTAAGTCTTCTTAATATTAATATTATATTAATTTATATTTTAATAACTTTATTGTTGTTAACCCAATTATTTTTTGACTATATTATTTTATTTGCAAACGAATCAAATAAAAAAGTATTTTACTTTCTCAGATTACCTTTGACGATTATAATAATCATATTTTTGTTTTTCATTTCATTGTAATGCAGATATGACCAATTTTTTTACTTGTATGATTTCGAAGCTCAAATATTTCTTTCTTTTCTAAATTTTTTAACTCTCTCCTATTCATAATTTTTAACTTTTTAAAAATATTCAGTATAGCAATTGGAATAGCTCTTTCATTCCCATCTGTAACTTTAATTATCCCACTTATTTCCTTTTGGAAATCAACAAACAAAAAAACACCTTCAGCCCCACTTTTACAAAATATTTTTCCTTTTGAAGCTTTTATTATTTTTGTATCAAAACTCACTGTTCCTCCAATAAATTCAGGATTTTCTAAAATTGAATTAACCAAAATTCTTACCTGATCAGTATACTCATAATTATTTTTATAACTCTTAATCAAATTATTTAATGCTCTTGATATAGATTTAATTTTAAATGAGTATTGTGGTGCACTACAACCATCTAGAGAGAAATTTTTCTTTGACAATTTGCTTTCTGTAAATTTATTAAAAATTTTTCTAATACTTTTTTGATGCGCGTGATTATAATCAAGATAGTTTGTAATGCTCTGATTATTGACCAAACAGCTTGTTAACATACCTAAGTGTTTGCCTGCACAATTGTTATGTAGTTCGTTAAATTTTTTTCTAGAATATATTATTTTTTCAGAGGCATTTTTATCTAATGGAGCATGAATACCACATTGTAAATTTTTTGTTTCTAATTTTATTTTTGTAATCCATTTTTTAAGTTCTCTAACATGAAATTTTTCTCCTTTGTGTGAAGCACAAGCTAAAGCTATATGTTTATTATTTAATTTATAATTTTTGATTGCATTTGACATTGCAAAAGGAATTGCTTGAAATATTTTAATTGATGACCTAGGAAAAAAATATTCATATTCATTATTTGTAGATAATAAAATTTTACCATCGACAGCTGTTACAAAAGCCTTAACCTGATGGATGCTTTCAACTCTTTTACCCCTAACAAATTCTACGTGAATCTTAGACACGTATTAAGTTATACAATAATGAGATTATTTTTACTTAAAAAAAGATTTAATAAATGTAAATAAGTTTAAAAAAGATCCATACTTACCAAAGAATATTACATCTTTTTCGGTTATACTCATGCATATACAGCCCGTGTCTTTAGATGCTATTGGCGTATGTTTAATTTTTTGGTCATTTATTTGAATATCACCTCTAGAGTACTTACCATATTCATCGCAGAAACTACCATCTAAGACTAATATATACTCTTTTCCACCATGTGAGTGCAGCGGAACAGAAACTCCAGGGTCCATTTTTATTAATTTCAATTCGTCTTTATCATCGATCGATGCGGTATACTCTTTAAAACCTTTATAAACTTGTTTCCAATTTAAGTTATTTATGTTTCCAAAAAAACTGGTTACTGGATCTTTAAGATTTGGAACAGATTTTATATTTTCATTATTTATACAGTCTTTGTACTTCAAATTTTTAGGATGAATGTTTTCGTTATCCATCAAGTTTTCACCCAACATATTTTCAAATGTACTAACAATTTTTGAGGCATCTGAGTTTAATTCTAAATATGTTGAAGTAAACAGCGACTTTGCTGGACCCAATATTCCAGAGGCAAAATCAAAAATTAGCTGGTTTTTTACAACTGTTCCGTTCATCTTAAAAATTCCTGCATTTTCGTTAAAATGTGTCTTATTCTAGATTTAACTGTCCCTAATGGAATTTCAAGCTCATCTGCAATTTTTTTATGACTTTTGTTTTCAAAAAAGTTCATTTTTATCATTATTTTTTGCTGTTCATCGAGCTCATTATTTATTCTTTCTATTTGTTTTTTTGCCTCACTTTCTTCAATGAGATCAACTTCTCTATCTTGGTATAAAAATTCTCTTATATCTTCTTCTTTAAAGTTAATTTTTGAATTTTTCCTTAAAAAGTCTATTTTTTTGTTTCTCGCTATAGTAAATATCCATGTTGAAAGTGCTGATTTTGATGAATCATATAGGTTTGATTTTACCCAAACAGTACTTAAGACTTCTTGTGTAAGCTCTTCAGAGCTTTCAAACTTGATCCTATTTTGAATAAAATAAGCGTTAACTTTAGGGGCAAAAAAATCAAAAATTTGTGAAAAAGCCATTTCGTCGCGGTCTTTTTGAATCTGTTTCATCAAGTCATTTAAGTTTAATTTTTCCATAATTTAAAAAGACCCTAACATTGATTAAACACTCTTAACTAATTGCATAAGATATACTAAAAGAAAGAATTGATGAAAATTTTTCTTAAGTTTTTAATAGTGCTATATGTAGCACTTCCTAGTACTTTAATGGCGCTAGAGGTTGGTAAATGGTCTTTTGAGAAAGCTGATGAGTATTGTTATATTGGCAGCTTGGCAACAGAGTCAGATTTACCCAGTGATAAGAAGAGAGGTAACTTCTACGTTTTGGTTTATAAAAACATTGGCAATCCAGAAACCGTAGTACAGATAGAAGCAGGTTATAATTATAAAGTTCCATCTGATATAATTGTAAATATTGATAATGGAGAATATAAATTTTATACAACTGAAGATGTGCCTACCGCCGCTTGGACAGAAGAAGATAATAAAGTTATTTTTGCAATGAAAAAAGGACTCGAGCTTAAAGTTAGTGGCGAGTCCTCTAGAGGCACTATAACAAATGACATATACACACTTAATGGATTTACTGCAGCTTATAATAAATTAACTGAAGAGTGCTAAATGCCTAAAAAAATTGTTTTAGCATATTCTGGTGGATTAGATACTAGTGTAATTCTTAAGTGGCTTCAAAATAAATATGAATGCCAAGTAGTTACATTCACAGCTGATATAGGTCAAGGAGATGAGCTTTCACCAATTGAGGCTAAAGCAAAAAATTTAGGTGTAGAAGAAATATTCATTGAAGATTTACAAGAAGAATTCGTTACGGATTATGTTTTTCCAATGTTTAGGGCAAATACTCTTTACGAAGGAACATATTTATTGGGTACAGCTATAGCAAGACCCTTGATAGCAAAAAGACAAATTGAAATTGCAAAAATCGTCGGAGCTGATGCTGTAGCTCATGGTGCTACTGGCAAAGGTAATGATCAAGTTAGATTTGAATTAGGTTATTATGCAAATAATCCAAAAATTGAAGTTATATCACCTTGGAGAGATTGGGAATTCCAAAGCAGAAAAGATCTAATTGAATATGCAGAAAAAAATCAGATCACAATTCCTAAAGATAAGATGGGCGAACCTCCATTTAGTACAGATGCAAATCTTTTACATACTTCCTCTGAAGGTAAACTTCTTGAGGATCCTTGGATTGAGCCACCCGAGTATGTTTTTTCAAGAACTTGTAGCATCGAAGATTCTCCAGATAAAGCAGAAGAACTAATAATTGAATTTAAAAATGGCGATCCTGTATCAATAAATAATAATAATTTTAAGCCGCACGAGCTTTTAGCAAAATTAAATTCAATAGCCGGCAAGCATGGTGTTGGAAGAGTCGACCTTGTGGAAAACAGATTTGTTGGAATGAAATCAAGGGGAATTTATGAAACTCCTGGAGGAACAATATTAATTAATGCAAGAAAAGCTATTGAGAGCATAACATTAGATAAAGGAGAGGCCCATCTTAAAGATGAGATAATGCCTAAATATGCCGAAACAATTTATAATGGATTTTGGTTTTCCTCAGAAAGAATAGCAATGCAAAGACTGATTGACTCCACTCAAAAAAATGTAAATGGGGAAGTTAAAATTAAGGTATTTAAAGGCAATGTAATTATTTTAGGAAGAAAATCTAATAATAGTTTGTATGATAATTCCCTTGTTTCATTTGATGAGGTTGGAGATTATAATCAGAAAGATGCAGAAGGATTTATAAAAGTAAATTCAGTTAGACTTAAAAAAAACAATCGTCAGTAAATGGGTTACGGTGATGATTTACTAATAACAAAATTTGCGTCAAAAATTAAAAAACAATTTCCAGATAGACAAATTGTAATCGGTGAAGCAAAAAACCAAAGCGCCTATCATTCTATAGTATACGATAATAATCCAAATATATCTGATTGCAGAAATCTTGATAAAAGTAAACCCACGCATATAATTGATTATCATCCATACAATAGACCTTATATTGATTATGAAAAAAGCACTAATACAAATTATGTTTGGAAAAAATTTAAACCCAATCCTGGAGAAATTTATTTTACAAAGAAAGAAAAAGTTGATGCAAAGAAAATAATTTTAAAAGCAATAAAGTTTTGGAGAAGGTCAAATAAAAAGAATTATAAAAAAATTATTTTTTTAGAAACTTCATCTACAAAAATTCACGATCGGCAATTTAGTATCAAGCATCAAAATAAAGATTGGGGAGCAAAAAATTGGCAAAAACTAATTGATGTACTAACAAAAGATTTTTTAGTAATTCAATCAGTCCATAAGGAAAGTAAAAAAAACTTATCGGTCTTTTCTCCTAAAAATATGGATTTTCGTCTAGCATGTGCTGTTTTAAATGAAGCAGATTTTTATGTGGGTCCTGAAGGAGGATTTGGGCACGTAGCCGCAGCTTTAAATAAAAAAGCAGTTTTATATTTTGGAGGTTGGATAACCCCTGAAGCAATTGGTTATGATTTCCACGAGAATATATATTATGACCATAATTTATCTCCATGTGGAGAGTATAAAAAATTGTGTAGTCATTGTAAGGAAGCTAGAAAAGCAATCTCAGTAGATGTATTTTTAAAATATATTAATAAGATTAGTTAATTAATTAATCTATTTTTGCATGAAATAGTTGTGTTTCTTAAAAGGCATGCAATTGTCATCGGTCCTACACCTCCAGGTACCGGAGATATTGCACTTACCTTTTTTTCTACATCGCTAAATAAAACATCACCAACTAGCTTTGATTTTTCGTCATTTATTTTGACTCTATTTATACCGACATCAATAATAATTGCCCCTTCCTTTACCCAATCTTTGTTTATAAATTCAGGCTTTCCAATTGCAGCAATTAGAATGTCTGCTGTTTTGCAAATGTTTTCAATATTCTGAGTTTTAGAATGTACTGTTGTAACAGTACAAGATTCTTTTAGTAATAATTGAGCCATAGGTTTCCCTACAATATTAGATCTTCCTATTACAACGGCATTTTTACCAGCTAACTCTATATTAAGCTCTCTCAGAAGTAGAAGACAACCATAAGGAGTACAGGGTATCATTAAATTTTCATCATTTTTAAGACTAATTGAAAGTTTGCCAACATTTAAAGGATGAAAACCATCAGCATCTTTTTCTGGTGTAATGCTATTTAATACAGTTTCCTCATTTATTGTTTTGGGCAAAGGTAGTTGAACAAGAATACCATCAACATCTTCATTATTATTTAAATAATTAATTAAATTAACTAAATCATCTTGTTTAGCTGTTTCCTCTAAATGATGATCATAAACGTTAATTCCTACCTCCCTTGCAGCTTTAGTTTTAGCTTTAACATAGACGCTACTTGCAGCAACATTCCCTACTTGTACTACAGCCAATCCTGGAACACGATTAGATTTTATTTTTATATTTTTAATTTCAATTTTTAATTGATCTTTTAAGTTTTGTGCTATTTTTTTTCCATCTAATATATGAAGCATATTTATCTTGGCCAATATTCAATTAGTAAACTTTTTATAAACCACAAACCAAGATAAACAACTATCGGAGATAAATCTATTGCACCAAAAGTAGGCAAGTATCTTCTTACAAAATTTAAACTTGGTTCACATAATCGGTATAAGGCATCAAGGATGCTATAAACAAATCGATTACCAGTATTAATTATATTAAAGTTTACAAGCCAAGTTAGAATTATATAAATTATAAGGACAAACTGAAATAGGTTTATAACTTGAATAATTAAATACAAAAGCGAGTTCATTATAAGTTTTTATTTAATATCTATTATGCATTATGGTTGTAATTTAATCAAAAAAAAAGCGGTCTGTAAGACCGCTTTTATTAAAATAAAATTTGATTTACATTGAGATATCTCTACCAAACCACTCTTTAGTTATTTCAGCAGTAGTTCCATCTTTAGACATTTCTGCAATTGCAGCATTCCACATCTCTAAGATATCTGTATCTTCTTTTCTAACTGCTCCGCCAACACCATCACCGAAGACACCACCAGAAAAAGTTGGGCCAGTAAATGCAACATCAACACCACCATCAGATTCCATAAAATCAATAATTGATCCTACATCGGCTAGAACAGCATCACATCTTCCAGCAGCTAAATCTAAATTGTGATCGTCAACTGCTTGATATAGCTTAACATCAACAGCACCTGACATGTGTTTTTCTAAGAAATTTTGGTGAATTGTTGAAGATTGAACACAAACAGTTTTACCATCCATTGCAGCAATTAATTGACCTATTGCAGCTTGTTCTTTTCCACCTGCATTATTAAGATTAACTTTGGCCATACCTGCAATATTTAAATTTGCTAAACCACTATTTTTCAAAACAGCAAATCTTGCACCATCGGTCATATATCCAGAAGTAAAATTAACTTTTTCTTTTCTTTCTTCAGTAATAGACATTCCAGCAATAATAATGTCATATTTACCTTGAAGAAGAGCAGGTATTATACCATCCCAATCTTGAGTTACCCATTCACAAGTAACCCCCATGCGCTTACAAGCTTCATTACCAAAATCTATTTCGGCACCTTCCAGCTCACCTGCAGAATTAAGATTATTCCATGGCGGGTAAGCACCTTCTGTACCAATTCTTATTGTTTGTGAATTTGCAATTGAAGCAACACCAAAAATACCAATTGATAGTAAGTATATTAAAATTTTTTTCACTTTTCCTCCTTGAAGAAGTATTTCTAAATTATAATTGGACCATATAAGCTAAATAAAAAAAAACAAAATAAATTGTTTCAGACCTTGTTTCCTTTGCTCTTAATTAATACAAAAAATAAGCCAATTATTAGTAATATAAAAGGGAAACTCCAAAGAAAGATATTATTATAATTCATTAATGGTCTAAAAAGAATGTATTCACCATATCTTTCAACTAAAAATTTCTTAATATCTCGCTCACTTTCTCCAGCTTTCAACTTATTTTTAACTATTTTTTTAATATCATTTGAGAATTCTGCATCTGAGTCATAAATGCTTTGATTTTGACACGTCATACATCGCAACTCTAATGTTAATTTTTTTACTCTCTCATCAATATTTTCAACTGCAAATATTTTGAAAGTAAAAAACACAAAACTTAGAAATATTATATGTAAAAATTTATAGAAGTGGCTCAATTTCATTTTTTAAAATATCCATTGTTAATGGACCCATAAATTTATAGATAATCTTACCATCCTCATTAATTAAATATGTTTCTGGTAGACCGAAAACACCAAATTCTAATGCAATTAAACCATCAGAGTCTACACCAACAAAATCGTATGGATTTCCATCATCCTCCAAATATTTTTTTGCATCAGAAGGTGGATCTTTGTGGTTAAATCCCAACAAATATAGTTCAGGATATTTTTTACGTATTTCAAAAAAAAGTGGATGCTCTATTTTACATGGACTACACCAAGAAGCAAAAAAATTAATTAAGGTCTTCTTATTTTCTATATCTTTTGATTTTATTATATCCTTTGCATTGTACAAAGAACTACTTTCAAAAATAGGAACATCTTTATTTAAGAGTGCACTCGGTGGTTTATTTGGATCTTTACCACTTAACAAATAAACTAGTGAAAAAATACATATGATTAAAAGTACTATTAATGGTGTTAAAATAAATATCCTATTCATCTTCTAGAAACTGCTATTAAACCCGAACACATCATTATTATCACCCCAAGCCATATAAAGCTAACAAATGGATTTATTAAAACTTTTACGAACCACTCATTATTTTTTTGATCACCAAGGATAAAATATATATCCTTATTCCACAGATGTAAGATACCAGCTTCAGATGTAATCATCTTTGACACTGGATAATAATTTTTTCCAGCCTCTATTTCTTTTGATTGATTTTTTTCAATATCAAACAAAAATTTTCCTCTTAAAGATTGAAAATTAATTTCATTAGTTGTTTCTATTTTTTCAAACAAAACTGTTTTTCCATTTACATTAAACTTATCTCCCTCACTAAGATTAAAATCTAGCTCATTTTGAAAAACACTTGAACAAGTGATACCAATTATAGCAATACCAACACCAATATGCGCTACATGAGGATTAATTATTTTGAAAAACTTAATGCTAATTTTAATTTTGTACGAAGAAAATATAGCAATAAATGAGGCCAATATTATCCAACAACCTAAAAGTAACCCAACAAAACCCCATGTATTAAAATCCAAAAAATATGATTGAATCAGAACTAAAACACATAAGATAATAAAAGCTACAACATATTTTTTTGAATCATTTATCTTATTTGTTTGCCATGATAAAATCGGTGCAACACTCATTAATAAAAAACCAGGTATCATTATAGGAATTACAGTTGAATTAAAATAAGGACCTCCAACTGATATTCTCTTATTATACAAAACTTCAATTATAATTGGGTATATAGTTCCTAAAAGAATTGTTAAGGTTGCTATAATCATTAAAATATTATTTATTACGAGTGCTGAAACCTTATTGATAAATAACAAGTTTAAAGAATTTGATTTTTTTGGTTCTTTTAACAAAAAAACTAAAAAACCAAATCCAGTTACAATAAAAAAAATCAGTAATATAAATATGCCTCTGGATGCATCTGCTGCAAATGAATGTACACTTGTTAAGATTCCAGATCTGACTAAAAATGTTCCAAAAACACTTAATGAAAAGCAAAGAATTGACAAAAAAACTATCCATTTTTTTATAGCTTGCTCACCTCTTACCATCATGAGTGAATGAACTAATGCAAGTCCAGCAATCCAAGGCATCAGTGAAATATTTTCGACCGGATCCCAAAACCACCAACCACCCCATCCTAATTCATAATATGCCCAATATGAGCCTAGAGCTATTCCACCAGTTAAAAAAGTCCAACTAATCAATGACCATTTTTTTGCAACATAAAGCCATTCATTATCTGTATTTTGAAATAAACCAGCGACTGCAATGCTGAAAACAATGGAATAACCAACATAGCCTGCATATAAAACTGGAGGGTGAACTGCCAAACCTGGATCTTGTAAAATTGGATTTAAACCCAAACCTTCATTTACTAAAATTGAATTAACTAGAAAAGGGTTTGATGTAAAGACAATAAAGAGACCAAATAAAATATGAAGTAAAGATTGGATAATTAATGTTAATCTTTGAAAACTTTCTTCTATATCTTTTGTAAAAGAAAAAAAGAAACTGAAAATAGATAATATACTTAACCACAAAAGCATCGAACCTTCATGATTTCCCCAAGTACCTGAAATTTTATATATTAACGGTTTATTTGAGTGAGAGTTTTGAAAGACATTATAATTTGAGAAATCAGATACCACATAGGCATACATTAATGAAAAAAAAGATAACAAAGTTAATAATGACGAAAAGCGGATGAATAAATTAAATTTCTGATTTTGAAATTTAAATATATATCTCGATAAAAGTAGATAAAAATTAATACCTATCGCAAAAACTAAGCTTAAAAAACCAACTAATGAACTCATTTATATTTTTTATTCCAATAACCTGTATCTTTCAGACCTTCTTTTATTGATGCTGGCATATAATTTTCATCATGTTTTGCAAAAACATTAGTTGCATTAAAAATGTTTTTGTCAACAAAAGCACCCTCTATCACTGCACCTTGCCCTTCTCTAAATAAATCAGGAAGAATGCCTTTGAAAGTAACAACTATAGATGCATTTTCATCAGTAATTTTAAATTTAAATGAACTTGAAGAAATTTTATTAAAGCTATCATTTTCTACAAAACCGCCTATTCTTATTATTTTATTTATTATGATATCTGATTTATCAATTTCAGATGGTGTATAAAAATACGACACATTTTCTCTCGTATTATATAAAATAAGCAAGACTGCGCTTAGTATAATTACCAAAGTAAGCAATATAAATAACAATCTTTGAAATCGTAGACTCATTTATTTTTTATTCTTCTAAGTTTTAAGTAACTAAAAAATAATAACAAAAAAATTAAAAGAAAAGCAGTAATATAAGATCCTAAAATATACCAAAAATACATAGCTTCTAATAACAAAAATACTTAGGAATGATACTTAATCAAATGGACTAAAAGTCACAAATTAACTTAAATAAGATTTTCTTGAAATTATCTCTGTTTTTATTCTTAAAATGGCTATTGCTATTCCAATCATTATAAATGCAAATGTCATAATAATTAAAGGCGTCATCATTGAAGGATCAATACTGGGTTTTGACAATTTACTTATTGTTGCTGGTTGATGTAGTGTATTCCACCAATCCACAGAAAATTTAACTATTGGTAGGTTTACTGATCCAACAAGAATAAATATAGCAACAACCTTTTCTCTTATAATCCTATTTTCAAAAGATAAATTCATAAAAATAATAATTAGATAAATAACAAAAAGTATTGCAACAGAAGTTAACCTTGCATCCCACACCCACCAGGTACCCCACATTGGCTTTCCCCATAAAGATCCACTTATTATACATATTAAAGTAAAAACTGCTCCTATTGGTGCTACTGCTGTATTAAAAATAAAACCAAAGGGTAGTCTAAAAGCAAGTGCCAAAACACTATAAAGAGTCATTATTGCATAAGTTAGTAAGGCCAACCACGCACTCGGAACATGTACATACATTATTCTTACAGTTGATCCTTGTTGATAATCATCTGGAGATAGATAAAAAGAAAACAATAATCCTATTGCAAACAATATGATAGATAAGATTAGTACTGGTTTAAAAATATAATCAGCTATTTCATTAAATTTACTTGGATTAACTAAAAATTTCATGTCAATTATTTTCTATTGAAAGTTTAAGGCAAAAACCACTTGCCCAAGGGTTTATGGCAAAAACTATCAATAATATTCCAAATAATATACTTATAAGAGAATTAAAGTTTTCTTCCATATTAATAATACCTACGGAAAAAATAATTATTGGAACACTAAATATCATTACTATGATACTACCTAGTAGAAAATTTCGCTGATTCATGAGATTCATTGAAGATGAAATTGAACCTAGACAAGATAGAATAAAAGATCCTAACGCAAAACTAGCAAATAAGTACATAAGTTTATCATTTGCAATATTTAACAAAACAGACGCTATCGGAATAGATATCAAAAATGGTATTTGGACAAACAAAAAATGAGAAAAAGTTTTTAAAATAGCAATACTACCAAAACTAAATCCATTTAAATGCATAATCAACAAATTACCATTCTCAAAATCATCTTGGTAAAACTTCCTTAAAGATAAAGTTGAGCTTAATAATAACAATGTCCACACAATTCCTATTCCTAAAATAGAAATCTTTTCCTTCTCTGGCCCAATAGAAAAAATAAATATAAATATTGATACAAAGAAAAAAACGATATTTGTTAAAATATCTTGAAAGCCGCTCAGATTTAATTTGTATTCTCTGTAATAAAATGAAATTATTTTATTTAAAATTATCATTTTATTTATAGCAGAACTTCTTCTGAAACATTAATTTCTGATTCTTGATGAGAGCTATATATTATAGAACCTTCCTTAGATCGATGATCTTCAAAAGTTTGCCCTATTAAATCAATCGATTCATCATCTAAGTTAGATAGAGGTTCATCTAAAATCCAAATTTTTTTGTTCTCTATAATTAATCTTAAAAACTCTAATTTTTTTGTTTCCCCTAATGATAATGAATTAACTTTTTGATTTAAATAAATATCTAATTTCAAAGTTTTTAAAATATTCTCAATCTGAGAATTACTAATATTTGATAAAAAGAATTTTTTCCAAATATTAATATTTTCATGAACTGATAATTTACTTAGACTTGATGTTTTGTCAGCAATAAATGTAACTTGACTAAAAAAATCATATAAATTTCTTCTTAATAATTTTCCTTTCCAATATATCGCACCAGAAGAGGGTTCTATTAGATTAAGTATAGCTTTCAATAATGTAGTTTTTCCAGAACCATTTTTGCCTTTTAATAATATTATTTTTCCAGATCCAACAGATAGATTAACATTCTCGAATATTTTTTTATTTGATCTTTCAATAGACAAATCTTTAACGATTATCATTATTTAGATCTAATTACTTTTTGATTTAAAACAATAAAAAAAACGGGGCAGAGCCCCGTTTTATCTTTTTGAAAAAGATAAGAAAAAGAAAACTTTACATTAAAGTTTTCTTGAAAAATTGAAGTTTTACTATCTTCTTTTTTTCTTCTTTTTAGCAGC
>CACAVG010000004.1 GCA_902535885.1 uncultured Alphaproteobacteria bacterium | reverse complement strand
GAAAAATACCTTTAACGTCCATTAGCTAAAAAAAATTTTATAAAAAATTTATATAAAATGAGGTAATATTTGGAATGCCTATAATAGATTATATTTATTCCACTGTTTTAGGCCTACTTCAAATAGAAGCAATTCAATGGGCTATAGGATTATTTATTGTGTTTTATATAATTGGTCGCTTAGATCAGTTTAATTCCAAATTAAAAAAAAGATACAAATTTGTTGGAGTATTTTGGGATTGGTTTTACATAATTTTTTGGTGGTTTATTGTTTTAGCAGCTATTGTTTTTTTCTTAATGTTTATTTATTTTTTATTTAATTAAGGATAATAATTTCTTTGCTAGTCTAGAAACTGCCTTTCTTCTATCTTTTGATAGTTTTTTAATAATTTTTATATTTTCTTTTATTGTTTTATTATCAATTTTATTGAAAGTTATTAGAGCATTCATTGATTGACATAAAACAATCCAATCACTGGAATTATTAAGATAATCAGATACAATTTTTTTTGCTTTTTTTTGTTCTTTATTTTCTAATTGATTAACTAATTCTGAAAATAATTGAGCGCAGGTCCATTGTATGGAAGATTGTTTTATCTTTGAAATTTTGTTTAAGAAAATATGTTTAAAATCTAAAAACCATTCTGGTTTTTGTCTAAAAATTCTTTTAAAAGCATTTGATGTTCTTAATCTTACTATTTGGTCTGTGCTTGAATAACACTTAATTAATGAATTAATTCTATTTTTTTTAACAATAACATGTTCAACAACTTTTATTGTATTACCTAGTGAATTTGGATGACCACCAGTTAGTTCAGACTCATAATTCATTATCAATTAATTTGTTAAAATAGATCCAAAAATTTACATTATTTAATAATAAATTATATATTTTCCTTCGTAGTAAACTTCGTAGAGAGATTTTTATAAAAAATTATTGATATTACTGAATAATATAAAAAAAGTGGGGCGTTCTGTTGCGTGTCACAGATCCCATTCTTTAAGCAGTATATAGGTTTTTGGAAAAACTTCACTGAGAGTTTAATCATTTCTCAGAAATCTTGTTTTTGAGCTTCACTGAAGATTGGGGTAATTGTAGGAGACTTCGTCTTATGCTATAAATTGACGAATGTAAGTCGAGAGATAACTGACTGTACGTTGAAGGAAAAAAAGTAAGATGAAGTTTTTTTATTTTATCGTAAATTTTAATATTCAATTTTTTTTAACAGTATTTTTTGGAACAACAGTATCAAATGTTAATGTAAAACATAAATAACAATCCTTCTATTTAACTGGAATAAGATTATTCTTTCTGGCAGCTATCGTACTCCTATTTATTTTTTTTATCTATTATTGGATATCACGACATCAAACTTAAAACTTTACACAGTAAATACAAACTTCCCATATAAACAGACCCCTTAACAATCTCCTTGGTTAGTGGTAATAATTCAACTATGACTACTTATGTTGTGTGTGACATAGAAGCGGACGGACCTATTCCAGGAACACATTCTATGATAAGCCTTGGTGCTGTAGCCGTTAATAAAGAAGGAGAAAATTTTGGAGAATGTGAAATTAATTTCTTGCCACTAGAAAATGCCAAACCTCACCCCGCTACTATGCATTGGTTTACAACAGAAGCGCCAGAAGCTTTAAAACATACTCAGCATAATCAAGTCTCACCCAAAGAAGGAATGAATAAATTTGGTGATTGGCTTCTCACGTTACCAACCCCACGAGTTATGGCTGCTCATCCAGCTCCATTAGATTTTATGTGGATCAATTGGTATATTCAAACTTTTCTTACAGAACGATTAGAAAAAATTCCTTTCTCTATGCCTTTTTTTGATAAGAATGGACAAGCAGCCTTTGATATCAAATCCTATGCTGCTGCTGTGCTACAAAAAGATTATAGAGACATAGGTAGAGATGATTACTCTCTAGAATTGCATGATAATACAAAACATACGCATAAAGCCATAGATGATGCCAGAGAATATGCAAAATTATTAATTAAACTGCTGAATAAAAAATAATAAACAATCTCATTGGTTGTTGAAAATTTATGTTTACGTTTTTAATATACGCCATTTTCACTCTCTTTCTGAAAGTGATTATCGACACACGCTCGACTCTGAGGTGCTATCTAAAAACTTGATTGGAAAAAACGGCAGAAACGTTGGAGCGGGCGAAGGGATTCGAACCCTCGACTTCAACCTTGGCAAGGTTGCCATGTACAATTGAGATCGGCCTTTTCCTAAAGAAACTATATCATAAAAATTGAATTCTTTTTTTGATTGGAGCGTAAGAGGAGCGTTCACCACAGTTACCACAGTTAAAAAAAATTACTGTGGGTCTAATTTTTCAATGATTACTTGAGTTTTTTGACAGTTCACCACAGACCACAGTTCTTTTCGTAAATCTAATAAATAAATTAAATATTTACGTTTGCGATTTACGTAAGAACGTAAAAATGGAGTTTTAACTGTGGTAGTGTGGTTCGACTGCCCTTAAGTATTATTTAAGTATGTGGTCTTTTCTAGTTATTGGTATGAACTCTATTCAATTAATTTTTAACACAAATTCCTGTGATCTTATTTGGTGGTAGATCATTACCAACAAGTGATTGAGTATATTTATTATTTCTTTTGTCAATTATCCTAAGTACTGCCCATGTACCTGGTTCGACAATAGTATGAATATGAATAAAAAGCTCGTTTTCAAAAATAATATTTTCTAATGATCCATTTTCTTTTTTAAAATAATCAAATCCAAATCTTTCAAATTTTTGTGTTTTAGTTTCTCCGTCACTTTCAAATCCGCAAATATATGTTTCAGCAAAAACACTCGTTGAAAAAAATAATAAGATTATAAAAAAAACTTTATTCACTAAAAAAATGGTCCTTGTCCTACAAAATCTAAAAGGAAATTATAAAGAGTTGCTAATAACGCTATTAGAAATGTAATGAAAATCACGTATAAAACTGTGTAACCAAAAAGGGTGAGAAAAAATCCAATAGATGAAATTTCATTTTTATTTATTCGGATTGATATAGTTTGAAGTGAGCTAATTACAGAAGCAGCTATTATCAAAGTTAATATTAAATAACCTGTTTGTTGAATTAGATCTTTGAATTGCAAGAAATCCATATTTTGAATATACCAAATTAAATACTTTTGACCAGAATACTTAACAATCTCTACGGTTGGTGGTAGTATTAATAATGGAATTTCTAGACAGTGCTTTAAGCTTTATTTACAGTTTGGAACTTAGTGAAAAACTGGAGTTCGCTTATAGATTGATTGATGCCCTTTACTATTTTGTTTTATTAAGAGTAATAATTCTTGTCCCAGTTCTAATTTTTATTGGGTTTTTAATTACTAAATTTTTTCTTAAAGAAAATGGATCTATCAAAGATGATTTAATACGTTTGTATATTGTTTTTATATTTCTTTTTGCAATTGGATTGAGTGGAGATGTTATAATAGTAATATTGGGAGGACTTACTATTTTAGGCAATCTCTATCGATTAATAAACTATAATTATCAAACAAAAGCTGAGGCACAAGAAAAAATTTTAGAAAAATTAAATGAAATTAATGAGAAGTTAAAATGAAAATTTTTACAACCCTTATAATTTTATTTTTTTGTACAAGCGCATTTTCAGTTGAAAGACTTTTGTGCGAAGTTGATAAACAATCGTGGACTTACTTTAAGTTTCAAGTAAGTGATTTTTTAGATTCAGAAAAATTTAATCAAAATAAAAAAAACGAATTTGAGGAATTAAAATATTCTTTTGAAAGGATTTTTTGGCAAGATTATAGAGATTTTAAAAAAACAATATCTTCTTCTGATTTGAAAATAGAAGATAGAGCTGCTTACTTTGAGATAAATAAAAATATCTTTGGACAATATAAAAGTTTAACAGTTCAATTTAATGATGAGCCTATTCCTTTAATAAAGGAAACAAATGGGAGTTTATTATTTCGAGCATGGCCTCACAGAACAAATTATGGTGAGTCTGATATTCATGTTTCAATAAATAGATCTAATGGGAATATCTCTGTTTATTCTGAGAGATTCAATGAATTTTTTGATGAAGAATTCTCTGGCCTAAGTCTAGATTGGAATTGTGAAATTAAAAATAATAAGTTTTAAATTTCTATAAAAAAATGTTATGAATTAATTGTCCTAATTTAGATACTCTAATTGCTGGGACAATAAATAAAACGCTAAAGGAGTTAAAATGCCTCTTAAAAAAGTTAGTTCTGAAGAGTTTATCAAAATTGTAAAAAAAGAAAGTGGTCTAGATCTTTCTAAACCGTCTATGACTATTCACGTTGGCCCATATTTTGAATGGGATAGAGAGAAAAAAGATTTCAAGAAACCAAAACTAGTTGTAACTCGTGAACTTCGAAGAAAAAACAAGGAGGATAAATGAAATACTTAATCATATTTATCCTAGTATGTAATTTTTCTGTTAACGCTATGACAATAGAATGCCTACTAAAAGATACTCCTAAAGAGAGAATTTACCTCGATGTAAATTTTGATAATAATAAAATTGATAAAATATATTTTAATAGGAAATTTGATGATCATTTTTTTTCCTATTTTGAAAATCTTGGATGGGACGTTACAAAAATATTAATTGGTGATGTCAAAAATGAATCTAGGAATATGCTTCATTTAAATATTCGTTTTAATCTTGATAAATTTATACAAACTATTGAATACTATGAAATACCAGAAAGTTTAAAAACTGAATGGTTGGAAATCAAAACTTCAATAGAAAGTAATAAAAATACTATTAATGAAACTGACTTTGTTAATTTAGTTATTAGCAAGATACATGGTGGTTTATTTGTTTATTATTACGATAATAAAACTGACTTAGGTCAGTGCTTTTTTAAAGGAGAGAATGATTACAGTTATATTTTGTAGCTTATATTATATTAAATATTTGACGTCTGAAGATCTTAACAATCTTCTTAGTTGGTGGTAGAGTAAAGTATGAGATGTTTTTTATTATTAACTAGTATTTTTTTAATGTTAACAAACTATTCTTATTCCCAAACAAGATTAGTTTATGAGGGTTATTTATCAGGTAATGATTATTTAAAATTAACAAATATAGAAAAATCTAATTATTTAATTGGGGTAGCTGATGGTTTACTCTCTTCAAGGTTATATTTAAATATTGGTACCTCTGATGAAGCTCTTTCAGATATTAGTGAACTTAAAAAATGCTTAATGGATAAAATAGAAAATAATAAACAGTTGCGTGCTATTGTAGAAAAATACCTAACAAATAACCCTGAAAGATGGAGTGAGCCAATGGGCGTATTATTTTTTGTCTCTATTAAAGATATTTGTTTGTAGGATATTTTAATGAATAAAGATGAAAAGACTAGACTGATAGGACTTATTATATTTTCTGTAATTTTGATAATTATTGGTTATTTAATTTATAAAAACTTCTTCACTTATGATAGTTTTCATGAGTGTGTTGGAGAAAGGACTATGAAACCTGGAATGTCTGACAAACAAGTAGCAGTTCAACAGCGATATTGTGCAGAATATTTTGGAAAAATATAACGTTTAAAAAGATCGCCCAATGTTACTTTGGAAGCTGTTGAATAATCCGAGTAATCGCCTTTATCTAATTTTGTTTCCATGGACCTAGACCACCTTTTGGCTTCGGTTCTCGTGAGGAAAGATTTGGTTATTGTCTTTATGCCTAATCGCCTTATACGAACTTGGTAACTAGTTTTATTTAAATATTTACGCTTTTGAATAGTAGCCATAATTTCTCTCTTTCTAGGAAAAGCTTGGCTCTATTGGATCGTAAGTGGAGCGTTTAAATCTAACCCGCTCAATATTTGGAGCGGGCGAAGGGATTCGAACCCTCGACTTCAACCTTGGCAAGGTTGCGCTCTACCCCTGAGCTACGCCCCTTTACGGGCATTTTTCTCAATAACATTCTCTTTGTCACAACTGTGTCACAAGGAGATATCAAATGGCAACACTACGAAAAAGAAATAATAAATGGCAAATCCAAATAAGAATAAAAAATTGTGGAGCTACAAGTAAAACATTTATTAATAAAAAAGATGCATTGCAATGGGGAAGAGAGAAAGAGATAGAACTTCAAAGATGTGCTATAAAATATAGACCACAAAAATTTCCAGTAACAAGAAAACTAATTGAAAAATATATTAATAATATTTCAATAAAAAAAAGAGGTTATGAATTTGAGAAGTATTGTTTTAATAATTTCTTAAAAACTTCTTTTTCTAACTTACCTGTAAATCAGATTACAACTAAACACTTATCTGAATATAGAGATTTAAGATTAGAAAAGGTTAAAGCATCAACATTTCTAAGAGAACTAAATTTAATTAGACATTTCTTTAATATTTTAAAAAGAGAATGGGGTTATGAAATTAATAATCCTTGTAACAATTTAACTAAACCAAAAGTTTTTCAAAAAAGGGAAAGAAGATTAACTGAATATGAATATAATTATTTAGTTAAAGGAAACTATTCTCAGAACACTCTTAGAAATATAATTGAGATAGCAATTGAAACTGGCATGAGACGTGGTGAAATTTTAAATATAAAAAAAGAACACATCAAAGCTAACACACTATTAGTACCTATAACAAAGAACGGTCATCAAAGATTAATTCCTCTGACTGAAAGAGCTAAATATGTTTTGCATAAATCAAAACTTCCTTTTTCAATGTCTGCAAATGCAGTTAGATTAGCTTGGGAAAGATTAAAAAATAAAGCTAGCATTAAAGATTTACACTTCCATGATTTACGCCATGAAGCTATCTCACGGTTCTTTGAAAAAGGGTTAAGTATTCCTGAAGTAGCCTTAATTTCTGGACATAAAGATGTAAGAATGCTTTTTAGATATACTCATTTAAAAGCAGAGGATATATTAAAAAAGCTATGAAAAAAATTGTGTTAATATTTTTTTTATTTTCTAATTTGGCTTTTGCAAAAGAGAAACTACATGAAGACACTATTTTTTACGCAGATAAATTAATAGAAACCATTCCGAAGGTTAGTAATCTAGATAAAATAGAATGGTTTTATCTATCAGATGTTATTAAAGGATTAAGTGAACACGGATTTAAAGCGAAAGCATTGTATATTTATGAAGTGATGAAAGATAACTATAATGAACAAGATTTAAATAATGAATTTATTAACAATTCGTATATTCAAGATTCTTTTATAGCATATTTGTATTACACATATGGATTTGATAGTGCTTATGATTATGCATTAAAACTTGAAAATTACTCAAAAAAAAGTGCAATTGTAAATCTTTTCTATTTTTCTAAAAAAGATAAAAATGAAGTCAAGATGTTGTTCTTGCTCAAAGAACATGAAGATTTGTTTACAAATGATACACTTTATTCTACTTCTGATTTACTTTCATACAATGCTCAAATATTAGAAATATTAATTGAAAAAAATTCTCTTTCATCTGAAATTATTTTTGATGATTTGACTAATCGTTTTTTTAAATTGAGCGTAGATGAAATTAGACCAAATCACGAATGGTTAATTAGCGTATGTTTTAGTCTTAAAAATATTGATTGTTTAAAACAATATCTTGAAAAAGGTAATGAATTTACATCTAGAATGAATAAGAGTGAATTTGAATTTAACATTACTGATATCTTAGTTTTTTTTATTAAGGAAAATGAACTAGATTTAGCGAAAAGTTATTTCCGTAAATATTTTTTATTGGAAAAAATAGATAAACAATCTTTGCAAGATATTTACAAGTGGTATCCCAAAATAATTAATGAAGTTTCTCAGCTAACAAATGTTGATGTAGATACAATTGAACTTGGAATCATAGTAGATAACTTAATTAAAGATTTTAAAGAATTATCAGATGAGCATAAAAAGGGGGCATTAGAGGAGATAAATAAAGTTATATTTAATCAAGCAAATAAGTTTGCAAAAGGAGAAACTGAAAGTGAAAAAATTGATAATCTTTATCTTAGTTTAGCAAATTATGCCTTAAGATATAAAGAAAATGAACTTGCAAAAATTCTAGCCAAAACCTGGGTAGTGAATTCTAATTTGAATAATAAAGTAATGAACGAGGTAGAAGCAAAAAATATTATTTTATTTCTTATAAATGTTGAACTATTTTCTGAAGCTAATGATTTGATAGCTAATACAACAATGAGAGATGGTGTTAAAAATTATTTATTATCTAGATTGGCAGAGGCATCAGTAATAAATCATGATAAAAATTTTACAATTCAAGTTATAGATAAGTGGAATGAAGTAAAAAGTTCTGAACCTATTTTTGAAAAGTCTTTTTTCAAACATAAAGATGATGTTGTTGTTTATGACACTAGACTAGCTGTTGATTTATTAATTTATTCATCAAAGTCATATTTAGATAATGAATACAAAAAACAAGTTACAACTTTTGTTGATGATTTTGTAAATAAAGAAACAACTAGTTCTGTATTTAGTTGGCAAATTTCCGAGATTGAAGATTTTCTTGACCATTTACTTGTGAACGATATGTTTTCAGAGTCAATTAAGATTGCTAATTGGTATGTTGAAAAATATATTCCTGAAGATAAAAACAAGACTTCTATAAATACTGAAGAATACAAATATGACTTTTTACAAAAGATATTTAAGCACCTACTTAAAAAAGAAGATTTTACTTCAGCATTCTTCATACTGGAAAAAATTGACCCTTCAAAAGAGTCTTTTGTAATACAAGAAGCAATTAAAAAGAAAAAAAATAAACTACTTATCAATGCAAGTAGCTTAATCAAAAAAAAGAAACAGTTCGTAGATTATCTTGAATTTTTTTCTGCTGAAGAAAAAATAAATATTATTTCAAAACGAATTAATAAAAATAATAATTATTGGAGTAATTAATATCCTACAATTTTTGTAATACATGATTTTGTTTAAGATTATATTCAAATTTTAACTCCAACCAATCTGCCTTACTTCCCCAACAGGTATCTGCTCCATGAGCACATGCCTCAGTAACAAAAGAGAAGCTATCATCATTTATTTTATAGTATTTAATTGGATTAAAGATATCCTTTCCAGTTAAAAAAGCATTAGTTACTCTCAAATAATCATCCTTATATTCAAAAACATAATAAGTATTAAAACGAGCTAAAAATGTTCCACACATTTTTTCTTCCATACTGACAAGATAATAATCTTTATCTCTAGCCACGCTTGAGTGCCCAAAAAAAGTCCAGGCACATTTATCATCAATTAAAAATTTCTGACCTTTATTTTGTAGGGTTTTCATACAGGAAATATTAAAGATTTTATTATCTTCAACACAACTAAGATAAGCTTCATTTAGATTTGCTTCTTCTATTGAATAAAATTGTCTTGCCTCTTCATCAAACGTAACAAGGTAATGAATATACATAAATATATCTTCATTAATATTTTCATGGTTATGTTTTAAATTACTTTTATCTATTTTTTTATAACCATTCATTAAAGGCTTAATATCATTTTTATAAAAACCCATTGTTGGAACAAAAACAAAATAAGAAAAAATTAATAGAATTATAGAAGATATAAAGAATGAAAATATTCTCATTTAATTAGTAATTAAAATAATTATTATTATTTCTAGGAGGATGAGGCTAGACATAGATTTTTTCCTCTGCGAAGAGCGTTTTCTAAGCCTTCGAGATACCAATAGTTGGTTTCAATATCAAAATATTCTTTTGCAACAAAGTTTTCTTTATCAATAATAACAACTTCAAATTTATCATGGGGCTTAAGTGTTTCAGCAAAATCATCCATATTAAACATACCTAATGATAACCATACTGAATGACCCATTAAAAAAGGATAGATAAAACGTACCTTTGCCCAACCAGATGTATTATTAATTTTAATATAAACCTTTTCTTCCAATAGCATGTTGATGCGAGGATGATTATTAGCGGTATAAAAACTAAACAAATTCTCTAAGTGGTTACAATTTGATTTAGAAATATAGAAATATAAATTATCACCTACTTGGACTTGACCATTTCTTGATATTAACACACCATCATTATCTATGGGCTCAATCCTCCAACTAGGTAAATCATCATTAATACCTATTGATGAAGCATTTGCTATGGTGGCACCAACTAGAAGGATATTAATGATTAACAGGGAGAAAAAAAATAATACATAACGTTTAATTAGTGCCACATTTTAATTATAGATTTTGAATTGGGCAATGAAGAGGAATAATTGTGTTATCTTTAAGAAATATGAACGACAAACTTTTTGATTGGTATCCTATTTCAAAAGACAACTTACTAGATAAAATTATCGAGAAGGTTTTTTCCCAAATTGAGTCTTCAAGAAAAACAACGAAAGGAGTAACAACGGATACAAGGTTGAATGAAAGAAATATTACTATTCATTTAGTCAATGCTCTTTACCTCTCACATTTTAGTTTCCCTAAAAACTTAGTCTCAATAAATTTAACTGCCAAATATTATTCTGGTAAAAAATATGGATATAAAAATGTTAAAAAAGTTATTAATGCTCTTGAAAATGGGGGTTTAGTTACTCTTATAAAGGGGAGTGAAGTACGAAGACAGGTAACAAGAATTAAACATAGTAGAACACTTGAGAAATTATTAGATAAGATAGGGTTTCAGTGGCGTTATTACCCTCCAGATAAAGACGAAACATTTGTATTTAAAAGAGACAGAGTAAAAACAACAGGTAAAAAAAAGAAATACAAAAAAATTACTCTGCCTCTTCCTAAAACTGACTTTTACAAACAACAACAAAAACGATTATTATCTTTTAATCAGTTTATTAGTAAAAATTGTATTGCTTTGGATGTTTCTAATAGCCAATTCAAAAAAATTATTCATGAATTAAATAAGAAAAAAAAACAAAGAAGTTTTTTTAATGAGGAGCATGACAACACGATTAACTATTCTTTAACCCATTTAAGAAGAGTATTTGCAAGGGGTAAAAATAATCTTGGTGGAAGATTTTATGGGGGTTGGTGGCAATCTATACCCTCTAAATACCGCCATCATATAACAATTAATGGCAAGAAAACTGTAGAGGTTGACTTCTCAACGATGTCTCTACGATTACTATACTCAAAAGAAAACATTCCAATGGATGTTGACAGGGATTTATATGACTTGGGGCTAACAGGTAATACCAAATACTTAACTAGAGCAAGGGAACTAGTTAAACTATATACCAATGCATTGTTGAATGATGAAGGGGGTAAGTACAGGTTAAAAAAATCTGAACTAAAAGAACTTAAACTTACTCATTATCAACTTAACAAGCTGGTTAACACCTATCATAAACCTATTGTTCATCATTTTAGTACTGGTGTTGGTTTAGAATTAATGTTTCTTGATTCAATTATAGCTCAACGCTTGATGACCTTCTTTCAAAAACAGAATATTGTTATACTACCCATTCATGATAGCTTCATTGTTCCTGTTGGCTTTGAATTATCTTTAAGAGCGCAAATGAAACATGAATACAAAAAACTGATGAAGACGATGATTAAAGTTAAAAGTTCTTTAACCAAAATAAGAGATAACTTTGAAGTAGAAGTTCCACTCGAAATTCAACCAGAAGAACAAATAGTAGGGTCAGAACAGGTTGCTAACTTAGTGTTAAGTAATGATGATGGTTTGTATGAGAGTTATATAAGTGGTTGGTATTCTTGGGTATCTTCTTAATTCTACTTCATTACCCGAAACCAGAAAGAAAAATAAATTTAAAAAAGTACAACTCCCAGATTAGTAAACACAAATCCAACTAATAAAATTCCTAAAATTAAAAGTATAAGATATATAAATGATTGAACGTCTGCCCAAAGAAAATTTTTTTTCAGCAATTTATTAGTATTCTCATTTTTTTTTAAGTTTTCAATAAAGTATGTTGGAATTACTATAATGCCAATAATAATACCAATAACTATTAGAGTTATTACAGCACCTACTATTTCCATAAAAACATCTTAACATTTTTTATGTTTTCTAACAATTCATCTTAAATGCAATTGCCTAGTTTATTATATGTATAAAAATTTTTACCCTCTCAATAGTTTAGATTTTTCTTTTAATTCTAAAGAAAATTAAATTTAAGAATTAAGTATTTTGATAGCTTTTTAAATATATGTAAAACTAGTTAACATCCAGATTTGATAAAAATATAAAAGTTAAACATAAAGGTATAGCACCCCCCCTATGGCACATGTCTGCACCCTATTAATGTTTTTTTCTGTCACAACTCAGTCACAATGAAATTGTATTATTAGTTAAATTAAGAAAAAACTTAACAGACAAAAGAGAAGGTTTATTGGATTTCTGGAGCGGGCGAAGGGATTCGAACCCTCGACTTCAACCTTGGCAAGGTTGCGCTCTACCCCTGAGCTACGCCCGCATAAGTTACACAATTACCATGTTGAATTTATAAGTCAATATTTGAGAAAATGATTTATTTAAATCTCCTTCTATATACAATATCTACAAGTAACATATGGGGAAGAGTTAAAGCAGCAAGTCCGATAAAAATTACTTTTAATATCGATTCATATAGTGATAAATTTTGAACTAAGTAATAAACAATTCCTAGACCACCGATCCATGAAATTGCTGTAAAAATTAATGTTGAGTAAATAACAAAGTATTTATTGGTTAAATTTAAATAAACATTATTTATCAAATGTTTTAGATGTTTGTAAGTATGAAAAAAACAAAAATATATTGCAAAACTTAGAAGTGGATCAAAGAAATAAAAAAACAGTAAAAGAAAAAATATTTCAACAATTCCTTTTCGTAATTTCTTTTCAAAGAAAGAAAGATAAATAAAATATATTATAGATAAGGATGTTAAAAAATATGGTATAAAAAAATATTTTTGAATTAAATAAATATTATTATTTGTAAGATATTCAAATATTAAAAAAGATTGATTTTCATTAAAGAATATAATTCCAAAAATAACAGTCATTCCATAAGTAAAACTTACTGAATATTTATATTTATTTATGTTAAAATGTGTCCAATCACATAATCCAAAATGAGCAATAGTCATTATAATAAAAATAGTTAAAGCAATAATAGGAAAATATAACCAAAATAAAATTACTAGAAAAAACAAAATTAGGTAATAAAGTATAAATTGTAAAAATTGAGTTCTGTTATTAAAGCCTACTAAGGAAGCAACTGCACCATCAAATGAGCCATGGGGAAGACCAATAAAAAAAATTAATAAAAAAGAAATAATATTTAGGATTGTAAGATCGACTAACATATTATTTAAATAGTTCTTTAATAAAAGGTAACTTGGGCATACTTTTTATAATTTTTAACTTAGTTAGTAAATTTGATTCACCCATCATAAAACTTTGAAATTCATTTCCACTTAAATTAGATGCAAGCTTAATAAAAGACTGTCCATCTTCACTGTTATTTTTTAAAAAATTTATAAAAATTTTATCCATTTTTCTTTCTAAAAATTTATGAATATTAACATAGTTTTGATTAGATTTTTTTAATAATTGGATTTGTTTAATAAGAAATGAAAAGGCGTATCCAGTTGATGGCTTGCATGCCCCTCCTCTGATACCAATATTAAAAACGTTTGAATTAGCTGGTTTTTTTTCTTCTGCAAAAAACATGGGTATTATCCCTTTTTCAGTGCTTTTTTCATTAAATTCATTGATATTGTTTTGTTTTAAATAATCACTAATTTTTTCTCTGTACCAAGAAATGTCAAAAACCTCTGTTGAAAATACTGTTGATTCAACAAGTGCCTTATTATGACTAAATGGTAAGATATATATGAAATGTAAAATATTATTTTCTTTCGTAAAATGCATCAAAGTTAGTTTTTTATCATTAAAAGTATTATCTGCTACAGAAATATTTATTCCAAAAAAATGTTGAAGTAACTCACCTTTTTTTTCTTTTGAAGATCGTGAGTCATATATCTTTTCAGCATAATATTCTTTATTATCTGCAGTTATGATTTTAAAAAAATTTTGTTGAGAAAAATATCGAACAACTTGTTTATTTTTTATTTCTAAATTATTTTTTGTTTTTAAGCAAAAATTTTTCCAATCTTTAAAACTAATTACACAATAGGGTCTATCTATACTTGTATGTGTTACGTTTGTATTTTTGTTTCCAACAGTCCACTCGTACCATTTTTTTTCAATAATGTTTTCGAAAGGTCTCATCCAATCTGTTAACCAAAAACCAAAAAAATTATCTCTTTTATTTATATCTTCATTTTCAAATGCAATAATTTCATTATTACTATCTCCATAAAGAATTTTATTTACTGCTAAACCACTAGGGCCTAGGCCAATTATTGCAGCTTTATAAATTTTCATTTGGGAGATTATCTCTAATTTTTTGATAACGATATTTCATTAAAGGGATAAAAATAAAAAGTAAAATTGATTTAACTGTAATTAAAGATTTTTCTATAATATTTAAATATACTCTTTCTCTTAAATATTTTTTTTTATTAGATTTTATCTTAATACCTATACCTCTATAAATATTAGCCGCGATATAAATACCTAGTCTGGTAGATAAAGGGATATATTTTAAACCAGCAAAACCATTTTCATAAAACTTATCTGAAAGGTTAATTACTTCATGAATAGCGTTTGATATTTTTTCATCATTTTCTAAACTATTTTCATAAATACCAGTTAAATTTTCTAATGATATATCAGGTATCCAATTAGCAGGTAAATATATTCTATTTATTTTAGAATCTTCGTAAACATCACGAGCTATATTTGTTAGTTGCATGCCAATACCTAAATCAATTGCAGATTGTGCAGCCTTTTTATGTTTTACTCCTATAATTTTAGACATCATTAATCCAACGGTACCGGCAACATGATAAGAGTATTTTATAAGTTCTTCCTTATTTTGAATTCTTAATTTTTTCTGATCCAAGATTAATCCCTCTATTAAATCTATAAAAATTAAATTGTTAATTTTATTTTTTTGCAAAAAAATATTTACTTTATTATTTTTATTGGTCCTTATTTCTTCAATTGAATTTTTAAGATAGATAGTTTGATCTTCGCTATATTTATCAGCAATGTCATCAAAATACCTACAAATTGAGTAAAGAGTGCCAGCATTTTTTTTGTAACTTTTTGGTAAAAAAAAACTTGCCCAATAAAAACTTTTGCCTTCTTTTTTAAGATCAGCATATGAATTGAGCTTTAAATCAATCATTATTATTTTAATTCAGCTTTAATTATGTTTTCTACAACTTTAGCTGATGAAAGAACTCCTGGTATTCCAGCACCTGGATGAGAGCCTGCCGCTGAAAAATATAGATTTTTAATTTTTTTATCTTTGTTGTGATATCTAAACCAAGCTGACTGTGTAAAGATCGGAGCTATAGAAAAACCAGCTCCGTGCATAGAATTATAATCATTTTTAAAATCTTTAGGATTCATCCAAAAAACGTCTGTAATACTATTTTCTAAATCTGGCATAATTGTTTGCGATAATTCTTTAACTATTTTATTTTTAAGATTTTCTGATTCAACATCCCAGTCAATTTTGCCTTGTAAATTAGGTACTGGACATAGAACATAAAAACTATCACAGCCTTCTGGAGCAAATGACTTATCTGTTGCAGTAGGTCTGTGAATGTATAAGGAGAAATCATCAGATAAAATTTTATTTTTAAATATATCATGAAGTAAAGATTTAAATCTTTCAGTCATCCAAATAGTATGGTGAGCAACTTTATGGTATTGTTTTTTTGTACCAAAGAAAAGAACAAAAAGTCCCATTGAATACAATAAGTTTTTTTCTTTTAATACAGGTCTTTTTAAATTTTGTTTTTTCAAAAGTTTGGAGTAAACCATGGGTGGATCAGCATTACAAACAACTAGATCTATGTTGGAAATTTCTTTTTTGTTTGTTAATATTTTTGTTATCCTATCATTTTCAACGATAAACTCTTTTGCCTCTGTGTTTGTTTTAATTTTAATACCACAATCAATCATTAATTTTTTTAATTCAGATACGATCTTACCAGTTCCGCCCATACAAAAAAATACTCCCCATTTTCTCTCTAAATAATGAATCAAGGCGTATATAGATGTTGTTGTATGTGGATCACCTCCAACTAAAAGTGGGTGAATTGAAAATGCTTTTCTAAGATATGGATTTTTTAGATAACTATTTACAAGTTGAGATACTGTGAAATAACTTTTCAAAATTATCAAATTAGGAATAACTCCCAACATTTTAAAAAAAGAAATAAATGGTTTGTCAGCTAATTGTGTAAACCCTACATCAAATATTTTTTTTGATTGATTTAAAAGTTTATAATATCCTTTTATATCCTTCTTATCAAATTTACCAATTTCTCTATTGGTTTTTTCGATTGTTGAACAATAATCAAATGTTTTACCATCATGAAAATAGTACCTATACCAAGGTTCAAGAGGAACAAAATTTAAATAATTCTGTCTTTTTTTTCCAAACAAACTAAATAATTCATCAAAAAGAAATGGCGCTGTTATGACCGTTGGTCCAGCATCATGTTTAAAACCATTCACTTCAAAAACTCTCGCTCTTCCTCCAAGCTCGTTTAGTTTTTCAATAATTATTGTATCATAGCCTAATTTTTTTAATCTTAAACTAATCGCAATGCCCCCAAAACCACTTCCTATAACTACTGCTTTTTTTCCCATTGTTTATTTTGTAATTGTATTTAAATACCTTATTTCTTAATAAATATAATATTATTTATGCTTACAAAGACAGATTTATTTGAATTACTTAGTGTAAAAAATAAAGATTTTCAAATTCATGATCATGATCCTTTATTTACGGTTGAAGATTCTGAAAATCTAAGAGGTGAAATTAAAGGGGCACATACAAAAAATTTATTTTTAAAAAATAAAAAAAATAATTTTTTTCTTTTTAGTTGTGATGAAAATGCAAATGTTGATTTAAAGCAATTTTCTAAATCTATAGATGCTAAGAATTTATCATTTGCTAATGCTGTATATTTAGAACAATTTTTGGGTATAAAGCCAGGATCAGTCTCACCATTTGCCCTTCTTAACGATAAAGATAATGTTGTCGAATTTTACTTAGATGAAAAACTTTTTAAAAGTGAAATAATTAACTTCCACCCCCTAATTAATACCACAACTATAAGTATACAGACTTCAGAGTTTATTAGCTTCCTCATTGAAAATAATAAAAAAATTCATATTTTTTCTCTAGATAATTATAGTATAGTCAAATCTTTATGAGTGAGGTCACAAATATAATCGATGTTACTGAAACAGAGTTTAATGATCAGGTTATTGAAGCAAGTGAAAGTAAATTAATTGTTGTTGATTTTTGGGCTCCTTGGTGTGGTCCTTGTAAACAATTAACTCCAATTTTAGAAAAAATAGTATCAAAATCAGTAGATAAAATTACTTTAGTAAAAATTAATATTGATGAAAATCAACAAATTGCTGCACAATTAAGAATTCAATCAATTCCTACAGTCTATGCATTCAAAGATAAACAAATTGTTAATGCATTTCAGGGTGTGATTCCTGAAGGTCAGATTATTGAATTTATTGAAAAGTGCTTAGGATCTAAAATTAATGAAGACTTCACTGAATTTTATAATGAAATAGAAAGCGCCATGGCTGAAAATAAGTTTGAAGAAACTAAAGACACCCTTCTAGAATTTATTTCTAAAAACTCAGATGAAATTAAAGGCATTTGTTTTTATTTAGAGTGTTTGATCGAGCTTAAACAATTTGAAGAGGTTGAGGTGTTCATTAGCTCATTGGAAAAAGATGTCCAAGAAAAGGCTGAAGTTAAACAGGTTTTAAAAAAAATAGAAATTGTGAAAAATAATACATCCGGACCAAATATTAATGAGTTACTTGGCAAGCTTGAGAATGAACCAGATAATATCGATTTAATATTAGAAATATCAGATAAATATTTTTCAATGAAAGAATATGAAAATGGAATGGATTTGCTTCTAAAAAATTATCCAAAAAACAAGGATAGTATAAAAAATAAGATGGTAGAATTTTTTAGTGCACTTGGAAACACTGATCAAGTTACAATTCAATATAGAAAAAAACTTTCACAATTGATGTTTTCATAACATGGAAATCCCTATTTTTCCTCTAAACGGAGCCGTCCTTTTTCCGGGAACAAGCTTGCCTCTAAATATATTTGAAAAAAGATATATTGAGATGGTTGACTACGCTCTTTCAAAGGAAAGGTGCATAGGCATGATACAATCTGATGAAAAAAATAAACTTTATAATATTGGTTGCATTGGAAAAATTCATAGTTTTAGTGAAACAACAGATGGACGATATTTAATTAGTCTACAGGGTACTAATTGTTTTAAAGTTAAGAAAGAGTTAGAAAAAAAATATAAGTTTAGACTGGTTGATGCTGAAATGTTGGATTTTGAGGAAGATAAAAACATTATAAATGAAAAACAAAAAAATAATCTTTTAGATAAGTATAGCCAATATATTAAAGTCAAAAAAATTAACTTAAACTTAGAAGAAATTCAAAATATTGATTTTAATCAAATTATAAAGTTTATAGCAATGATATCCCCTTTTAGCGACATTGAAAAACAGGTTCTTTTGGAAACAAAAAATTTAAGTGATTTTTATAAAAAACTTCATTCAATTTTAGAGCTTGAGATCGTTGAAGATAATAATAGTAAAACTATTAATTAACACCCATGGCAAAATCACTTATCTGATTTTTTAGTTTTTTACTTTTCTCAATTAAATTGATTACTGAAAACCTTGCATAATTAAAAATTGTATTGTCTAATTTAAACACACTATCAACTTTATCAGTAATTTGATATAGCCTATAAGCTTTGAAAAAATTATCTTTCTGAAATTCTTTACAAAATATTTCATCTCCCAATTCCAAACCTAAAGAGTTATATTTTTTAACAAGATTATATACACTTTCTACATCTTGCATGCCTAGATTCCATCCTTGCCCTGCAATTGGATGAAAAGAGTGTGCTGAATCACCTAAATAAATAATTCTATTCTCAAAAAATTTAGAGTTTAAATGAGCTTTTAAAGGAAAGGTTTGTTTGGTAATTATTTTTTTTATCTCACCTACACCTCCTTGTGTTTTTTCGTTAAGAATGGAAATAATATTATTATCATCTAAAGAAAGTAAAGAGTGTATAAATTTATTGGTGTTTGTCCAAACTATGGAACTTTGAAACTGATTTTTATTTTTTTGCATTGGTAAAATTGCAAGAGGTCCGTTTTTAAAGAAGAACTCATAAGCAGTGTTATTGTGATTCTTAGAGTGGTAAAAATTTATTACTATTGCTTTTTTTTTATAATCTTTTCTATAAATTGGTGTTTTAAAAATTTTTCTTATAGAGCTGTTTTTCCCATCACACGCAAATAGAATATTTGTATTAACATAGAAATTATTTTGCTTGGTTGTGATCCTGTCGCCTTGATAAAAAATATCTTTAACAGAAACATTATTAAAAATTTTTACATTTTTTTGTTTTTGTAATTTTTTATACAAGCAATCTAGTATAAATTCGTTTTTAACTATATATCCAAGATTGGATTTTCTTCTTTGGTTGTCAAAATAAATTTTGTTTGATTGATTTCTGTCTATTATCTGAATATTCTTTATTGGTTCTGCATAATTACCAATTTCATTCCAAATATTTATTTCTTCAAGAAATTTTTTCGTACCCTCTGAAATTGCTGTTGTTCTTTTGTCTAAAATATTTTTATGATTAAATTTAGCATTTTGCTCTAAAACTACTACTTTATTGCCAAGTTTAGAAAGTGAATATGCTGTAACAGCTCCTATAAGGCCCCCTCCTATTATATTGATGTTTGATTGAATTTCTTTCATAATTTTCTTCGAATTACCATAATCTAAATGTATTACAATCTAACTATATGTTCAAGTATGGTTCAATTAGAAATTTTATTGTTAAATTTTTAGTAGGAATAGTTTTATTTGGATTTGGTTTAATTTATTTTACCAGTCTTTTCTCATACTCAGCAAATGATCCCGGTTTTAATCAATTAAATTACAATATTAATGACAGCAATATTGAAAATCTTATGGGTTTTTTTGGCGCTTATTTATCAAGTTATTCATTAATTTTTATTGGAACACTAAGTTATTTATTGGTTTTTTTTATAATACTAGAAGGTGGAAAATTGTTTTTAGGTATTACTAGCAGATTTATAATTTTGAAATTTTTATCGAACTTGACTGGAATAATTCTTATTAATGTTTCCATAAAATCAGTTGATATAACCTTGTTAAAAACAGGTTTAATTTCACAGTTTCTAATCGATTTATTTACAAGTATAAATTTAAATCTTCTAGAAAATATTTTTATTTATTTTATTATAAATTTTTTACTTTTAGTATTTGGTGTAGTTTTAATATTTGTATCTTTTAGAATAAATTTTTCTTGGATAGATAAATTATTTTCTTTCTTAAAAGTTTTTAAATATTTAAAATTTTTATTTTCTGTATTTGGTTTATTTAAATATATAAGTTTTAGAAAAAAAATTACAAAAAAAACATTAAAAAGTGAGCCAACAATTAAGAAAAGAAATTATGTTAATTTAAACAAAAAAAATAATTCTAAAGCTAATAAACAACTTGAGCTAGATAATTTTAACTTTAGCCTTCCATCCAAAAATTTACTTTCGAAATCAAATTTTAAAAATAATAAAAACAGAGAGTTGGAAAAAATCAACACTGATGCTGCTATTAAGTTACAGAAAACACTGTCTGAATATGGTGTAGAAGGAAAAATAGTTGGTTTTAGTAGTGGCCCAATTGTAACTTTATTTGAATTTATTCCAAATGCAGGAATAAAATCTAGTAAAGTAATAGGCTTGTCTGATGATATTGCTAGAGCAATGTCTTCTATATCCGCTAGAATTTCAACTCAACCTGGCAAGACAAGCTTAGGTATCGAAATACCAAATACAAAAAGGGATAGTGTTTTATTTGGTGATTTAATTGAAGAAGATGAATTTGAAATTGAAAATGATTCCCTTACTCTTGCATTGGGAAAAGATATATCAGGAAAAAGTATTTTTGCCAATTTAGAGCGAATGCCGCATCTCTTAATTGCAGGCACAACTGGCTCTGGCAAATCAGTGGGTATAAACACCATGATACTGAGTATACTTTATAAATTCAAACCTAACGAATGTAAGCTAATTTTAATAGATCCTAAAATGTTAGAATTAAGTATTTATGAAGATATTCCTCATTTATTAACACCAGTTGTTACTGACCCAAAGAAAGCTGTTTTTGCTCTTAAGTGGGTTGTTAGGGAAATGGAAAATAGATATAAGTTGATGAGTTCTTTGAATGTAAAGAATATAGATTCTTATAATGATAAAGTTTTAAAAACCATTTCATCAGGTAGAAAATTATATAGAGAAGTTCAAACAGGTATAGATGATGATACTAAAATGCCTATTATAGAAAAACAAGAAATCGTATTGGAAAAAATGCCTTTTATTGTGGTTGTGATCGATGAAATGGCTGACTTAATGATGGTGGCAGGTAAAGATGTTGAGTCATTAGTTCAAAGATTAGCCCAAATGGCAAGAGCATCGGGTATTCATTTAATCACTGCAACTCAGAGGCCTAGTGTTGACGTAATTACAGGTACTATAAAAGCAAATTTTCCAAGTCGTATAAGTTATAAAGTGTCTAGTAAGTTTGACAGTAGAACGATTTTAAATGAAATGGGAGCAGAACAATTATTAGGCAGCGGTGATATGTTGTTCTTAGAAAATGGAGGTATAATTAAAAGACTACACGGGGGTTATGTTTCTGAAAGTGAGGTTGATAGGGTTGTTAATGAAATAAAAAAACAAGCTACATTTGATTATAATAAAGAAATTAAATTATCTGAGGAAGGTATTGCATCGAGTGGGAAAGAGGATCTAATATCTGACAATAAAGATGATCTTTATAGTAAAGCTGTAGATATTGTTGTTAAACAACAAAAAGTCTCAACGAGTTATATTCAGCGATATCTTCAAATTGGATACAACAGAGCTGCTAGAATAGTTGAAAAAATGGAAGAAGAGGGAATAATAAGTGAAGCAAATAATGCGGGTAAAAGACATGTACTTAAAAAATGAAAAAAATTTATTTAAGTTTGTAATATTTATTTTTTTTTTTATTTCACCTGAACTAGCTTTAGCTGCAGATGATAAAACACGTATTTTAAATTATTTAAGTTCGCTTAATAATTTTTCAGCTAGATTTCTTCAAAATGATGGGGAAAATCTAAGTGAAGGCAAAGTGTACATTGGAAATAAAAGGGTTAGGGCTGAGTATTTTTCACCAACTAAAATATTGATTATTTTAGATGAGAATAAAGCTATGTATTACAATTATGAACTGGAGGAGGATGAGTTTTTTAATCCTAAAAATACTAATGCTTGGTTTTTTTATGATATGTTTAGAAACCCAGATTTCTTTGAAGATAGTTCAATTGAAGTAAAAAATAATGAGTTAATTCTTGAAAAAAAGGGTGTAAATAACGAAGATAGTAATTTTATTATTAAAGTGTACTTTGAAAACAATCCATTAGTATTTAGGTCAGTAGAAGTCTGGTTGAATGATGATTTTTTAAAGCTATCTATTTATAATCATACCTATAACGAAATTTATGATAAGCGTTTTTTTAAGCTTATAAACCCCAAGTTATTAAATTAAATTGTAATTCTTAATTTTTCACTTTTTGTATGTATTTTTACGATGGTATTAATATTGTTCATTTTTTTTCTTATTCTCGTTAGATGACTTTCTAGTGAATTAGTATCAATGTTTGACTTAATATTTAATATATTTTCTTTTATGAAATTTTTGGTTGTTTCTTTTTCAATTAAAAGAAAAGTTAGAATATCAATTTCAGATTTTGTCAAATAACAAAAAGAGTTATTTTTTAAGTTTATTAATCTTTCATTATGAATAGTTATATCATGAAACTGGACCTTTATATTTTGAATAAAATTATCAACTTTATTCTTTAGATGATTAACAAAAAGAGGTGCTCTTAATATTTTTAAATTTTTAATTTGTTTAATATCATTATTTTTCAAACTAGAAATAATTAGATAATTGCTGTTTAAGTTTTTAAAATTAATTAAATTGATATCTTTGTTTTCATTGAGTATAACAACATTTGGTTTAGAACTTTGCACATCATAATCTATTTCTCCCAAATTCATAAAAATTGTTTCATATTTGGAAAAAATTGTAACTAAAAAATTTTTCATTTTTTCATTACTAAATATGTTTAATGTTTTTTTCATAATCTTTTTCCGAATAAGATTGTTCCAAGCCTAATATATGTTGGATTAAATTGTAGTGCTATTTTATAGTCATCACTCATACCAATACTTAATTCCTTTATATTGTTTTTAGTTGCTAAAGATTTTAACTTTTTAAAATGGTAAGCAGGGTTATCATCCATAGGGGGTATACACATTAAACCACAAATAGATAATTTCATTTCATTTTTTAAAAAAAATAAGAAATCTTTTGTGTCTTCTGGATAAATCCCACTTTTTGTTTGTTCCTTTCCTATATTAATTTGAAGAAAAATTTTTTTACTCTCAAGCTGATCTTTGTATTTGGAGAATTCTCTAGCGATTTTTTCTCTATCCAATGTGTGAAAAACATCAAACAAAGAAATTGCAGCCTTAACCTTGTTAGACTGTAATGGTCCAGTTAAGTGTAATTGTATTTTAGGGTTTTTTTGTTTTACTGTCTGGAATTTTTCTTTAGCTTCCTGAACTCTATTTTCACCAAATATATAAACACCGGACTTTATAGCTTCTAAAATACTTTCTATAGGATGGTTCTTTGATATAGCTATAATTTTAGCAGAATTACTTGTTTTTTCTAAAAAATCGTTTATTTGTCTATATTTATCTATATTAAACATAAAATTATGTTGTAAAAAAACAACAATATCACAAAAAGTATAATAAAATATTATGCTTTTTTTGTATTTTATTCAATTTTTAAATAATAACCACCTTAATACAAGTTTGTTTCTTGTATTTAATGAATATTCATTAACTCAAAAGGAGTAATTATGAAAAAAGAACTATTAATGGGTACTGCTCTAGTTTCTACGCTTGGTGCTGCTTCAGTTGCTGAAGCTGTAACAGCTACTATGAGTGGTAACCACAAAACTGGTATTGAGTTTGATTCACCAAACGGTGGAACTGACACAAATGCTCAGACTTTTGATAACAACTTTACAGTATCATTATCTGAAACAACAGATGGTGGTATGACTATTTCATCAAGCTTTAAAGTAATGGATGAAACAACTAAAGTTGACGGCGATGCTGGATTTACTTTAGCATTTACTGATGGCTCTAAGCTAGACCTTATTGCTGCTGGTAATGCTTCTGGATCACACGCTATCTCTGTACCAAGTTCAGCTGGTGCTGAAGGTGTAGCTACTACATCAACTAACTCAGCTCCAAATGGCTTAGACTTTGCAACTGCTTCAACTAACTTAGGTGTTGAATATCACACTGCTTCTGATTTCTTAGCAGATGGTTTATCAATGTCTTTCTCAGCTTCAACTGATACTGGTGCTGATGCAACTGCAACATACAGAGTTGACAGTCACTACGCAATTGGTGCAACATATGTAACTGATCTTGGTGATACTGCATTAACTATCGGTGGTGGTGTTTCTGCTGCTGACGGTTCAAAAACTGGTACTGCTGTTGCTAATGACACTGGTGGTTACCATATCGGACTAAGTGCTGTAACTGGTGATTTAACTGTGGCAGCTGGTTTTGCTGATGGTGATGTAGCTGCTGCTGCTTTATCTTCTGCAAGAGAGTATGATGCTGAAGTTACAAAAATTGGTGTTAAGTATGTAACTGGGGACTTAACGTTTAACGTTGGATTTGCTTCTGGTGAATCAACTGATAACGCTCATGGTTCAACTGGTGGATCTTCTGATTCATTAGACACTACTTCTGCAAGCGTATCTTACGCTGTAGCAGCTGGTGTAACTGCATTACTTGGTTATACTAGTACTGAAGCAAGTGATGAAGGTGCATCAACTAATGATGGATCTGCTTGGTACATCGGTGCTAACATGGCATTTTAATTAAAGATTTAATATCTTTAAAAACGGCACTTTAACGAGTGCCGTTTTTTTTATGTTTTACATTTAGGTCTCAATACAATAATTAGTTTCACATGTTTATTATTAAGACAATCCTTATTATTTGTCTTCTCTTTGTATTTGCATGCAATAGCAATAAATCTGAGGAGGAAATGGAAGAGCTTTGGTCAAAAGCACAAACTAAGGAAATGATTATAAGAAGATCAGGTACCAAATTTAATTCAGCATCTGATATGGATCTTGCACTAAGAGATGCAGAAACAAGGCTTCAAACCGGCGGGGGTTTATTAGGTAAGGGTGGTCTTTCTTTGGGTGGTATTTTAAATGGAGATGAAAACAACTCCTCGAATTTATCTAACAATAATATGTCAATAAATGTATTCTTATGGAGGGGGTCTTTAGATACAGTCAATTTTATGCCTTTAAGTTCAGCAGACCCAGTAGGTGGAACAATAATAACTGATTGGTATTCAACGGCTGAAAATCAAAACGAAAGGTGTAAACTCAATATATTTATTTTAGGTAAAAGTCTTAAAACAGAAAACTTAAAAGTGACATCTTTTTGTCAGGAGTTTAAGGATCAAATATGGGTAAATAAAAATGTTGATAAAGATAATAATATAAAAATTGAGAATGCTATTCTAAATAAAGCAAAGAAATTAAGACTTCAATCAAGTTAAAAGTGTCATCAAGATACAATCATAAAGTTATAGAAAAAAAGTGGCAGAAAATCTGGTCAAGAGAAAAGGTTTTTCAATCATCTAAAGATAAGAATAAACAAAAATATTATGTTTTAGAAATGTTTCCCTATCCTTCTGGTAAAATCCATATGGGGCATGTTAGGAATTATACATTAGGTGATGTAATTGCAAGATATAAAAGAATGAGGGGTTATAATGTTCTACATCCAATGGGATGGGATGCTTTTGGCTTACCAGCTGAAAATGCAGCTTTAACAGAAAAAAAACATCCTGAAAGTTGGACTTATCAAAATATTAAAACTATGAAAAATCAATTATTACAAATGGGTTTATCATTAGATTGGGATAGAGAAATTGCAACTTGCCACCCTGATTATTACAAATATGAACAAAAATTTTTTATTGATATGTTCAAAGCAGGACTTGCATACAAAAAAGAGGCGGAGGTGAATTGGGACCCTGTTGATAAAACAGTATTAGCAAATGAACAAGTAATTGACGGTAAAGGTTGGAGATCGGGCGCTATTGTAGAAAAGAAAAAATTATCTCAGTGGTTCTTAAAAATTAGTAAATATTCTGATGAGCTTTTAAATGACTTAGATAAATTAGAAAAATGGCCCAACAAAGTAAAGGTGATGCAATCTAATTGGATTGGTAAATCAATAGGTGCTGAGATTGATTTTAAAATTTCAGACAGAGATAAATATATTACTGTATTTACAACTAGACCTGATACTATTTTTGGTGCAACGTTTTTAGCTCTTTCTACTGAACATGATTTAGTAATTCAAATTTCTAAAAATAACAAAGGTCTTCAAAAGTTTATCAATGATTGTAAAAATATTAATCCTGAAAAAAATAAAAGAGGTTTTAATATAGATCTATCAGCCGATCATCCATTTATAAATGGAAAAAAAATTCCAATATTTGTAGCCAATTTTGTTTTAAAAGAATATGGGCTAGGAGCAATCTTTGGTTGTCCTGCTCATGACCAGCGAGATTTAGATTTTGCTAATGAGTATGACCTTGATGTAATTCCTGTTGTTAAACCAACCAATAAAGGAGAAGATATTTTAATTGATAAAGAAGCTTTCACAGATAACGGAATAATAATAAATTCTGAATTTCTAAATGGATTAGATATAAATGAGGCAAAATCCAAAGTAATTGATAAAATTGAAAAAAAAAATATTGGAAGAAGGAAGGTTAATTATAAACTTAGAGATTGGGGGGTTTCAAGACAAAGATTTTGGGGATGTCCTATACCTATAATTTATCGAGAGGATGGAGAAATATTAGCAGTTAAAGAAAATGATCTGCCGGTTAAACTACCAGAAATAGAAGATTTTAGTGAATCGCTTAATACCCTAAGCAATATTCCTGATTGGAAAGAGACTACATGTCCTGATACTGGTCTTAAGGCTTATAGAGAAACTGATACTTTTGATACGTTTTTTGAATCATCTTGGTATTATTTTAGATATTGCAATGCAAGGTTGGATAAGCCTTTTGATGAGGATGATATAGATTACTGGTTGCCAGTTGATCAATATATCGGTGGAATAGAGCATGCTATATTACACCTTTTATATTCCAGATTTTTTACAAAAGCTCTTAGAGATCTTGGATATTTTAAATTAGATGAGCCATTTAATGGATTATTTACCCAGGGAATGGTCACTCACATAACATATAAAAATAAAAACAGTGAGTGGGTTGAACCAAGAAATGTAGAAAAAATAAATGATGTTTTGAAAGATAATAATAATCTTCTGGTTGAGGTTGGGAAGGTAGAAAAAATGAGTAAATCAAAGAAAAATATTGTGGATCCAAATGATATTATTGATTTATATGGTGCAGATACTGCGAGATGGTTTATGTTGTCTGATAGCCCACCAGAAAGAGATTTGCAATGGAGTGATACAGGTATAGCTGCATCATACAAGTTTATTAATAAGTTATTTGAATTTGTTGAAAAATTTAAAAAATATGAATCAAAAAATTCTGGCGACCTTGAGACAATAGAAAATTTGAAAAGCCTTATTAATGCGGTATCAGAAAATATCGAAAACTTTCAGTTTAATAAATCTGTCGCTAAAATTTATGAATTTGTAAATATTCTGAACGACTCGATATCGGAAAATAAATTGTCTAAAGATAATTTAGAGTGGGGTTTAAAAAAATTGTCAATTATTTTACAGCCATTTGCCCCTCATGTTAGTGAAGAAATTTGGGCTATGCTTGGAAATGAATCTTTATGTATTAATCAAAATTGGGTAGATGAAGAGGTAAAGAGAAAGTCAACAATAAAAATTGCAGTACAAATAAATGGTAAAACAAAGGAGATTATAGAAATAGATTATGAGGAAGCCAAAGATAAGGTTTTAAAAATTGCAAAAAATAACAACAAGATAAAAAAATATATAGATAATAAGAATATTGCTCCAAATAATTTAATTAAAAAATGTCAATCAGTGGAAGAAATTATTAAATTTTATAATCATATAGATCAAAAACGATCAGGTATTGATTATGATATTGACGGATTAGTTGTAAAAATAAATAGTTTTAAACTACAAGAAAGATTAGGTTATGTAGGAAAAAACCCAAGATGGGCAGTTGCTATAAAGTTTTCTGCTGAAAAAGCTAATACTATAATTCAATCTGTTGATTTTCAAGTTGGAAGAACTGGTGCAATCACCCCGGTAGCTAGATTGCAACCTGTTAATTTAGGTGGTGTAATTATATCTAATGCTTCTTTACATAATTTTGATGAAATAAATAAAAAAAAAATAAATGTTTTAGATCTTGTTGAAATTGAAAGAGCAGGAGATGTTATTCCATATGTTACAAGATTAGTTAAAAAAAATAGTAAATTGAATACTAGAATAAAACCTCCAAGAAATTGTCCTGTCTGTAATAGTAATATTTTAAAAGAGAAAGATGAGGCAATACTTAGATGTACAAATACATATGGTTGTAGTTCACAAAAAATGGGCAGAATAATTCATTTTGTTAGTAAAAAAAGTCTAAATATTAATGGATTTGGTGAGAAACAAGTTAAGCAATTATTTAATTTAAAATACATAAATAAGGTGGAAGATATATTTAATCTTGAAAAGTTTGAATCAGAAATAATCAAGTTAGATGGGTGGGGTAAATTATCTTTTACTAATTTAATTAATTCTATCAATAATTCAAAAAAAATATCACTTGATAAATTTATTTATTCACTTGGCATTAGATTTATTGGAGAAGTTAATGCTGAAATTTTAGCAAACGAATTTAAAAAACTTGATGTATTTGTATCATCTTCAAACAATATAAGCATGTTAGAAAATATTGACGGTTTAGGACCAAAAGCAATTTATTCAATTATAGACTTTTTTTCAAAGGATATAAATAAGGATACTATTAAAAATTTAAAAAATTATTTATCTATTACATTTATACAGAATGATGAATTAGATAATTTTTTTTCAAATAAACATTTAGTTTTTACTGGTACTTTATCTGAATTATCAAGAGATGAAGCTAAGTACTTAGCGAAAACTAAAGGAGCAAAAATACTTTCTAGTATAAGTAAAAAAACAGATTTTCTAATTGTCGGAGAAAAAGCAGGTTCAAAAATAAATAAAGCAACACAATTAGGAATTAAGATTTTAAATGAAAAAGAATTCCTTAAAAAAATTAATCTATAATTTTCAAAAATTTCAAATATACTTTTTTTGAAGAAAAATTTTCAAAATCAATTAAAGCTTTATCACCATCTAGTTTTATAATTTTTCCATTTCCAAACTTTTGATGATAGACATTTTTTCCTTTAGAAATATCTACTTCATATTCAAAATCCTGATTCAAATCCCAATCAATATTATTTTTTTTTGAGTTTTCTAACAATCTTTTTCTTCCTGGCGTAATAATTTCATCACTAAATGAGTCAGTTTCTAAAAAGTTATCTAAAAAGTTATTATCTTGAATGTATTTAGAGTCGTTTATCTCTACTTTATCTTCAGGAAGCTCACTTATAAATCTTGAAGGTAAATTATAGTCATGTGATGCAAAAGAATATCTATTTTGATTTACATAGGTAATATAAATTTTTTTTCTTGCTCTCGTTAATGCAACATAAGCCAATCTTCTTTCTTCTTCTAAACCTTGATTACCTAACTCCTCTATTGATCTTTGACTTGGAAAAACTCCTTCCTCCCAACCAGCAAGGAATACATAATCAAACTCTAATCCTTTAGCGGCATGCATTGTCATAAGAGTTAGTGTTTCTTCTGACGTATTTGATATATTTTCCATAACTAAGGATACATGTTCTAAAAAACCTTCTATGTTTTCAAATTCTTTTAAACTTTCTATAAATTCATTTAAATTGTCTATTCTTGATAGGCTGTCAGGTTTATTTGAACTCTCTTCCTCTTTTTTTAAATAATCTAAATAACCAGAGTCTTCTATTATTACTTTAGCTAATTCAATATGGTCAAATTTCTTTTTAACCTTTTGCCATTTCAACATGTTATCAGTAAAATTGTATAATTCACTCTTAGCTTTAGAATTACTTTTAAATGTCAGTTGTTGTGCAGATTCAAATAAAGAAATATTATTCATTCTTGCATAGCTACTGATCTTACTAACTGTTGATTTTCCTATTCCTCTTTTAGGTACATTAATTATTCTTTCAAAAGCTAAATCATCAGATAAATTATTTGTTAATCTTAAATATGCAATAATATCTTTGATTTCTTTTCTTTCATAAAATCGTAATCCTCCAATTATTTTATATGGAAGTCCAAGATTGATTAATCTTTCTTCAAAAGATCTAGTATGTGCAGCAACTCGAAATAAAATTGAGATCTCACTCAAATTTATTTTATCTTTTATTATGTTTTCTATTTTGTCTGTTACAAAAATGGACTCTTCTTTTGTTTCCCAAAATCCATTAATTGTAATTTTCTCACCAATCTGATTTTTACTCCATAATTCTTTTCCATATCTTCCTTTATTTTTGGATATAAGAGTTGATGCACAACTTAATATATTTTTTGTCGATCTATAATTTTGTTCTAGTCTTACAATTGTCACATTCTCAAATTTTTTTTCAAAATTTAATAAATTAGTAACATCAGCTCCTCTCCAAGAATATATTGATTGATCATCATCACCAACACAACATATATTTTTATTTCCTTTATATAAAAAATGAATCCATTGTTGTTGTAAGGGGTTAATATCTTGATATTCATCTACATGAATATATTTAAAAATATTTTGATACTTTGATAATATATTATTATTCTTTTGAAAAATTTTAATACAAAATAAAATTAAATCACCAAAATCAACACTATTTAATCGAAGAAGTTCTGACTGATAAATGCTATAGATTTTTCGAATTTCTTTATCATTCTTCCTATATTTATTTTCACTCAATTCATTAGGACTTATTCCTTTATTTTTTAAATTATCTATTGCTGATAAATAATATTTAGGTGAAGTTTCTTTTGTATCTATTTTTTCTACCTCACAAATATTTTTAATTAACTTTAACTGATCATCAACATCAATAATTAAAAAATTTTTTCTTAATCCTACTTCTTCGTAATGTTGTCTTAGTATTCTTAGAGACAAAGAGTGAAATGTGCCGACCCACATATTATCAATAGGTAAATTTAGTGCATCTCCGATTCGCGTCTTCATTTCACTTGCAGCTTTGTTTGTGAAAGTTACTGCTAATATTTGCCGAGGAGTAGCTAGTTTTTTTATTAGTATATTTAAGATTCTAAAGGTTAATACTCTCGTTTTCCCGCTGCCAGCACCAGCTAAAACAAGTAACGAGCCATCAGTTTTCTGTACAGCACTTCTTTGCTCTTTATTTAATAAATCAAGATAATTTTCCGAATTTTCTGTCATTTTTTTGCTATAATAGAGATATATATAATGTAATTTATAAACTATATTAAATAATAGTTTAGATATTAGTGGTTAGTCTATGAGTAAAAAATTTTTAATTCTATTTTTTCTATTTTTCAGTCTACTATCCTATAAAGTAAGTAGTAGTGAAGCCGATCATGTAAATACCGACTCAGATGACTTTGATACAACCACAATTGAGGACGAAATATATGATCCTTTTGAACCAGTAAATAGAGCTATATTTAGTTTCAATAATGTAGCTGATAGAATTGTTTTAGAGCCAATTGCAAAAGGCTACAAAAAATTACCTTCTCCATTACAAAGTGGAATAAATAATTTTTTGAGCAATTTAAGAGCTCCATTAGTTATTGTAAATCAATTATTACAAGGTCAAGGTGAAAACGCTGTTCAGTCATCAGGAAGATTTATAGTTAATAGTACAGTAGGTGTATTTGGGTTATTTGATATAGCTGAAAAGATGGGGCTTGAAGAAAAAGAAGAAGATTATGGTCAAACCCTTGCAACTTGGGGTGTTGGAGATGGTTTTTATATAGTGCTACCTTTATTTGGACCCTCAAATCTAAGAGATACATCAGGTATGGTATTAACTATGTTAACAGATCCAATTAATGCTTATGCAGTAAGTGAAGGTGAGGCCTGGTTAGTACCAATGAGAACAGCAGTTAATGCGGTTGATACAAGATCACAAATAATAGATGAAGTTAATGCGTTAAGAGATAATTCGGTTGATTATTATGCTGCAGTAAGAAGCTCTTACTATCAAAACCGAAAGGCAGCAATTAACAATGTAGATGACTCAGAATTAACACCTTTACCTCTTATTAGTATTGAATTTGAATAATGAAGTCTAAGTTAATAATAATTTTTTTTATAATATTTATTTCAAAAAACTTATATTCTGATGAAACCTCAGAATGGCTTAAAAGGGAAATAGACATTATTCTTGAAGCTTATAAAAATGAAAACCTCTCTAATATAAATAGGTTTCTTCTAGTCGAACAAACAATTAATAACAATTTTGCTGGTACTGGAATTGCTAAATTTGTTGCAGGAGAAGCATGGAAAAAATCGGATAAAAATACAAAAAGAATCTTTATCGATAATTTTAAAAGACATTTAGCTTTAAACATCGCATCAATGATGCAAGGTTATTCAGACCAAACATATGAATTAACAAAATCGAAATATGACAACAAAAATCAAGTCACTTTGATTAATATGGAAATTTTTTCAGATACTGGATCAGTTGTTGTAACATGGAGAGTAAAAGAATCAAAAGATAGATTTTATATTATTGATTTAATTGTTGCTGATATTTCTTTAGTTGTAACAAAAAGATCAGAGTTTAATTCAATGTTAAAAAAAGTAGATAACGATCTTTCAAAATTTAATGAAGTTTTATATGATCAAAATGAAGTAAGTTATCAAAAAATCACAGAATAATATATTGTAAAATATTGAATGATTAAATTTTTAAATTTTTTATTTCTTCTTCAGTTAATATTTTTGGTTGATTAGGATTAGTAGACAGTTGATAAAGTTTTTTTTCTTCAGCTGATTTTATAATTCCATCCATAATTTCGAGAACATGAAGAGATAATTCAAGAGAACATCTTGCTTTTCGATTATTAGATATAGAGTCAATCATTTCTGAGAGGCCTATTCCTCTATAATTGGCTTTTTTGTTACCCTCTCCATCACTCTTATTAGGGATGCCCAATAACATCTCATCATTATTAATAGTTTTCCATTCGCTATCTCTTTGAGATATTAGTAAATCACCGCTAAAAAAATTTGGATCAGGGACTATCATTGAGCCATCATGTCCATAAAGTTCAATAGTTGAATGATTGTTTTTCCAGACATCCCAACTACAAAAAAACTGAACTTTTGCTCCATTTTGAAACTCTAAAGAACCCATAAGGGTTGTTGGTGTTTCAACTTTAATTTTATCTCCGTACCTTGGTTGGCTAGTTATTGTTCTCTCATTTGTAGCTGTTCCACTGATTGCATTTATTTGTTTAACTGGTCCAATTAAGTTAACTAATTGAGTAATATAATAAACTCCAACATCAAAAACTGGTCCAGCACCAGGTTTAAAGAAAAAATCTGGATTAGGGTGCCAATGCTCCATCCCATGAGACATCAAATTAAATGTACCAAGAACAATTTTACCTATTTTATTGTCTTCAATTAATTTTCTAGCTTTTTGTCCTGCCGCTCCTAAAAATGTATCTGGAGCGCAACCAACATACAAACCTTTTTCGTTTGCTAATTTTTCTATTTCTAAACCTTCTTGAAAATTCATTGCTAATGGTTTTTCACTAAAACAATGTTTTCCATTAAGAAGAGATTTTGTAATAATTTCTTTATGGGCTGCAGGAATTGTTAAATTAATAATTAAATCAATTTCATTATTTTCTACAATTTCTTCAACTGATAGAACTTTAACATTATATTTAGATGCAGCATTTGATGCAGCTTCTTTATTAATATCAGCGCAAGCAACTATTTTGAAATTATTGAATATTTTTTGACATTCAAAATAAGTCTCAGAAATATTCCCACAACCAACAATTCCAATATTCATTAAATTGTATCTAAATATTCTAAAGACTTTGTTGTGTATTCTTTATAATCTTTTGGATCATCGTGCTCTAGAACAAAAACTTCACATGGAGTTTTTTTAACTTCTGCAAGAAGCTTAGGCCAATCTATGAAACCTTCTCCTACAGCAGATTGTTCACTATGATCTAAAAGGTTTTTTGTTTCATCAAAAAAATCTTTTAAGTGACAACCAATAATTTTATTTTTATATTTTTCTATCCAATTAAGTGGATCTGCTTTACCAGCAACTGCCCATCCAAGATCAAGTTCCATTTTTAGTTTTTCATTGTGATCCATCATACATTCTATTGGAAGTTTACCACTAGGAAGAGGTCTAAATTCAAATGAATGATTATGATAACCAAGAGTTAGACCATTATCTTCATACCTTTGTACATATGATGAGAGATCTTTACCAAAGTTATTCCAAGTATCTTCATCAAGATCAAAATTTGAAGCAAAATTTTTACTAAATTTTTCAGGCACAGAAGGTACTATCGCATGCTTAATATTTAGATATTTCATCCTTTTAATTGTTTCTTCTGTATTTGTAATTGCTTGAAAACTTATGTGAGAAGATTTTATAGAAATACTATTTTCTTCCATCATTGATTTAAAATTATCTAAATCAATTTTATCTAAATCAAATAATTCAATATTTTTAATTCCAGACTCAGATAGGAATTTAAATATTGGCTCGTAAGGTTGAAATTTTCTTGTGGTGTACAACTGCATTGTTACTTCGTTTCTATTCATTAAATTCTCTCCTCAGATTTACTATCAAATATTGAAGATTTTTTTATATCAAAAGAGATATTTATTTCATCATTTAAATTATAGTTTGAACTTCCCTCCATTCTTATAGATATTGGATTACCCTCAACACTAGTCCATACAAGAGTATCTGCTCCCATAGGCTCCACTAATTCAACTTTACATTCCATAGAATGTTCATTTTTTTCTATGTTTATATTTTCAGGTCTTATTCCAAACACAATCTCTTGATCATTCATCAAATTATTTATGTTTTCATATTTAGAAATATCAATTTGTTTTTTGTCAACAATTATATTTTGATTTAATTTATCAAATTTAGCTTTTAAAAAATTCATGCTCGGAGATCCAATAAACCCAGCCACAAATAAATTAGCTGGTTTGTTATAAATTTGTTTAGGTGTATCTAATTGCTGTATTAATCCATCTTTCATAACAGATATGCGGTCCGCAAGCGTCATAGCTTCTATTTGATCATGAGTAACGTAAATCATAGTATTTGATAAATCTCTATGAAGTTTTTTAATTTCATAGCGTAGTTCAGCTCTTAATTTTGCATCAAGGTTACTTAAAGGTTCATCAAATAAAAAAACTTTCGCATCTCTAACCAAAGCTCTACCAATAGCAACACGCTGCCTTTGACCTCCAGAGAGTTGAGAAGGTTTTCTTTTAAGTAATTCATTTATTTGTAGGAGATTTGCAGCTTTTTTAATTTTTTCATTAATTAAATCTTTTGCCGTACCCATCATTCTTAAACCAAATGATAAATTTTTCTCAACAGTCATACTTGGGTACAATGCGTAAGATTGGAATACCATGCCTATATGTCTATCTTTTGGTTCTTTCCATGTAACATTATCATC
>CACAVG010000003.1 GCA_902535885.1 uncultured Alphaproteobacteria bacterium | reverse complement strand
TATCGGTCCATTTTTGTAAATTGGCTGATTGCTGATTATTGACCATAATTAGCTTTAACTCATTGATACTATTCTCTAAACCTAATATTGCTTCATTAATTTTATTTAATTTTTCATTTTGTGTATTTTTTAAAATTTCATTAGAATACTGGAGATATAACTCACTATTTTGATTTACATAATCCTTAAACTCTTTTAATTTTACTTTGTTAGTAGAGTTCAAATCCCCTTCAAGTATTGATCTAGTTGCAATAAAATATTCAGATATCATAATAATATCAAATTCAGCTGGGTATTCTTTAATAAAACTTTCAAGATTTAATAAAAAATTTTGAGCTTTTTCTAAATCTGTTTCTTCAGTTAAAAGAGCTAATTTTTGATTTAATTCCTCTTGAGCTATTTTTTCTAACTCTTCCTTTTCTTTAAGTTTTTTTTCTTCTGCTAGTCTTATTTCTTCAGCTAATTTTTCATCCTGTTGTTTTTTTTCATTAATAAGTCTCTCTTCTTCTCGTCTTTGATTTTCATTTTCCTCTATTATTTGAGTTAATTCTTTTTCTTTCTTTTTATATAAATCTATTTTATCCAAAAGTGATAAGTTAATATCAGTAAGAGAATCAATTTCTTTATTGATATCAACTATAGAGTTCAAAAGAGTATTTTCTGTTTCTTTAAGTGATAATATTTCATTTTCTAAATTAATCTTTTCTTTATTTGATACTTCTAACTCGTTTGTAATATTTTGAATTTGCTTAGTTAATTCTTTATACTTAATTTCAAATTTGGAATTATTTTTATTTTTTTCTAATTCAGAATTTAAGCTAGAAATTTTTTCTAAGTTGGTATTATTTTCTTTTTTTAAAGTAACTATAAGAGAATCTAAAGATTCAATTCTTTGAGTATAGTCATTATTCAGATTTTCTAATTTACCATTTCTTTCTTTAAAATTGTCTATTTGATTTCTAAGAGCTGATATTACTTTTGTATAGGATCCAATCTGTATTGCATCACTTGCTTCAACTTGATTAAGGAGTTTAATTACACATTCTCTTCTGTGCTGACCACTACCCTCATATCCTTGAATTCCATTTTCTAAATGTTCTAATATTGATTTGTTACCTTTTGAAACAAATTGTAATTTCCAAGATTTATTACTTTTATTATTAATCCAAGAACCTGTGCCATTAATTACTAATGATTTATCTGTTCTAGTTGCGTTAAAGATATGTTGACCAATTTCTCCAAGCTTGTCTCCTGATCCGTTCCACCACCTACTTGCATGAAAACTATGCTCAGTCGCAAAGCCAAAAAAATTATCTCTCCAAGGTTTTTTTCCTTTTTTTTCAGCACTGCACTCTATATTTAATGCTAAAAGCAATGATTTTTCGCTTGCACCATAGGCAATATTTCCAATAAAAGTTATTGCGAAAAAAAATATTAATACATTTATTTTTTTAATTATTCTCATCAAAATATTTATATTTTAAATTTAATTAACAATTAATAAATATATAAAAAATAAAAAAAAGTTTAATCAAATCAAAATAATCAGATAATTAATATTTTTATCTATTTTATCGGGATAAGCTCAATTTGTGGGCCTCTTCCAACTAATTCGATTACAACACTACCAAATGGATGATCTCTAGATAAATCAATATTCCAATAAATTGTTAAGTTTTCACTACTAAATTGTTTAACTACTAACCTAGATTTTCCTTTCAGAATATTTTGATTTGTTAATTTAATTTTTATATCTTTAAATGATCTTATATTTTTTCTAGTAAAGAAATTATTTGACTTTTCTTCATACTTAATTTCATTAACTTTTTCACTATCCATCAGGAAAGTTAGTTTTTCAATATTATTTACTCTTGCAGCTAATTCTGTTGGGACATTTGTATTGACTCTTACAATTTTGAATTTCAAATTTATTTGTTTAATGTTATCGACAATATTTGATTCTAAATTTTTTTCTGTTTGATTTATTGTATTGGCTTCAACTAAAATAGTGCCTTGCGGCAAGTCATTTCCATAGTACGAAACTATCATCTTTCCATTAACTGTGTCGTTATTAATATTTCCTTCAAATCTATATTTTAATGTTGCTGCTGGATCTGAAGGATCAATTACATTAGATTTAATAATAAATTTATTCTTATTTATAATCAATTTAGGTTTAGAAAATTTTAATAAATTTTTATTATTTTGGGTTAAACTAATTTCTTTTAATTCATTTTCTTCAAAAATAAACTTATTATCAAATAATTCTCCATAAGTGAAATCTCCAACAATATATTGACTTAGTTTTGTTATCTCAGTTTGAAAAATAAAATCTCCATTTAATACAGAAGTATTTTCTAGTGAATTGTTTGTTTCATTTGTTTCAATTAAAGAAATTTCACTCATTAGTACATTTTCTATCACCTCAATATAGTCTTCTAGTGATAACATATTATCCATAAATAGATCTTTAGAGATTTTGAAAATATCTGAATCTATATCAAGCTGAAGAATTTTTTCATTAAACTGTTCAATAGTAATTTCATTATTAGTTAATTCTATTTTTAGCTCTTTAAAGGCTTGCAAAGTCAAATCCTTTGCGATTAAATTAATACTAAATAATAGTATAATAATAATAGCTGTATAGATTTTGAGATAAGTCAATATTGGTTTAGTGTAACACATATAAATTTTATTTATGAAATTTAATTTTATACTTTTAGTTTTCCAGTAATAGTTTTTCCAAGTTCTGCTACTAAGCCGCTTTGATCAATTACTACAGGACCTGATACCGGATCAGTAACACCTAAATCTTGACTAAACTCTATAAACATATTTCTAATTGTATCAATTAAAGCAACATTATTATCAGTCCAGTGCTCAAAAATAATATCAATTTTATTATCTATTAATAATGATAAAATTGGATTTGTTCTACCCTTTGTAATTTTAACATCACAATCATATCCATTTTCTAGAATATAAGAGGCTATAGCTGAATGTATGTTAGCACTATCCCAGTCAAATGATCCAATTTTAACTGAACAAGCACTTACAGCAAAAGAGTGCAAGTTAAATAAAGATAATACTGATAAGACTAGAAATAATTTTTTAATAAAATTCATAGTATCTCATCTAAATGTATGAAAATTATATCTTTCATTTAAAATTTTTTAAAGATTTTTTTAAAATTGTGTTGAACGAATATTATAATTAAGAAAGTGGTGCCCAAGGGCGGAATCGAACCACCGACACGAGGATTTTCAGTCCTCTGCTCTACCAACTGAGCTACCTGGGCACAAAACATCAGATAAAGTATTTATAATTAAATTCAATTAAAAATAGGATATTTAATCAGATTTTATTTCTAATCCATGTTCATCTGTAAGCCATTTCATTAAATCAAGATTAGCACATTTTTTTGAACAAAAAGGTATAAAAGGTTCTTTAGAAACCTTTTTACATGTTGGGCATTTAGATTTTTTTTTTAAAGAAATAATATTATTTTTTTTAGATTTTTTTACTTCCATCTAAAAGTAATTCTGCCTTTAGTTAAATCATATGGCGTCATTTCTACTGTAACTTTATCACCAGCTAATACTCTGATTCTATTTTTTCTCATTTTACCTGATGAGTGAGCTAGAATTTCATGATCATTTTCTAGTTTTACTTTAAACATTGCATTTGGGAGAAGTTCTAAAACAACTCCTTGAAATTCAATCGATCCTTCTTTTGGCATATTTTTATAAGCTTATAGTAAATATTATTTCTTTTGTCTAATTTTTACTGATAATTTATGTCCATCTAAACCTTCGAGTCCTGACATTTTTTTCGTATCTTCTGAAAGAGTATTAAAAGATTTTTGATTCATCTCAACATAAGAGCTTCTTTTCATAAAATCTAAAACACCTAATCCTGATGAAAATTTTGCTGCTCCTGATGTGGGCAATACATGGTTAGTTCCTACAATATAGTCACCAAAAGCTTCGACAGAATACTCACCTAAAAATATACCACCAGCATTATTAATGTTCGATAATAATTTTTTATTATTCGAAATGTGAATATGTAAATGTTCTGGTGCAACAAAATTTATAATTTGTGAAGCATGTTCTAAATTATCGACTAAAGCAATTATTCCATTATTATTTAAACTTTTTTCAATTATTTTCTTTTTTGATAAATCTTTTTTAATATTTTTAATTGAACTTAAGACTTTAGTTGCAAAATCTTTATTGTCCGTAATTAAAATTGACTGTGCATTTTCATCATGCTCTGATTGAGCTATTAAGTCAGAAGCTACCCAATCCGGATTATTTTCATTGTTAGCAACAACAATTATTTCCGAAGGACCAGCAAGTAAATCTATACCTACTTTTCCAAATAATTGTTTTTTTGCTTCTGCAACATAAGCATTACCAGGACCGAAAATTTTATTTACCGGCTTAATTGTTTCAGTGCCATATGTTAATGCACTAATTGCTTGTGCACCTCCTACAAAATATGTTTCCTTAATACCTAATTCCTTAATTAATTTTACAAAATATGGATTAATTGATTTAGTAGGTGGTGTTATACAAACAATTCTTTTTACTCCAGCTATGATTGCAGGTACTGCATTCATAATTAAAGAGGATGGGTAAAAAGCATTTCCTCCTGGAACGTACAAACCGACGGAGTCAATAGGTTTCCATACAGATTTCAATGTTGCTCCATCATTTTTAAAAACAATATTTTTAGGCAGTTGTTTTTTATGAAATAAAGAAATATTTTTAATTGCTTTTTTAAAGCTTTTAAAAATTTCTGGTTTAATTTTTGATGTTGGTTTTATTTTAGATATATTTAGAATAAGATTTTTTTTATTAATTTTAACTTTATCAAATTTTGCTGCATATTTGATTAGTGATTTATCACCATTTTTTTTTACATCATAAATAATTTTTTTTACATCTTCTTCAATTGATTTACTTGATAATAAATTTCTTTTTTCAATCTTTATTTGAAGTTGATTATAAAAGTTTTTATTAAATTTTAATATTTTCATTTTACAAATGTACCTATTTCAGAAATAATTTTTGAAACCTCATTCATATTTGTCTTGTACGCAGATCTATTAACTATTAATTTAGATTGAATTTTCATTATTTCTTCAATTTCAATCAAACCATTTTCCTTCAATGTTTTCCCTGTAGATACTAAATCAACAATTCTCCTACACATATTTAAAGAGGGGGCTAATTCCATTGACCCACTTAATTTTATAATTTCAACTTGTATTCCTTTATTATAAAAAAATTTTTTTGTAATATTTGGGTATTTAGTAGCAATTCTAATATTACTCCAGGTTTCTGGATCCTCTTTTTTTAATAAAGATTTCAGAGCAGCTACAGAAATTCGACAGTGACCAATATTTAAGTCTAGCGGTGCATATATTTCCGAGTAATCAAATTCATTAATTACATCTTCACCTGCGATACCTATGTGTGCTGCTCCAAACGCAACAAAGGTACACGCATCAAAAGCTCTTACTTTAATATATTCAATATTTCTTTTTTTTGATTTAAAAGTTAATTTTCTTGTATCTTGATCAAAAAGCAAAGGATCTGGAGCAAAACTTGTTTTAAGTAATAATCTTTTACATTCTTTTGTAATTCTACCTCTAGGTACTGCAATGACTATTTTACTCATAAATTGCAGGCTTTTATATTGTGATCAAAGAAAAAACTAGAAAAAGTTAGTTTTTCTTTCTTTTTATATTTGCCCCCAAACTACTTAATGTTTTTTCTATATTTTCATACCCTCTATCAAGATGATAAACACGATTTAATGTTGTTTGACCATTTGCATTCATAGCGGCTAGAACTAAACTTATACTAGCTCGCAAATCACTAGCCATTACCTGAGCCCCTTTAAATGTTTGATTTCCTATAATTGTGGCAGTATCTTTTTCTAGGGTAATATTTGCACCTAATCTATTCAATTCAGGAACATGCATAAATCTATTTTCAAAAATTGTTTCTTTAATTTTTGACTTGCCATCTGATAGACACATGAGTGACATTAATTGAGCTTGTAAATCAGTAGGAAAACCAGGATAAGGGCTAGTTGAAAGACTTGTAGATTTTAGTTTTGATCCTTGAAAAACTTTTATTGAATTTTTACTTACTTTTAATTTTGCACCCATTTTTTTTAAAATATTAATTAAGGATTTTAAATAAACAGTATTAAAATTTTTGATTTCTAAATTTGAATTTAACATCAGGGCTGCAATTATATATGTGCCAGCTACAATTCTGTCAGAAATTATCTCATGCTGGGCATTTTTTAAATTTGTAACACCTTGCACAAGAATAGTTTTTGTTCCTTGACCTTCTATTTTTGCTCCCATTTTCGTAAGGCAATTAGACAGATCTTCTATTTCTGGTTCTCTCGCAGCATTTAAAATCTTAGTCTCACCTTTTGCTAAAACCGAAGCCATTAGTATATTTTCAGTAGCGCCTACACTTGGAAAAGGTAATTTTATTTTATTACCAATCAGTTGTGATTTAACACTTCCTATAACAAAACCATTTTGAATATCAAAATTAGCACCTAGTTTTGATAAGCCTGCAAGATGTATATCTATAGGTCTAGTCCCGATAGCACAACCTCCTGGTAAAGATATTCTAGCTTTACCAAAACGAGAGAGTAAAGGTCCTAGAATTAAAATAGACGCTCTCATCTTTCTTACAACATCATAATCTGCTGATAAATTTTTAATTTTTTTTGGATTTATTTTTAGTTTGTTTTTTTTATATTCAATTTTGACGCCATAATTTTTTAGTAATTTAATTAAATTTAATACATCAACTACATTAGGTACATTTGAGAGTTTTAAAATATTGTCAGATAAAAGAGATGATACAATTATTGGTAATGCAGCATTTTTTGAACCATGAACAATAATTGAACCAGAAATTTTAGAACCTCCATTGATTATTAATTTATCCATTTTTATTAATAGCTTTTTTTCTTTTTAAAATATTTGATTTAAGTTTTTTTTCTAACCTTTTTAATCTCGTTAAGCGTATTTCTTTTTTAGAATCATTTTTTGAATGATGTATATTTTTTTCTTTATTTAATTTATCTGTCACAAATAAGATTTATCTATTACTTTTTTTTAAAGTATTTTTAGAACATTTCTTCGAACAATATAAAACATTTTTCCAATCTTTTTCCCATTTTTTTCTCCAAGTAAATGGTCTATTACAAACAATGCAAATTTTAGAAGGTAAATTTTTCTTCAATTTTTACTCGAATAGATAAAAATATCCGTAGGCAACTACTAATGCAGGTATTGCACTATAAAGAGTTGCTAAAATTGCAGCTTTTGGAGCAAGAGCTATTGCTGGAAACAAAGCATCGCCATCATTTGATATCGCATTACCTAATTCTGCAGAAAGAGGTATATAGCCATTTAGATAAAAAGTTGCCACAACAACTTGAGGTCCACATCCTGGCAAGAAACCAAATAAAATTGCAATCAATGGAACAAATGGAAGCCATAAATCAAAAAATATTTTTAAATCTAAACTTGTAAAGTACATAAATATTTCAAAGACAAGGAAGCCACTAATGACCCAAGTAGTTACAAAATTAGTCGTATCTACTACTCTTGATAGTAGCCCCCTACTTTTGTCAGTTGAACATTGAAAATCACTTAAAGGATTCAATGACCACATAAATATTGAAAGTATTGCCCCAGCAGATGCAACGAAAATTAAAAATGTATTATAAGTAGAGGATTCAAATTCCACTTGGAATGCAACTAAAATACCTAAGACAAAACCAGGAATAAATAAAAAAAGCCAAAAGTAATTAAAATTTGATACAAAAGTTTTATTTATTTTTTCAAATTCAACTTTTATTTTTGTTTCCGCCTGCATAAAATTTATGCCATGAATAAAATCTATTATATAACCTGAAATTGATCCTACAATAATTCCAATTCCAAATATCAAAAGCCCTGTTGTGGGTTCTATAGCAAGTATTAAAAAAGCTGCATCTCCCATTGTTGCTGTTAATACAGCGACTAAGGATCCAAAAGAAATACGTCCCTGAATATATTGAGTAACAACTATTATAGCTCCACCACATCCAGGTATTGCACCTAAAAATGCAGCTATACCAACATGTAACTTTTGCGTTTTAGATAAAAAATTCTTTACATCAAATTTTGTTAAACTATCCAAGCCAATGAAAACAAACAGAGTAAATCCAACAAAAACAGATACCTGAATATAAGCATCTATCATTGAAGATCTTATGACCTCACCAAATTCACCTCCTTGAAAAACAAGAGAAAGTAGTAGAAGACCAAAGAAAGATTTCTTCAATAACCTCCCATCATTCTCAAGAATGATTTTGGTTTTTTCATTAATAGCATTAATTAGGGCATTCATAAAAATGTATATATAGCTAATAAATATAGCTATGGCTACATTTTCTGTTAATTTTTTTAGGTTTTTATGTTAAAAAAGAAAATGTCTTTCAGCAAAGTCCGAAATGCTCATAAAACAGAAAATACTGAAGATTATTTAGAACTAATTGCAGAACTGTTAAATTCTAAAGGGGAAGCTCGTATTGTTGATATTGCTGAAAGCTTAGGCATAGCGCAAGCTACCGCAAATAAAACAATACGAAGACTACAATCACAGGGTTACATTAAAAGAGAACCTTATCGATCAATTTTTTTAACTTTTAAAGGTCAAAAAATAGCAAGTGAATCAAAAAAAAGGCACAATATTGTATACAATTTTTTACTAAATCTTGGTTTAGACAAGAATACAGCTTCTGAAGATGCTGAAGGAATAGAACATCATGTTAGTGAAAAGACACTTAGAAAAATGGATAATTTTAACTCTAAAAAATAAATTTAATTTATTGCCAAATCAATTTTATCTAGTGTATAAAAAAAGAAGGGACACGGCGAATATCCCTTCTTTTCATCGTTGGTTTATGGATAGAAAATAAACCTAATTAATAAATACACGATTCTCAGTTTTGGCTCAAATTTTTTAATTAAAAAGCCTACATTTTTAATATTTTTGTAATAAAACAATTTTTATTTTTATTTTATTTTTGAAATCTTTGTTCAAAGGTAAATACTTTAAGGGTCTAGAAATTTTAATGATTTTTAATGACTTTCTATGTTTTTTTAAAATACTTAAAAAATCCTGTTGCTGCCATAAATCAATTCTATGAGTGAATAATGCAAAGCCTTTTTGTTTAATATTTTTATTAACATTAACAAAAAGTTTATCAAAGTTTTTACAATACGTCATAGAGCCTATCAAAGAAATAAGGTCAAATTTTATTTTATAATTATGTAATTGTTCAAAGTTTTTTATTTGTAACTTTTTATAAATTTTTTTTTCTGATGAAATTTTTAAGCTTTTTTTTGAAATATCTGATCCATATATATGACTTTTTGGATAAGCTTTTTTTAATTCAGCACCGAATAAACCAGTCCCACATGCTAAATCTAAGATATTTTTTGGTTTAAAATTAGTTGTTTCTTTTAAAAATTTAATGCTTTTTTTGGGTGCTTGATAATTCCATAGCTTAAGTGTTTCATCATATTTTTCAGACCAATCATCATAATATTTTTTAGTTTTATTTAAATTTCCAACACCTGAAACTAATGATTTAAAATTATACATATTTTAAAGAAGGAATTTTTTTTCTTATTTTTTTTACATCAGGAATATTAATAGTTGAGTTTAGAATTGCAGGTTTATTTTTAGTACTATTTATAATGTTCCCCCAGGGGTCTACTAAAAGAGAATATCCATAAGTCTTTCTTTTCATATGATGATTTCCACACATACCTGTTGCTACAATAAATACATTATTCTCTATAGCTCGCGATCTATTCAAAACCTCCCAATGATCTTTTCCAGTTGGTCTAGTGAAAGCAGCAGGAACTAAAATAATTGAACAATCTTTTTTAGCAAGTTGCCTGTATAAATTAGGAAATCGTAGATCGTAACAAATTGTCATTCCTAATTTAATATTATTAATTTTAGTATGAATTATTTTATTTCCTGCTTTAAACAAAGATGATTCATGATGTTTTTCGTTATTATTAATTTTAACATCAAACATATGAATTTTATCATATGTTTTTGTGATTACCCCATTATGATCAACAAAAAAAGATCTATTAACCAATTTGGTTTTGTTCTTAATTTTTAAAAGTAAAGAGCCTAGATTTATATTAATTTTATTTTTCTTAGCAAAATCTTTTGCCATCTTCAAAACTGGGCAGGTATGTTGATATGGGGCATTTAAAATTAAATAATTTTTATTGTCGGTAATAATATTCGAGCATTCTGGTGTGCAAATTAAGTGAGGTTTAAATTTTAATGTATTATTAAAACTTTTCTGAAGAATCTCTGCATTTAAAGTTGGGATATGACTTGCTTGAAATTGAACTTGAGATATTTTTAATTTATTCATTAATTTTATTTAAACTTAAATAAAAAAACAAATCCAGAAGTAAAGACAATAATAGATAGTAAATACATATTTAAAGTTAGGGAAAATGTTTCTGCAAGAAAACCAATTGCTGCTGGCATAATTATTGTAGAAGATAATCCAATAGTTATCAGATTTGTTACAGTCATAGGAATACTTTCGTTAGACTGCTTAACAGCTTGACGAATAACTATAGGAACCAAGTTTGCTATAGCAAATCCATAAATACATAAGACTCCTAGTATAATATAAAAATTGTTTGTTAATAAAGACAACAACATTATTGATGCTCCAATCATTACAAAATGACATCCTACAACTTTTTCAGTAAATAAATTAATTAATGTGTTAGAGAATAAATTAGCTAAAATACCGCCAATACTAAAAAATATTAATCCCATACTTGCAAGATAAAGAGGGGCATTTAAATCCTTTGACAGCCATAATGTTGACCAATCCATAATTATACCACCAGAACCAAAAACAAAAAATAATAAGAAGCCAAATATAAGGACATTTGATTCGGGAATTTTAAATTTTTCACCTTTGCCTTTAAAGTCTAAATTACTAGGTAATCCCAGATGAAGAACTATAAATGCAACTAAAATTGAAAAAAAAGATAAAACAAGAAAAAACATAAAAGGCTCAAAGCTATACCACATAATTATACTAGCTAATCCTCCACCGGCAAGAATACCGATGTTGAAACCCATCGCATAATAAGGAGTAATAATTTTCTTAAAATGCTGTTCAATTAATTGGCAATGTATTCCTCCAATTGGTCCAGAAGCACCCCATCCAACTCCAGCTGGAATAAAAGTTAATAAAAAATAAAAATATGAAGGAGATATAATTGATAGTAAAGCTGAAAAAGTAATAAGTGGAAAAGCTACTGACATTACTGGCTTTGTTCCATATTTTGGAACTAATATTCTTCCAGCAATTTGGTTTGATAATACAAAAAAAATCCCAAAAATTAATATTGAAAAACTCAAATCAGTTTCATCAATTGATAACCTATTCATATTCCAAGGGGTAACTCCAAAGTAACATCCTACGACGATCATAGGATAAGTTGATGTTATTATTGATGCAAGAGTTGCCCTTTTAAATATCTTAGTTTCTTCTAACACAAAAATTATTACCAACGATGATGTACATCATCAAAGAAATATTTTGTGTAGATATCATTTATCTCATCCATTAAAGAAGAAATGTCTTTAACTTCACTAGAGGCAGTATTTTGATTTACATGTTCTCTATTTTTTGCACCCGGAATAACAACACTCACAGCTTCATGCATTAAAATCCATTTAAGAGATAATTGAGAAAGAGTTATTTCACTTGGAATAATATTTTTAAGTTCTTCAACTGCTTCCAAAGCTTTTGAATAATTGACTCCAGAGAATGTTTCACCAACATCAAATGCATCACCATTAATATTATAATTTCGATGATCATCAGGAGCAAAGGAAGAATTTTTATCAAATTTTCCTGATAACAAACCACTAGCAAGAGGTACTCTAGCAATGATTGCTACTTTTTTTTCTTTTGCAATTTTAAATAATTCTTCTGCAGGTTTTTGTCTAAAAATATTAAAGATAACTTGAATTGATTTTGTATTAGGATTCTTTATGCATTCTAAAGCTTGATCTACTGTTTCAACACTAAACCCATAATTTTGTATTTTTCCTTTGACTACTAAATAATCTAACATTTCAAAGGTTTGACCTGATGAATAAACTTCTGTTGGTGGACAATGCATTTGTAAAAGATCAATCGTTTCAATGTTTAGATTTAATAAAGATCGATCTACAAAAGACTCCATTAATTTTTTATCATAATATCCATTTGCAGTATGTGGATTAATACGTCTACCAGCTTTTGTTGCAACATAGATTCTATCTGAAATAGAATTTATAAAATTTCCTACAAATTTTTCACTTCTGCCATCACCATAAACATCTGCTGTATCTAAAAAATTTACTCCATTTTCAAATGATGATTTTAATACTTCATTTGCCTTCTCTTCACTTACATTACCCCAATCAGCACCAATCTGCCAACAGCCTAAACCTATTTCAGATACATCCCAATCCAAAGAACCAAATTTTCTATATTTCATCTTTTAATTTAAGATTATCTGTTCTGTTACTAAAGTGCCATTATCAACAACTAAACCTGCTCCACCTTTAAGAAAAGGAGAGTCACCATCCTCTACTTCAATAATAGCTTTATCATTAATGTATCCAATAATTTTATTTTTTATTACTGTCATTTTTAATTTATATTCTTTAAAAAATTCTACTTCATATTCTTCTTCTTTTAATATGTGAAAATCATTATTCATCTTTCCAATACGTAACTTATTCCCTTTACAAATTTCAAAGGTGTAGTACTTATTTACACCTTGAACTCTTGATACTACTCCTCCAGAGTTGCTAGACTGCAACATTATATTTGATGCAATTGAATAATTTTTCCATAAATCTGTTCCAGTAAATAAAATTCCTCTACCCTTATTTTGGCAAATTCTAAAGTTTTTACCTCTCTTCTCCCATTTGTCTAATGATTGAACCCAAGCATTTCTCCAAATTTCGCCATAGTAGCCTTCTTTTTTTTCTTTACCTCTTTTATAATTATCTACGTGATCAGGTCTTTTAAATATCTGTTTTGGTTCTCCTTCAAAATTCATAAAGTTAAGAATAATTTCTCCTTCTTTTTTTTCATTCGATGAAATATTAAAGCCAACTTGACCTATGGGATTTGAGTCAGAGTCAGGCACATCCCATGATATTTGTTTTTTTTCATTTCCACTTATCTTAAAAATATTTGAAGAATTTTTTTGAAGCTTATCATTTTCACCCCAATATTTTGAAAACAAGGTAATTGAAATTTCATGAGAAGATATATTTTCTATTTCTAAAGTTATTTTCTGACCTGGAAAAATAGTTGGACAAGAAATATAATCGTAATGAAAAAAATCATTTCTTTTTTTTCCTTTCAAGTCTAAAATAACCTCAGGAAAAAATGTTTCTACATAAACTTCCGAAGTTAAACCTTCTGAAAAATTTTTATATTCAATTTTTAAACCTCTTTCACCTAATGCAGATTTGTATTCAACATTACTGATTTTTGTTTCACAAAACTTATTTCCAACTCTAGTTCGCCAACCTTGTGTTGAATCTTTAATATCAAAATGAAATCTAGCTCCATTTTTAGGTAAATTTTCTTCTAAACCATTAATTTTTCTAGTTGTATTAATTATTTTGTAGGTTTCTGTCAGTGCATCAGTAAGAGTTTCACCTCCTGATGCAGAGGGGCAATATAAAATATCATTTATAGGAGATAAATAATCAGGACCTGATTTAAGTCCTTCTATTCCATTTTTAATTCCTAAAATACAACCAACATTTCCTGAATTACAATCTGTATCCCAACCTGCTGTATTCACAATCATCATAGTTTTTTGAAAATCATCATCTCCAAATAATAAAGCCATAATAATTAAAGCATGATTAGGTACCATATGACAGTTACCTAAATATTTATCATATCCATAATTCTCAGCAATTTTTTCTCTTGCTTGTTCCCAACCTAAATTTCCGGATCGCCATTCTTGTATGTCAGATATTAATCTAAATATTACTGAATTATCTGGGATAAATTTTTTAGCTTGCTCAACTAACTTTGTTAAATCACTTTCAACAAAGGCCATTGACTCTAGAGCAGCTACAACTTGTGCTCCATAAATTGCCTCTCCATCATGACTAACACTTGCAGCAAGTTTTGCATAATGAACTGCTCTTTCTGGATCACCAGGTGCTACCATGGCCCAACCGTCAATAAAAATTTGAGCCCCTATTTGTTCAGCAATTACCTTACCATTAGTTTTAATTGAACCACTGTCCGGAGCATCGATACCCTGTTTTAAATTTTGAAAAGCTGTATCCTCTGCTGAGTGTCCTTTTCCACCCCACCAAAGTATAGTTTTATCCTCAATAATATTATTTAACCAAGTTTTTCCTATATCTTTAGCGGTTATATTTTTGTTGTAATTGCATTCTCTAAAAGCACGTAAAAAGGTAAATGTGCCAGTAATGTCATCATCAGAGACAGGTAACGGGAAATCTAATTTCTCATTTACATAATAATTAATAGGTCCCAATTCCTTCATTATTCTTTCATAAGACCAACCTTCGAATGGACGTCCGAGAAATACACCAATTATTTTACCCAATACACCTGCGTAAACTTTTTCCTCAAAACTTTTATCTAATTTAAAAGTCATTATTCTTTTAAGCCTCCACTTGTTAGTCCTGAAATAAACCTTCTTTGGAACAACATAAATAAAATAGCTATTGGTGCCACCATCATGATTGCTGCAGCACTTTGTAAAGCATAATTATTTTCAAATCTAGCTTGAAATGAAAATAGAATTGTAGCCATTGGCTTAAAATTTGGATCCGTTATAAAGGTAAGCGCAAATAAAAATTCATTCCAAACTGCTAATCCAATTATTAATCCAGCAGTTAATATAACAGGCCATGATAATGGTAATGCTATTCTAAAGAAAATTTGAAATGTATTCGCGCCATCAAGTTTTGCAGCATCAAATAATTCATCTGGCAGTCTAATCATATAAGATCTAATTAAAAATGTTGCGAAAGGAGCATTTAATGCAGAGTATATTATTATTAATCCAACATGTGTATTTAATAAACTTAACTCTTTCCATAGTAGAAATAAAGGGAGTATATAAAGTTGAGCAGGTATACTGATGCCAACTAATAAATATATTGCGATAACAGTTGATCCTTTCGGATTTAATTTTGCTAAACTAAATCCTGCCAGTAAAGAGACAGCTAAACATAAAATAACAGATCCAAAAACAAGTTTTGCTGAGTTAAAAAAAATTTTTGTATATTCTCCAGCAATCCACGCATCTGGAAAATTTTGTAACCTAATTTCAGATGGAGGACCTAAAGGATTTAAGCCAAACTCACTAAAAGGTTTAATAGAATTAAAAAATAAAACTAAAATTGGTAATACAGCTAAAAGCGCAAATAAAATTAATATAAAATGATTTGGTATTGCTTCTTTTCTTCTAAAATTTGATACTAACATTTATATTTCCCACCCTAATTTTCTTAAAAGACCAAATATTCCAACAATAAATATTACATAGATAAACATTAAAGTTCCAACTGCAGATGCATAGCCTACATTGAACCTTACAAAGGCATGAGTATAAAGATAGTTAGCAACAACTTCTGAGCTGTAAGCTGGTCCACCCCCAGTTAAAATATAAACATAATCAAATACAGGTACAGACCAAATAATTATTATCATAAGGCTAAAAATAAAAATCGGTCTAATCATAGGTAAGGTTATGTACCTAAATTTTTGAAACTTACTGGCACCTTCTATATCGGCTGCTTCATATAAATGATTATCAACTTGATACATTCCAGTTAAATATATCACGACTAAAAATCCCCAAAAATGCCATCCATCCACAAATGCAGCAGCATAAAGTGAAGTTTCTTTTGTGGTAAAAGGAGAAGAGGCTAAAGCTTCTATTCCTATAGACTCAAAAAAACCGCCTAATCCATGAATAGGATGAAAAAGATATTTCCAAATTTGACAATTAACTACACTTGCAAGCATATAAGGAAAAAAGAAGGCTAAACGATAAAACATTTGGCCACGTTTAATTCCAGTAAGTAAATAAGCACACATAAGTGCTATACAAACTGGAACAGTTAAAAAAATAATTGTCCATAAAATATTATGGAAAATAGCTTTTTTAAAATATCTATCATCAAAGAGTTCTATAAAGTTTTCAAAACCAACGTAATTTATTTTACCTAATCCACTCCAATCGGTAAGACATAATGCAAGGCTTAAAATAGATGGAATACCAATTACAAATAAATGAATAAATACTACTGGTATTACAAAATACCAAGCAATGTAACTTTTCTTAGATAAAAAATTCATTAAATTATATTTAAAAGAAAATTATAAAAAAACGAAGCTCTTTGAGCTTCGTTTTTAAAATATATATCAGTCTCTTAATGGAACAGGCAATGTTTCATTTTTCTTTCTTGCCTTATCCCACATTTTCTGATGATCATACATGAAGTCTTCTACAGATATATCACCTGCCCATACAACCTCCATATCTTTCCAAATATGAACTCCTGGCTCAGCTGGCCAAAAAGTCCATGTACAATATCCATAATTACCCTCTCCTGTAATTCTAGCGTACTCATTTAAGTAACTAGTTACTTGAGGAGATATTGTGCTAGGAATATCACTATCATCAAGTAACAGTGGTACTACGAACTCTCCAAATTGGAAGTCACTAGCAATATCAATTACGACATCTTTATTAGACATAATCCAATTTAAAACATCAATTGCACCATCTTTATTTTTTGCGGCAGCATTTACTGACATTGTAGTGCCAATTGCAATCATAAAGTTTGGTCCACCTGAATTAGATGATAGAGATGGTAAAGGAGCCCAGCCCCATTCATCACCAGATTGACCGATACCTAAACTTGTTGCTTGGAATGTCCAAGTTCCAATTGTCATCATGGCTGCTCCACGAGTAGCAAATTGTGCATGGAAATCATCCCATCCAATAGCATAGTAGTTTTCTAAACTACCAGACCACCAGCCTTCATCAACCATATGTCTTTTAAGAAGTTCTAAAGCCTCAATGAATACTGGATCGGTCCATTCTCTTTCACCAGTAATTGCTTCGTAAACAGCTTGAGGACCAGCATAATTGTTTAAATAAATTCCAACTAAATGTTCGTGGGTTGGTTGCCAACCAGAAGAACCGTATGTGTAAACATCCATTCCTTTAGCTTTAATTTTGCCAGCTACATCTTCTAACTCTTCTAATGTAGTTGGAACTTTCCATCCATTTTCTTCAAAAAGAGTTTTGTTATAAAGCATTACCATTGATTCATGAGTTTTAGGAATAGCATATAAACTTCCATCAAAAACTCCTGAACTATATGCCCATGGAATTAATTTATCTTTCCATCCAAATTCAGCAGCATATGAATCAAGATTTTCCAACATGCCTGCTTCTTGATATTCTTTTACATAAGAAGGACCAGGTGTTTCAACAATATCAGGACCCATGCCAGCTAACATTGATGTACGTAATGATTCTATACGTGTTTCATTTGGCTCAAATTGAATTTCTAATTCATACTTATCTTGAGCACTATTATAAGCATTTTGTAACTTTTCTAAAAATATAGGATCTCTATCAGCATTTGATTCCATAGACCAAGTAACTTTGGTTTTTGAAAATGCAGAAAAGGAAACCGATAAGATTATTGCAGAAACAAAACTTATTATTGTTTTTATCATAATTCCTCCATTTAATAGTTATACCTTAATGAAATTCGGTATCACTTCAAGTTAATATATATCAACCAATAGTATCTAGGTAATAATTAAATTAATTAGAACTTATTTTTAATAGTAATTTAATGAAAATAATATTAAGGTAATTTTTTCATGAAAAACAAGTTATTTCAAATATGGAATAAAGGCGAAGCATCAGTCAACGCTTGGCTATCTATACCTAATTCTTTTACAGCAGAAGCATTTGGAAAAATGGGATGGGATTCTGTTACAATTGATATGCAACATGGTCAAAATGACTATTCAACTGCCGTTGCGATGGTTCAGGGATTATCAAATAGTGACACTGTTCCGATGACAAGAGTTCCTTGGAATGAGCCTGGAATTATTATGAAAATGTTAGACCTTGGAGTTCAGGGTATTATTGCACCAATGATTAATACAAAAGAGGACTGCGAAAAATTTGTTTCATATTGTTATTACCCCCCTATTGGTCAAAGAAGTTTTGGTCCAATGAGAGCACAAGTTGCTTATGGGTCAGACTACTATCTGCACGCAAATAAAAATATAGTAAGTTTGGCGATGATTGAAACAAAGGAAGCTGTAGAAAATTTAGATGCTATTCTTTCGGTTCCAAGCTTAACTGGTATTTATATTGGGCCTGCGGACATGAGTTCATCTTATGGTTTACCACCTAAATTTGATGTTCGAGAAGATCCAGTATTTTCAAATATTAAAATGATTGCAAAAAAAGCTAAAGAAAAAGGAAAAATTGCTGGTATTCATAATGGGTCGGTTAAGTATATGAAAGAAATGATGGAATACGGTTTTCAATTTACTACCTTACTTTCTGATTTTAGAATGATGACATCACATGCTGAAAGCTTATTAAAAGAATTGAAAGATGTAGATACTGAATCTGATATTACTAGCGCTTATTAATTGTCGCTTAATTACTAACTAGATCCTCTTCCATTTTAATTAATTCAAACCATCTATTCTCTTTTGTATTGAGATCACTATTAAGAACTTCCATTTTGGAAGTTATTTCTTGATAACGTTCAAAATTTTCCAAATATAAGTTTGTATCCTTCAATTCATTTTTAATATTTTCTAATTCTTGTTGAATATTTTTTATTTGGTTTGGTAATTGCTCTAATTCATATTGAAACTTATATGATAGTTTAGCTTTAGAATTTTTTACTCTGTTATTTTCTGAATGTGATTTTTTAGTTTCTTTATTTTTAGCAACATGTTGATTTTCAGATTTTAAAAAATCACTATATCCTCCAAAAAATAATGATACATTTCCATCCTCTTTAAAATGTAAAATTTTGTTTACCGTTTGATCTAAAAAGTCTCGGTCATGGGATACTATTAATAACGTTCCATTATAATTGGATAGCATTTCAGTTAATAAATCTAGCGTTTCTAAATCTAGGTCATTTGTTGGCTCATCTAAAATAAGTCCAGTTTTCGGATTAGCTAATACTTTTGCCAATAGTAATCTATTTTGCTCTCCTCCTGATAATGTTTGTATCGTATGGTTAACATTTTTAGGATCAAACTGAAAATCTTTTATATAGCTACAGACATGTCTATCTCTTCCCTGAACTTTTAAATAGTCTCCACCAGAGGGCACTAAAATATCTTTAATAGATTTTCTTCCATTAAGGTCATTACGCATCTGATCAAAATAAGAAAATTCTAAATTTTTTTTCAACTTAATTTTACCCTTAGTAATTTTTATTTCATTTAGAATTGTACGTAGAAAAGTTGATTTACCACTCCCATTATTACCTAAAAGACCAATACGATCATTTTTTGAAATTTTAATGGATAAATTTTTAAAAACAAATTCACTTTGATTTGGATATTTCACAAAAACTTCTTGAAGTTCAGCAATAAATTTAGATTGATCGGTAGATTTTTTAGAAACTTGAGGTCTTAAAGATTTGATTGCACTCCTATAAGAAGCTTCATCTTTTTCTAATTGTGCTTTTAATTCTTTCGCTCTTTTTAATCTTTTTTCATTTCGCTTAACTCGCGCCTTTACTCCTTTATTTGCCCACTCGAGTTCAATATTAACAAATTGTTTTCTATTTCTTAATTCTCTATATTCTTGATCAAGTAACTCCTCTGACCATTTGTCAAAATCCTTAAATCCTCTCGGGCTTACCCTTAATTTTCCTCTATCTATCCAAAAAACTTTATTCGTGAAATTACTTAGAAAAGTTCTATCATGGCTCACACATATAATTGTCTTATTTAAATTACGTAAATAACTCTCTAGCCATTCAATACATTGTAAGTCTAGATGATTAGTTGGCTCATCTAATAACAAAACATCGGAATCTTTTAATAAAGATCTAATTAAATAAACTTTTCTTTTTTGACCTCCTGAAAGATCTTCAACATTAGCAAGTTTATCTAAATTGAGTTTATTGCAAAATATATCAACAAAATGTTTGTTTTGTTCATTAAGTAAGTCTGAAAAATTCTCTTCAATGGTTTTGTTATCTAGTTTTTCAAATTTTTGATTAAAATATCCAACTTTAAGAGCAGGATAATTCCATAATTCTCCTGCATCTAAATCTTGATCACCATAAATAGTTTTCATTAAGGTAGTTTTTCCTACACCATTCTTACCAACGAGTGCAATCATATCACCCTTGTGTAAATTTAGGTTCAAATCTTGAAAAATTACTTTTTTTCCAAATTTAATTTCTACCTCTCTGAGAGAAAATAATAAATCACTTGCCACGAATTAAAGTCTTATATAATTTTGTAATAAACAACTATAAAATCTATTATCATAAATATTATGAACAAAATTGCGACTCTAAGTAGAGACCATTGACCTTTAGGAAAAATAAATTCAAAAAATTTCATAATTATCTCTATAATTGATTTTTTTATTGAAGAAAATTTAAATTAGCGGTCAAATGCCGGCATAATTATGATCTACTATAAATGTAAAAAGCTAACGTAAATAAAGCAGTTAAAACAACATTTACATAAGGTGTAGCACCTGCAATGACTCCAGTTACAATATGAAATAAGATAATACCAGTAAATAAAAGACTACCAAAAGCAAATAACATTCCGATTGATTTAAGATTTTCCGCAGCAATATCAGGAAATCTCCAGCTCCAAATACCAACTACAAAAAGCACAACTCCTGTAAACTGACCAAATGTAATTAAATCTGGTGTAGCTTCCCAACCAGTACCAAGTGCAATCCAAATTGATCCCAAAAATAATGAGCCCAAACCATTAACTATTAATACAACACCTTGAATTTTGAAAAGTAAACTAAGATTCATTTATCCTCCTTCAAATATAAAAAAAAACTAAATATTAAAGATAAAGATTCTGTAAAAACTTTTTGTATTAATTTATAATACTAAAAAATCTTTATTTTTCATTTAATCTTAACCATTTAATACAATCTTCAAGTCTATCATCGCCCCAGAATACTTCTTTACCATCGTATATAAATGTAGGACTTCCAAAAACTCCTTTTTTATAAGCATATTCAGTATTGCTTAAGTATTTGTCTTTTATTTCCTGATCGTTTGCTTTTTTTAAGGTTTCATCAGAATCTATATTAAGCTCCTGAAAAATTTCATTTAAATTTGGCTGAGTAGCTGGTTCTTTACCTTGCTGAAACCATCTTTGATATGTTTTATATACATAGTCAACACCCCAACCCTCATTCATTCCAAGAATTGCAATTTGATTTGCTAAATCAAATTCTTTTAAAGGATAGGGAGCAGGAACCTTAGCTTCAAAACCGTAAAATTTTGCTCTTCTTTCTATATCTCTCCACATGTAATCTGATTTTATTTTTTTAGCTGGCGGCGTGAATGGAATATTATCCATGTCCATCATAATTTTTCTAACACTAAAAGGGTGCCAATTGAATTTGATATTTTCTTTTTTTGCTACATCATGCAATCTATTAACTGTTAAATAAGTATATGTACTGCCAATAGAAAACCAAAAATTTATTTCTTTCATAAAGATTCTTTTAAACTATTTTTTTTTATTCGATAATTATTTCTTCAGGTGTTGTATCATTATCAATTACTGGATCCCAGGTAATACCACTCTTACCTGAACCAAACTTAGCTCCTTTATTAGTAAAAGGTAATTTATATAATTCTGAATTTAAATATTTTTGCAATTTAGGAAGCTTTATAAAATTGTTAAAGAAGTCAGATACAAGCGGAAATCCTGCTAATTCAAAAATATTTTCATCTTTTGCATCTTTGACAAAATTATAATGAAATAAAAATTTTTTATATAAATCTAACGTATCGAAAAGATTGAAATCAGGAGCAGAAATCTTGTTGCCTACAAGAAATGTTTTTACAAAATTATCATCTTTTGTATCCAACCAATGTTCAAATTTTTGTAATTTTCCTGAGTTAGAATTTTCAAATGCAGAAGTAAAAACTTCTTTTGCGGTTTGCAATTCGTCTTCTTCTGATTGAAAATGAGTATAAGCAAACTTTGTTACAATATTTCGCAAATCTACACTTTCTTGAAGAAGTTGTTCACATTCTATTTGTTCGTGCATATTTTCTCCAAACATTCCTAATTCTTTTCCTAAAAAAGTAAGACATGTATTAGAATGTGAAATAACATATTCTTTGTTATCTTTTGTAAACTGCAAATAAGGTAAATTAATTAGACTATTTTTATTTTTTAAAAGTATTTTATCATTTTCATGCCAAGAACTACCTTCATAAATAATTTCACCATTTTCTTCTTTTGGAAGCACTTTATAAATTTTAGCAATCAATGGTATCCCTGCATATATAACCATTTGCCTAGAAGCAGAACCTAATCCTTTTGTACTCCAATAACCCAAAATAAATTTGTTGATTTTTGATGACATATTTAGAAATCTTTATTCAAATTTTTAATAAACTAAAACGATTTTTATATTAATTGGTCGCTGTGGATAATACTATAAATAATATCAATTAATTTTTGTTAGAAATTATGATCCTTTTTAAGTTTTCCTTTAAAAATAGATCTGCAAAACTAATAAGTTATTAATATTTAATAATAATTTTTAGAAACTTTTATGCCATAAAAATTGAAATATTATTTTTAAAAATGGGGGTAAAAATGAAAATTATATCAATTTTTATTAGCTTCTTGTTTTTATCATTTTCGTTAAATGCTGACACTATTAAGTATTGGACTACTGAAGAACAGCCGGCAAGAATGATGAAACAAGTTCAAATGGCCGTAGATTTTAATAAAGCTTCTGGTCATAATGTTACTGTTATACCAATTTCAGAGAGTGAAATGGGTAAAAGAGCTGTAGCTGGTTTTGCTGCAGACGATCTGCCAGACGTAATTTATACTACCTTGCAGTATATTTTACCTTGGGCTGAAGAAGGCATAATTGATGTAGATGCTACAAACGAAGTTGTTAATATGTTAGGTGCTTCTACTTTTGGTGAAAAAGCTTTGGGCATGGCAAGTTATGATAGTAAATTTGCTGGAGTTCCAGTTGATGGTTGGACTCAAATGGTAGTCTACAGAAAAGATCTTTTTGAAGAAAAAGGTTTAGCTGCACCAAATACTTTTGATAACATTCTAAAAGCAATTGATGCACTACACAATCCACCAAATATGTATGGATTTGTGGCAGCAACAAAAACTGATGAAAACTTTATGAGTCAGGTACTAGAGCACGTACTTTTAGCAAATGGATGCTCACCTGTTGATTCTTCTGGAATTGCTGAAATGGGTAGTGCTTGTGTTGAAGCAATTGATTTTTATGAAGAATTGGCGAAAGCAAGTCCTCCAGGTGATTTATTCTGGCAACAATCTCGTGAATTATATTTTGCTGGTAAAGCGGCTATGATTATTTGGTCACCTTTTATCATGGATGAACTAGCTGGTCTTAGAGACTCAGCGCCTCCAACAATAAATGATGATCCTACTTCACCAGAATTAGCAAGTAAAACTGGTTTCATTACTAACTTTGCTGGTCCAAGTAACCCAAGTGGTGCTGCATGGGCAGATGTTAGATTTATGATTATTACAGATTCTGCTAACACAGAAGTTGCACAGGAATGGATTAAATACGCTGTTGGCGATGGTTATGTTCAAACTTTAAGTATCGCTCCTGAAGGTAAATTTCCTGTTCGTAGAGGAGATGCTTCAGACTCAGATAAATTTGTGCAAGCTTGGAGTAGCTTACCTGTAGGTGTAGATCGAAAAGCACCACTTAAAGATTTATATGATGCATCAGTCATTAATGACATTGTTGCAGGACTAGATGTTGCTGAAAGATGGGGGGTCAAAGAAGGCCAGCTATCTGCAGCTTCAAAAGTAATTAATAGTCAAATTATAAATCGTGAGGTTAGAGAAGTTATAGACGGCAACAAATCTGCAAGTGATGCAGTAGCCGCTATCAATAGCCAAATTAGCGATATAGACTAAATTTTTTTTTTATCGTATTAAAGGCGACATATATTGTCGCCTTTTCATTAATGTTTAATTTAAATAAAGAAGCAAAATTAGCATACACAATGCTAATTCCAACAATTAGTATCGTTTTTTTAATTATATTATTTCCTATTTTTGGAAATTTTTGGTTAAGTTTTAAAGAGGTTAAACTTGGTGACTTGAGAGCACCACAACCTATCATAAAAGAAAAACTTAAGACTAAGGATATAGAACCTGGAGATGATATTTTAATTGAATATAGATTCAAAAATAGTTCACAAAAAAAACCAATATTTAATATAGAAATTACTGATAAAATTTCAAAATTTATTTCACCTGTAGAAATTGCTGAAGGATGTTCAGTAAATAATAATTTATTGAGTTGTAATTTTGAAGAATGGAAACCAAAATATAATGAAAAAATCATTTTTAAATTTAAAGCGAATGATAATTTTGAAATAGATAATTTCAATCCAAAAGAAAGCAAACCAAGAGGTATTGCTGATGCAGATAATATTTTAACTAACTTAAAATTTTCTCTTAAAAATTTTAAAAAAATATTACAAAAAAATGAAACAATAGAAAATATAAAGGTAACTTTTTTATATTCTTTTTTTGCTACTATTGGAGCATTATTATTAGGTATAAGTGCTGCTTTATTACTTGAAAAAAATTTTTTAGGAAAAGGATTTTTTAGAGGTTTATTTTTATTTCCATTTGTTTCTCCTGTAATAGCAGTAGCGTTTACCTGGGTTTATATTTTAGATCCTTTTAAGGGCTTTCTTAATAATTATTTATTAAACAACGAATTTATAAGTGAGCCAATTTTTTTCTTAGGACTAAAAAAAATTGATTTTTTTGGGTTTGATTTTCCATTTACTTTATTTATAGTTATTCTTTTTGAGAGCTGGAGATATTTTCCATTAGCTTTTTTATTTATACTAGCAAGATTACAAGCTATTCCAAAAGATCTTTATGAGGCTTCAGACATAGATGGAGCAACAAAAATACAACAGTTTTTTTACATTACATTACCACAATTACTTGGAGTTATTTCCTTGCTTTTCATTTTACGTTTCATTTGGAACTTTAATAAGTTTGAGGATATATTTTTATTAACAGGAGGTAATGCTGGAACTAGAACATTAACGGTTCAGGTGTACGATGAAGCTTTTGCACTTTCAAATATGGGCACTGCCTCTTCAGTAGCTGTACTTATATTTATTCTTCTAGCAATTTTTGTTTTCATTCATCAAAAAATAGCACCTAAGGATATAGAAGAATGACAAATAATATTTATCAGTTTTTTTTCATTTATTTATATTCAATAATTACGCTATTTTTATTAGCTGTAATTGGAGATTTTGTTTCAATATCAATTTTTCTCTCAAAAAATATATTTATTTATAAAAATATTTTTATATATTGTTTCCTCTACGCAATTTGTTTTTTTGCAATACGAGTTATAATTACCAATCAAGTCTCTAACATTTTTATTTTTATAATATCTTTAGCTTTATCGTATTTTTTTCTAATAAATAAAGAAATTAATGCCTATCAATTATTAATTATTTTATCAGTGTTTATAGCTTTTAATCTACTGTTACAAAAATATTTTACTGCTAAAAATTTTAGTAATTTTTTATTTGAAGTTTCTTTTTTAAAATTTCTTAAAACAAATAGTTTAATATTTTTTTCTTTTATAATTATTTTTCCTTTTTATTTAATGTTTGTTTCTAGCTTAAAAAGCCAAATGGTTTTGTTACAAAACCCAACTGATTTAAGTATTCCATTTTTTTATTCAATATCAGATTTTTTTTCTAGCTATATTGCGGTTATCACTCAATACAACTTTTTAAATTTTGCTTTAAACAGCACTATTGTCTCATTTGTAACTGTTTTTGTCAGTTTGTTCTTTTCTATTCCAGGTGCATATGCAGTTGCTCGCTTAAGATTTGCAGGAAGATCAAAAATATCATCATCTATTTTAGTAATATATATGGTTCCAGCTATAGTACTCGTAATTCCACTTTATGTTATATTCAGTCAGCTTGGGTTTAGAAATAGTTTGTTTAGTCTTATGATTGTTTATCCGGCAACAACTATTCCTGTCGCACTTTACATGTTGCAAGGATATTTTAAAGGTATCCCATATGAACTAGAAGAGTCTGCTCTAATTGATGGATGTTCTCGTATTGGGGTAATCTTAAGAATTACATTACCGTTAAGTGTGCCAGCAATTTTATCTGTTTCTTTGTATGTATTTATGATTGCTTGGAATGAATTCTTATTTGCTTTTATGTTTTTAGATAATCAAGAATATTTTACTATACCAAGAGGTCTTTATACTCAACTTGATGATCAAGAAGTACCAAGACAATATTTAATGGCTGGATCAGTAATGATAACTGTGCCTGTACTCTTACTATTTTTTATTTTTGAAAGATACTTAGTAGGAGGTTTAACTGCTGGCAGCGTTAAAGGCTAATCAAGTTAATTATGAATGATTTGAGTAAATAATTTCCTTATGCTAATATTATAAAGTGCTGATATAGTATAATGGTTATTACAGGCCGTTGGTAACGGTCAGATTCAAGTTCGATTCTCGGTATCAGCACCATGAAAATGAAATATGTAATTATAATTCTAATTTTATCGATAAATTTTGAAATAATGGCCAAACAAATATCTGATTTTAATTGGAAGAAAAGAATAGTTATTATTTCCTTTGAAAAAAAAGAGGATAAAATATATCTATCTACACAAAAAATTTGTATCTGAAAATGAATGCTCAATAAACGATAGAAATTTAAAATTTATATATTTTGAAAAATTCAAAAATAATGAATTTGAAACACCAACTTTTCTAAATAAGTATGGAATATGGTTAATAGGATACGACGGCTCAATTAAAGATTATAGTATAAATAAAAAAATTTTTTTACGCTTATTTAAATTGATTGATTCTATGCCTATGAGAAAAAATGAAATGATAAATGAACAATGTTAAATTTTTTTGAAATTTCGAAAAATAAATAATAAATTTAAAATACTCAATATAGAAAAGAAAATTGCATTAGTTGCAATAATGTTTAGACTTGTTTCACCAGGACTATTCGTAAAAACATATCTCCAGAAATTTAATGATACTAAAACTTGGAAAACAAATATTAAAATAATAAATGGTAGTTGTTTTTCTATCCCTCTGAACATAATTATTATGTAAGCTACAACAAAAGTAACAAATATTATTCCTACGATTTCTGATAAACCTGCTACTGCGTGATTAAAAAAACCTAAATTGTTGATAGCAAATTCATCAGTAAATATTAAAAGTTGAATAGCGTAGTATGAAAAGAAAATAATATTTAGAATAATGATCAAAATATCTATATTTTTTTTGAACATAACTGTGTATCATGTAATAAAATTAAATAATCAACATGGAAATCACATTATATTATTTTAAAATAGCTTTTTGGCGTGCTGAAATGACAAGATTGGCTTTGTATATTGGTGATATTCCTTTTAATAATTATATAATAGAAGGAAAAGATAGAGATATTTTTAAAAATTCAGGGATTCTTCCTAATAAAAAAATAGCTCCCTTTAGACAACTTCCAGTTCTAGATGTAGATGGTAAAATTTTTGCTCAAACAGGTGCAATTGCAAGATTTTGTGGCAAATTATCAGGATTGTATCCAAAAGATGATGATCTTGCAGCAGCTCGCATAGATCAAGTAATTGAAGTTGCTCAAGACATTAATTATTTATTTACATTATCAAGTAGAGACAAAGAAAAGGAAAAATTAAAACTAGCTAGAAAAATCTTGGCCACCAAACATCTACCAAAATATTTTAATTTTCTAGAAAACTTAATTAAAGAAAATGATAACTCTTTATTTTTTGTGGGTGAAAACATCTCTATAGCAGATTTGGCTATATGGAGATTACTAGGTTGGTTTGAGTCAGGGATTATTGATGGTGTTCCAACAAATATATTAGAACCATATGAAAATTTAAAAAAGATGAGAAATGAAATTTATAAACATCCAAAAGTAAATGATTGGATGATTAAAACATATGGGAAGGTTATATAATTTTAAAACATGACAGCCTTAAGTGTTAATGTAAACAAGTTTGCTTTAGTAAGAAATGCAAGAGGTGCTGATTTACCAAACTTGATTGATATTAGTAATAAATGCTTAAACTATGGTGCGGATGGTATTACGGTCCACCCTCGTCCGGATGAAAGACATGCAAAATTTTCTGACCTAGAACCATTAAAAAATTTATTGGAAAAATTTGAAAATAAAGAATTTAATATAGAAGGATATCCATCAGATTTTTTTGTTAAAAAAGTAATTGAGGTTAAACCAGATCAAGTCACATTAGTGCCAGATCCACCTGGTGCATTGACCTCTTCATTTGGTTGGGATTGTAATAAAAATAAAGAATTTCTTCGAGATATTGTTAGTGAATTTAAAAAAAATAAAATTCGTGTTTCAATCTTTATAAATCCATCGACTGAAACACTCGAAAATTTAGAAGTCATACAAACGGATAGAGTTGAGCTCTATACATATGATTATGCTCATAATTTTCCAAAGAATAAAAATGAATCTATAAAGCCCTATGTAGACGTATCAACATATTTAAAAAAAGAATTTCCTGGAATAAAATTAAATGCAGGCCATGATTTAAATTTAGAAAATTTAAAATTTTTCTTGGAAAATATTAGTGATATTGAAGAAGTTTCTATAGGTCATGCTTTGATTTGTGATACATTTGAGTTTGGTTTAGAGAAAACAATTAAAAAATATTTATCTTTAACAAAAAATTAAATGACTTTTATCTTTTGGCTTCAATTTGCCTTCGTATGTATTGCTGGAGCAATGTCTCCTGGACCTAGTTTAGCATTAATTATCAGAAACAGTGTTACTGTTAATAGGTTTGCTGGCATTCTGACTTCTGTTGGTCACGGGATTGGTATGGGTGTGTACGCAGTTTTTGCAGTTACAGGTCTTATAATTATTTTAACAACGAATGAAATACTATTTCAATTTATACAAATTATTGGAATTCTATTTTTATTATTTATTGGCTTCCAATTTCTTTTAAAAAAAAATCAAGAAATTGAACATATAAATAATCAAAAAAATTTTAATTCATTCTTACAAGGTTTTTCTATAGCAATTTTAAATCCTAAAATTCTCATATGGTTTTCAGCAGTATTTTCACAATTTGTAAAAATTGATGATTCCTTTTTTTCGCACTCAATTCTTGTCATTACTGCATCTGTAATAGATGGAATTTGGTATATTGATGGGTTATATCAAGGTAATCCAAAAAAAGATAAGGATGTCAAAAAAATTTCAGAGGTATTTAAAATTGATAAAAAAATTGAAGAACTTGGAAATTATCAATCTTCTGAACTAGGTAGTGGAGGAATGGCCACAAAAATTTTAGCGGCAAAGATAAGTGCTGAAAACGGTTGTGCTACGATAATCACTAATAGTGATAAAAACAAACCAATCAGTGATATTAATAAAAAAAATTCAACAATTTTTTATCCCTTAACTTCTACAAACTCGTCCAAAAAGAAATGGTTATTAAATCATTTAAAACCATCAGGATCCATTATTATTGATGCAGGAGCTAAAAATGCAATTTTAAAAAATAAAAGTCTTCTTCCTGCAGGTGTAATAGATATCAAGGGAAGGTTTAAAAGAGGCGATGTAATATCTATCTTAGTTGAGAATGGTCAAAAGGTAGCAATAGGCATATCTGCTTATGATTTTAATGATGCAAAAAAAATTATTGGAAAGAAAAGTAAAGAAATTTATAAAGTTTTAGGTTTCGAAGGAAGAGATGAAGTGGTACATAAAGATAATTTAGTTAAGCTTTCTACATGAGTATTGAAAATAATATTATTGAATTAGGCAAAAGAGCAAAATCTGCCTCTTTAAATATGAAAGTCTGTAGCAGTGATCAAAAAAATCTTGCTTTAACAAAACTCACTAAAAATTTAGATAAAAATAGAAATAAAATTCTTGAAGCTAATAAAATAGATTTAGAAAATGGTGAAAAAAAATCTTTAGCTAAGCCCTTAATAAATAGACTTACATTAACTGAAAAATCTATTGATGGATTGATTACATCAATTGAAGATATAATCGAAATACCAGATCCAATAGGCATTACATTAGAAAAATGGGAAAGACCTAATGGTTTGCAGTTTCGTAAAATTTCAACACCACTTGGTGTATTAGGCGTGATTTATGAATCCAGACCGAACGTCACTGTTGATGCGTCTTGTCTTTCTATAAAATCTGGCAATTGTATAATTTTAAGAGGTGGTAGTGATAGTTTTCATTCCTCTAAGGAATTAGTAAATAATATTACAAATGCTTTCACAGAAGCTGGCCTCCCTGAACATTGTGTCCAAATGATTAATACACCTGAAAGAGAAGCGGTTGATCATTTGCTAAGCATGAGAGATTATGTTGACGTAATTATTCCTAGAGGCGGCAAAGGTTTGATAGAAAAAATTAATTCAGCAAGCAAAATACCTGTTATCAAACATTTAGATGGTATATGTCATGTGTATGTAGATAAAGATGCTAATTTAAGCATTGCAGAAAAAGTAGTTTTTAATAGCAAAATGAGACGTCCTGAAATTTGTGGTGCTGCAGAAACACTTTTAATTGATGAAAAAATTAAAGACGAAGCAATGAAAATATTAAAACCTCTAAAAGAAGTAAATTGTGAAATTAGAGGCGATGAGTATATTCAGTCTTTAGATAGTGATTTTAAAACGGCAAATGAAGAAGATTGGTCATTAGAATATTTAGATAAAATTTTATCAGTAAAAATTGTTTCAGGAGTTGATGAAGCGGTTAAGCATATAAATGATTATTCTTCTGGACATACAGAAAGTATAATTACAGAAAGTGAAAAAACCTTTGAAAAATTTTATAATAAAATTGACAGTGCAATAATACTTAAAAATGCATCCACACAATTTGCAGATGGCGGTGAATTTGGTTTTGGTGCTGAGATAGGTATCTCAACAGACAAAATACATGTAAGAGGGCCAGTGGGAACAAAACATTTAACTACATTTAAATATGTAGTTAATGGTAATGGCCAGGAAAGACCTTAATTGAAAAAGATTGGACTTCTGGGAGGGTCTTTTGATCCGCCACATCGAGGGCATCTATTTATTTCAAATGAAGCTAAAAAAGTATTACAGCTAGATGAAATTTGGTGGCTAGTTACACCTCAAAACCCCTTGAAGATTTCAAAGCCCGCAACATACGAAGAGAGATTACAAAATTGTAAACAAATTACAAAAAATTTTCCTATAAAAATATTAGAAGTAGAAAAAAAAATTAAATCTCAATACTCTCATCAAACAATTAAATTTCTAATTCAATATTATAAAAATATTAAATTTTTTTGGTTAATGGGTGCAGACAATTTAGTTAATTTCCACAAATGGGAAAAATGGCAATCAATTTTTCATATTATCTCTATTGTTATTTTTAGAAGACATGGATATAATACGAATGCTTTGAAGAGTGTTGCAGCAAAAAAATTTATTCATAATAAATATATAGCTCAAGACATAGAACATGTTTCAAAAAAAATTCCTGCATGGACTTTGATACAAAATAAAGAAATTAAAATTTCATCATCTGAAATTAGAAATCAAAGGAATAAATTAAGAGGCAAATATTAATAAAATTACTTCATTGACGGAAAACATTGTATCAATACTAAGTGATGCAAAAGCTGAAGATATAAAAGTTATTAATTTATCTAATAAATCATCCGTTGCTGATGCCTTCGTGATTGCTACCTGTAGGTCAACTAGACATTCAGATGCTACTGCAGACGAAATGATAAAAAAATTAAAAAAAGCAGGGATAAAGTGTCCAAATCCTGAAGGAAGACCTCAATGTGACTGGATAATTGTTGATGCAGGTGAGATTATTGTTCATTTGTTTCGACAAGAAATTAGAGAATTATATGCATTAGAAAAATTATGGGAAGTAAGCTTTGATTCTTCACAAACTAAACTAGCTTAAAATATATGATAATTTCAAAAAATGTTTTTTTAAAAGTAATACTACTGTTCACCCTCATTGCACTTCTTGCACCTAAAACATATGGATCTTCTTCAGATGAAGAAAAATATAAATATTTAGATCTATTTGGACAAGTGTTTGACAGGGTAAGATCTTCCTATGTGGAAGAGGTTACGGATCAAGAATTAATTGAAAAAGCGATTGATGGAATGTTGTCAGGTTTAGATCCTCATTCTGGTTTTATGAATGAAGAAGTGTTTCAAGAAATGCAAATGGATACAGAAGGTAAATTTGGTGGATTAGGTATTGAAATTACTATGGAAGAAGGTTTTGTGAAAGTCATTGCTCCGATAGAAGATACGCCGGCATATGATGCTGGAGTTCTTGCAGGTGATTATATTATTCAAATAGACGAAACACCTGTTTTTGGTCTAACTCTAAATGAGGCAGTTGAATTAATGAGAGGCAAAAAAGGTGAACCAATAGTAATTACTATTTCAAGAGCAAATACTGAACCTTTTGAGATTGAAATTATCAGAGATTATATCAAAATTAGATCAGTTAAAAGTGAAGTGCTTAACAATATTGGATACTTAAGAATAACATCTTTTAATGAACAAACAGAAAGTGGTCTTCTAAATGCTATAAAAAAGATTGAACAAGAAAATAAAATAAAGGGTTACGTTTTAGATGTACGTTCAAACCCAGGCGGTCTTCTTACACAAGCAGTTAAGGTAACGGATATATTCTTGGAAAGAGGAGAAATTGTTTCAACAAGAGGCAGAGATAAAAAAGACATAAGAAGATATCGTGCAAAAAAATCTGATAGAACTAATGGAAAACCACTTGTTGTAATTATTGATGGTGGTTCTGCATCGGCTTCTGAAATTGTTGCGGGCGCACTTCAAGATCATAAAAGAGCAATCATTATAGGTACACAATCTTTTGGTAAGGGTTCAGTTCAAACAATAATTCCTTTTCAAGTTTCAAATAGTGATAATCTAACTGGTATAAGATTAACTACCGCCAGATATTATACTCCTTCAGGTGAATCAATCCAAGGTAAGGGAATCGTACCAGATATAATCATTGAACAAGGAGAATTTGAATCTTTTGATTATAAAAGATTTTCTGAATCAGATCTAAAAGACTCTCTTGATAAAAATAATGAAGAAGATGTAGAAGAAAATGAAGATAATGAATTAAGTGAATTTGAAAAACGTTTAGAGATTGATTATCAACTTCGGAGAGCTTTTGATCTTGTGCAAGGTGTAAGTCTCTTTAATGAAACTCAAGAATAATAATGAAAAAAAAATATAGAAAATGTGTGGGAATGATGATTCTCAATGCAAGAAATCAAATTTTAGTTGGTCGAAGATTAGATCATCCAAGTGGATATTGGCAGATGCCTCAAGGTGGTATCGATGAAAATGAAAACCCTGAAGAAGCAGTTTGGAGAGAAATGATGGAAGAGATTGGTACAAATAATGCATCTTTGATTACTTCATCTCAAGAATGGATCTCTTATGACATACCTACAGAAACACTAAAGACATTACCATGGGGTGATAAATACATAGGTCAAATTCAAAAGTGGTTTTTATTTCGTTTTACAGGAATTGATAACGATATAAATGTAGGAACAGAAAATCCCGAATTTAGTGAATGGCAATGGATGGATTATGATGAAATTAGCCAAAACGCAGTACCATTTAAAAAAAATGTTTATATGAAAATTCAAAAAGAATTTAGAAGTAATTTAGCTAATGTATAATTTAAAAAGAAATTAAATTTTATCGTAATAATTTACATTTATTGCTTCTAATTTTGCTTTAGCCACAGAAAGTTGTTCCTCTGTTTCTTTGCCTTCCTTATTTTCTAATTCTTGTATTTCTTTTTCAATTGATGTTTTTTCTAAAGAATTCACTTCAACAACACTTTCAGCAAGAACAATACATTTTTCAGGATTGATTTCTGCAAAACCACCAGAAACAAAAAAGGATTTAATTAAACTTTTATCTTCATTATATACCATTACTCTTCCTGGTCTAAGAGAGGACATTACCTTGCTATGTCCTGGTAAAATGCCTAAGTCGCCATCTTTACCAGGGACAATTATAGTACCAACTTCATCGTTGAAAACAAGGTTTTCTGGAGAAACTAAATCAAAAGAAATTGTTGCCATTATGCGGCTTCAGCTTCTAATTTTTTAGCTTTTTCAATTGCTTCATCTATGCCACCTACCATATAAAATGCTGCTTCTGGCATATGATCATATTCTCCTTTTACCAGTCCATCAAAACTCTTAATAGTGTCTTCAAGATCAACATATTTACCTGGTGATCCAGTGAAAACTTCTGCAACAAAAAATGGTTGGCTCAAAAACTTTTCTATTTTTCTTGCTCTCGCAACTGTAAGTTTATCTTCTTCTGAGAGTTCATCCATTCCTAAAATAGCAATAATATCTTGAAGACTTTTATATGTTTGTAAAACTCTCTGTACTTCTCTAGCTACTCTGTAGTGGTCATCACCAACAACTTGTGGATCTAAAATTCTTGAAGTAGAATCTAATGGATCAACTGCTGGATATATTCCTTTTTCAGAAATGGCTCTATTTAGAACTGTTGTTGCATCCAAGTGTGAAAAAGATGTAGCAGGTGCAGGATCCGTTAAGTCATCCGCAGGTACATAAATTGCCTGAACTGATGTGATTGATCCTTTTTTTGTAGTTGTAATTCGCTCTTGCAAGGCACCCATATCAGTTGCAAGTGTTGGTTGATATCCAACTGCAGATGGAATACGTCCTAAGAGAGCTGAAACTTCAGAACCAGCTTGAGTAAATCTGAAAATATTATCTACAAAGAATAAAACATCCTGTCCTTCTTCGTCTCTAAAATATTCTGCTTGGGTTAGTCCTGATAGAGCAACTCTAGCTCTTGCTCCTGGTGGTTCGTTCATCTGACCATAAACAAGTGCAACTTTTGAGTCCTTACCTTTTAGGTCAATAATTCCTGACTCAATCATTTCATGGTACAAGTCATTACCCTCGCGAGTTCTTTCACCTACACCAGCAAATACTGAATACCCTCCATGAGCTTTTGCAATATTGTTAATTAATTCCATAATTAAAACTGTCTTACCGACTCCAGCTCCACCAAATAACCCAATTTTACCACCTCTTGCATAAGGTGCTAGTAGATCAACTACTTTAATTCCTGTTACTAGAACTTCAGTTTCTGTTGATTGATCAACAAACTCTGGTGCTGGTCTATGAATAGGATAAGATTTACTTGTTCCAATGTCGCCTCTTTCGTCAACTGGCTCTCCAACAACATTCATAATTCTACCTAGAGTTTCCGGGCCTACAGGCATTGAAATAGGGGCACCTGTATCAGTAGCTGTTTGACCTCTAACTAGTCCATCTGTTGTATCCATAGCAATTGTACGAACAGCATTTTCTCCTAAATGCTGAGCAACCTCTAGCATTAATCTTGTTCCGTTGTTGTCAACTTCTAGAGCGTTCATGATTGCAGGAAGTTCACCATCGAACTCTACATCAACAACAGCTCCGAGAACTTGTGATATTTTTCCAGTTAAATTGTTAGCCATATATCCCCCTTTATATTGATTCAGCTCCAGAAATAATCTCTATTAATTCTTTTGTAATGAACGCTTGTCGCGTTCTATTATACTTTAACGTTAAACTATCTATCATTTCACCTGCGTTTCGGGTTGCGTTGTCCATTGCAGCCATTCTTGCTCCCTGCTCACCTGCATCACTTTCCAAAAGTACTTTAAATATTTGAATAGAAACATTTTTTGGAAGTAAATCCTTTAAAATTGTTTCTTCATCAGGCTCATAATCATAAATTGCATTTGAAGAATTATCTTTTTCTTCTTCCTTTTCAGAATTTGAAACGTCTAATGGGATTAATTGTTGTTGTGTTACTTCTTGAGAAATAGCTGATTTAAATTTATTAAAAACTAATATGCATTTATCAAATTTACCCTCAAAGTATAATTCTTGAAGCTTGTTAGAAATATTTAACGCAGACTCGTAACCAGTACTTGAAACATTTAAGTCGACAAAATTCTCAATAATTTGATCCTTCATTACCCTATTAAAAAAGTCTCTACTTTTTTTCCCAACTGGCATTAGTTGAACTTCTTTTCCATTACCCTCAAGTGATTTAACTAACTTAAAAGTTTCTCTATTTATGCTGCTGTTAAATCCACCACATAAACCTCTATCAGCACTTACTGGAACTACGATATAATTCTGATCATTGCCAGTGCCTGTTAAGAGTTTAATTATACCTTCGCCAGATGCAGCAGATGATGCAAGAGAGGAAAGCATCTCCTCTAGTCTTGATGAATATGGTCTTGCTGCTTCAGCTTTTTCTTGTGATCTACGTAGCTTACTTGCAGCAACCATTTTCATTGCTGATGTAATTTTTTTTGTAGATCCAACTGAATTGATCTGAGTTTTGATATCTTTTAAACTTGGCATAGATTAGTTACTTGCAAACTTTCCAACCAAATCATCTAAGATTGATTTTAATTTATCATCATTTTCTTTAGATAATTCTTTTTCATTGGCAATTGCATCTAATAAATCACTATGCTTAGTTCTAATCTCATTTAAAACTTCTGCTTCAAACTTGACTACATCGCCTACTGCAACTTTATCAAGATATCCGCGCACACCTGCATAAATAGAAACAACTTGCTCTGAAACCGTTAGTGGTGAATACTGACCTTGTTTTAAAATTTCAACTAGTCTTGCGCCACGATCAAGTAATTGTTTCGTTGAAGCGTCTAAGTCTGATGCAAACTGTGCAAAAGCAGCCATCTCACGATATTGAGCTAATTCAAGTTTTACAGGACCAGCAATTTTTTTCATTGCTTTTGTTTGAGCTGCAGAACCAACACGACTTACGGAAAGACCAACGTTAATCGCAGGACGAATACCAGCAAAAAATAAGTTTGTTTCTAAAAATATTTGTCCATCAGTAATGGAAATAACATTTGTTGGAATATAAGCAGATAAATCTCCTGCTTGAGTTTCAATAATTGGAAGGGCGGTCAAACTTCCACCACCGTGTTCATCACTCATTTTTGCGGCTCTTTCTAAAAGACGACTATGAATATAAAATACATCTCCGGGATATGCTTCACGACCTGGAGGTCTTCTTAATAATAGAGACATCTGTCTATAAGCAACAGCTTGCTTTGATAAATCATCATAAACAATTAATGCATGCATACCGTTATCTCTAAAATACTCACCCATTGTACAGCCAGTATAAGCAGATAAAAATTGCAACGGTGCAGGCTCTGATGCAGTTGCAGATACAACAATTGTATATTCCATTGCACCATTATCTTCTAGTGTTTTTACAATTTGAGCAACTGTTGATCTTTTCTGACCAATTGCGACATAGATACAATATAACTTTTCTTTTTCATTATCTGATTGATTTACAGATTTTTGATTTAAGATTGTATCAATAGCAACAGCAGTTTTACCTGTTTGTCTGTCACCAATGATTAATTCACGTTGTCCTCTTCCAACTGGAACAAGAGCATCAAGTGCTTTAATACCTGTCTGCATAGGTTCAGATACACTTTGACGAGGAATAATACCTGGGGCTTTTAATTCAATTCTTCTCTTTTCAGAAGATTGGATAGGACCTTTACCATCAATAGGATTTCCTAAACCATCAACAACACGTCCTAACAATTCTTTTCCAACAGGAACGTCAACAATTTCTCCTGTACGTTTAACTGTATCACCTTCTTTAATTCCAGTATCATCACCGAAGATTGAAACACCAACGTTATCCATTTCAAGGTTGAGGGCCATACCTTTAATGCCGCCTGGGAATTCTACCATCTCTCCAGCTTGTACTTGATCAAGACCATACACACGTGCAATTCCGTCTCCAACACTTAGTACTGTTCCAACCTCAGCAACATCCGCTTTAGTTTCAAAATTAGCTATTTGGTCTTTAATTACAGAAGATATTTCTGCAGCTTTAATTTCCATTATGCCCCCTTCATTGCAATTTTAAGTTTATTAATTTTATTAGCTATAGATGTATCAATCATTTTGGAGCCAACCTTAACAATTAAACCACCAATAATATCTTCATCAACATCAAAATTTAAAGATAATTTATCACCTAAAGATTTTTTAAGTTGATTTGTAATATTATTTTTTTCATCATCAGATAATATGTTTGCTGATGTTATGTCAGCAGTAATATCACCTCTTTTTTCAGAATTTATTTTTTTAAATTGTAAAATAATAGAACCGATATTTGAAATTCTTTTATTGTTATCAAGAACTTTTAAAAAAGTTGTCGTAAGATTATGTAAATTTGCTTTAGAAAATAATTTTAACAAAATATTTAGCTTCTCATCTGAATTTACTAATGGACTTTTAATTACTTGTCTCAATTCTGAACTTTCTTTCAATGCTTTTTGCACTAATTCAAAGTCATTTAGAATATCATCAATACATTTTTTTTCAGAAGCAAGATCATAGAGAGCTGCTCCGTACCTTTCAGATATTAGATCTCCAGACAATGTATTAGATGCCATAAATTAAGTTCATAAGAAGTTTAGAAATAGGCTATTAACACATCAGAAAAAGTAGGTAAACTGTCAGTTTGTGCGTCAAATGAGTTAAATTGAAGATATTTTTAAAATTGTGGGTAAATTACATAAATGAATAGGGATCGACATCAATAATTAACTTTACAGAAGAAGGTAATTTAGTCTTTTCGACAATTTTTTTTGTGAATTTATTCAGATTTTTTCTACTATTACTCTTCAATAATATTCTGTATCGATATTGTCCTCTAAGCAGAAAAATTGGAGCTTCAACTGGACCGAGAATTTTAATATTTTTACTATTTTGATCTTGTTGAGCCAGTCTTGAAGCATGTTTAAGAACTAAAGCTTTTGTATGACTAGAAAGAATTATTGAAGTCATAAAACCAAAAGGAGGAATATTAAAATTCTTTCTTTCTTCTAAAGCTCTTTCAATAAAAGCTTCTCTTTCTCGAAGTTGAATCGACTTAATTATTTCTTGATCTGGAAAATATGTTTGAAGAAAAACTTTACCAATTTTTTTTCCTCTACCAGCTCTTCCTCCAACTTGCTGAAGTAGGTTAAAAGTTTTTTCTAT
>CACAVG010000002.1 GCA_902535885.1 uncultured Alphaproteobacteria bacterium | reverse complement strand
TTTCCTGCAGGTTTATCATCTTATACGACTAGAAAAAAAGAAATTTCTGACTCTATTAAAGATGGTGCAGATGAAATTGATATTGTTATCAATAGAGGATATGTTCTCCAAAATAATTGGAAAAAATTATATGATGAGGTTCGCAGTTTTAAAGAAACTGCAGGTAAAACAAAAATAAAAGCAATTCTTGGTGTTGGTGATCTTGAGACTCTTCGAAATGTAGCAAAAGCATCTTTAGTTTGTATGATGGCTGGTGCTGATTTTATTAAAACATCAACAGGAAAAGAAAGTATAAATGCTAACTTAAATAATAGTCTTGTTATGTTGAGAATGATTAGAGATTTTCATTCAAAAACTGGAAAAAAAATTGGCTTTAAACCTGCAGGTGGAATATCAACTGCAAAATCTGTTTTAGAATTTTTAATATTGGTTGCTGAAGAGCTAGGATTTGAATGGGTTAATCCTAAATTATTGCGAATTGGTGCTTCTAGTTTATTAATTGATATAGAAAGACAACTCTATCACTACACTAGTGGCAGGTATGCAAATAAAGAGAAACTTGCAATAGGATAATATGGATAAAGTTATTAAAAATTTTCAAAATATATCTTATGGACCAGCACCAGAAGACAGCAAAGAAGTTAACAGTTGGATAAAAAATTTAAAAAATCCAAATAATCATTTTATTAATGGTAAATTTTTAAAATCGTCTAGCTCAAAAAAATTAAATATAATTAACCCTTCTACAAATAAAAAAATAGCAACATTGTCTGTTGCTTCGAAAAAAGATGTAAATACTGCAGTGAGTGCTGCTAAAAAAGCTCATATCAAATGGTCAAAACTTTCATCTTTTGATCGATCAAAATATTTATATGCTCTCGCACGTCTAATACAGAAAAATTCTAGGTTTATTTCTGTTTTAGAGACCATTGATAATGGTAAGCCTATAAGAGAAACAAGGGATATAGACATTCCACTTGTAGCTAGACATTTTTATTATCATGCTGGGTGGGCTGCTAGGAATACAAACAACTCTGATGACTCTATTGGTGTTGTTGGGCAAATTATACCGTGGAACTTTCCTTTATTAATGTTAGCATGGAAAATAGCCCCCGCAATTGCTCTTGGAAATACAGTTGTGTTAAAACCTGCAGAGTATACCTCTCTAAGCGCTCTTTATTTTGCAGAACTTTGTGAAAAAGCTAAAATTCCACAAGGTGTAATAAATATTATTACAGGAGATGGTTCTACTGGAGAATATATTACATCGCATAAAGATATTAAAAAAATTGCCTTTACTGGATCAACTGAAGTTGGAAAGAAAATAATTCAAACAAATACTAATCCAGATAAAAAAATGACAATGGAACTTGGGGGCAAATCACCTTTTATTGTTTTTGAAGATGCTGATTTAGATAGCGCCATAGAAGGTGTCGTTGATGCGATTTGGTTTAACCAAGGTCAGGTATGTTGTGCGGGATCAAGACTCTTAGTACAAGAAAGTATTGAGAAAAAATTTATCCAAAAACTTAAGAAAAGAATGGAAAAACTTCGTGTTGGTGATCCATTAGATAAGTCTATAGATATTGGAGCTATAGTAGCTCCTATTCAACTTAAAAAAATTAATTCTTTAGTAAATAAAGCACAAAAGGATGGAAATAAATTATGGCAACCCTCATGGTCATGTCCAACAAATGGTTTATTTTATCCTCCATCTTTATTTACAAATGTAACACCGTCATCTTTTATTGCTCAAGTAGAAATATTTGGGCCAGTTTTAACAACAATGACATTTAGAACGCCTAGTGAAGCTGTATCCATTGCAAATAATACGCCATACGGACTCGCGGCAAGTATTTGGTCTGAAAATATTAACTTAGCCTTAGATATTGCCCCAAAAGTAAAAGCTGGAGTCATCTGGATAAATTCTACAAACTTATTTGATGCTGCGTGTGGTTTTGGGGGATACAAAGAAAGTGGTTTTGGAAGAGAAGGTGGCTCAGAAGGTATTAGAGCATATTCAAAATTACCACTTCCTCTTTCAAAGTCTAAAAGAGGAAAGAAATTATCTAAAAGTCAAACATCTAATTCTATCGATAGAACTCCAAAATTATATATTGGTGGTAAACAAAAAAGACCTGATAGTGGTTATTCCTTTTCTTCTTATGATGCTAATAATAATTTTATTTGTGATGTTCCAAACGCAAATCGCAAAGATGTAAGAGATACAGTCGAGGTTGCATCTAAAGCAGTTAGCAAATCTTCTACTAACTTTAATAGAGCCCAAATTCTTTATTACTTAGCTGAAAATTTACAAGACCGAAAAAATACCTTTTCTAGTTTACTATCATCTTTAATAGGTATTTCTCAAAAAGATGCGGAAAAGGAATTTGATCATTCAATTGAAAGATTATTTTATTACGGTGCTATGGCTGATAAGTTCGAAGGCTCTATACATAACCCTCCTATAAGAGGATTAACACTAGCTGTTAAAGAGCCTATAGGTGTTGTTGCAAATATTTTAAATAATGATTTTCCACTATTAAGTTTAATTACTACATTAGGAGCAAATTTTGCTGCAGGTAATGCTAGTATTATTATTCCAGGTCAAAACACTTCTCTCTTAGCAACAGAATTATATCAACTACTTGAAACCTCTGATGTTCCAGCAGGGTATATTAATATCCTTACAACTAAACAAAATAGTTTGAATAAAATCTTAGCTGAACATGAAAATATTGATGGTATTTGGTATTTTAGTGAAAATAATAATGAGCGTTTGAAGGTTATTCAAAGTACAACTTCAAATTTAAAGAGAAGTTGGTGCCCACAATCTAAAAATCTTGATTGGTCTTCCAAAGAAGAAGATTTCTTAGAAGAGTTTTTATATCAAAGTACACAAGTAAAAAATATTTGGATCCCCTACGGAGAGTGATATACTAAAAATATGTTAATTAACGTCGATCCTATTTTAAGTCCTGATATATTAAAAACATTACGTGAAATGGGTCATGGTGATAGACTTGTTATATCCGATATTAATTATCCTGCTCACTCTAATCATAACAGAGTACACCGGTTAGACGGCCTTGATATGACAACTGTCATAAGAGCTGTTTTATCTGTTTTTCCATTGGATAGTTTCGTAGACTCAGCTGTTCACCGAATGGAAGTTGATAGTCAACCAGATGAAATTAATGATGCGAATAAAGAAGTAATTGATGCAATTAAAGAGGTATCAGGAGATCATTGGAAAATTGGTTCATACGAAAGACAAGAATTTTATAAGCAATCAAGGTCAACCTATGCATATATTACGACAAGTGAAAGACGACCTTACTGTAATTTTATTTTAACAAAAGGTGTTATTAAACCAGATGGAACTGTTTGGATAATCGATAAATAATTATGTCGATTAGTATTCTTGGTATATTTGTTGCAGACCTTGTTTTTTTTGGAGAAAAAATTCCAGTAGAGGGTGAAACTATTCTTGGTAAAAATTTTGTTATTGGTCCTGGTGGAAAAGGATCAAACCAAGCTGTAGCTGCAGCCAAAGCTGGTGCAAAAACTTTTTTTATTTCTAAGATTGGTGAGGATCAATTCGGCTCAATGGCAACAAAGATTTATGAAAATTCTGGTGTTGATTATAGCAATGTTATTATTTCAAGAGATCATTCGACTGGTGCTGCAGGCATACTTGTAAATGAAGGAACTGGAGCTAATGCTATTAATGTTTTTCCAGGTGCAGCAGGTGCAATTACTATTGAAGATATAAATAAAGCAGAGGAGGCAATTAAAAACTCAAGTATATTTCTTACACAACTAGAGGCACCAAAGGATGTCGTTACCTATGCATTAAAAAAAGCACATAGTTTAAATGTAAAAACAATTTTAAATCCTGCTCCAGCTGCTGAAATAGATGAATCTTTATTTTCTATGATTGATTATTTTACACCAAATGAAACGGAAGCAAGTTTTTATGTTGATCACAATGTTGAAACTCATGAGGATGCTGAAAAAGCTGCAATGCAATTATTAGAAAAAGGAATTAAAAATGTCGTTATTACTCTTGGAGAAAAAGGAGCTTTTTTTGCCAACAATGAAGAAAAATTTTCTTTACCTGTAGCTAATCTTGCAAATCCAGTAGTCGACACAACTGGTGCTGGCGATGCTTTCAATGCGGGTTTTGCTGCAGCACTTACTGAGGGTCAAAATATTAAAAATGCTCTAAAATTTGCTAGTGCTACAGCTGGCTTATCAACGACTAAAATTGGTACAGCAAATTCTATGCCTTCTCGAGAGGAAATTGATAAACTTCTATAATTATTGTATAATAGAATCTTTATGCAATTATTTTTAGAAAGACTAATCTATTTTTGGGCTGGGATTACAGCTATTGGTCTTTTAATAGCCCTAGCTTACTGGGCAATCGCAACTATAATTTATGTAGCCTTTGTCTCTCTTTTTGTTGCTATCGCTGCTACTCTTTTCTATCATTTTTATTGGTCCAAAAGAGATAATTAATAGTCTATAAATACCAATAAGGTTATTTATCAGTGTCAAAATATATATTTTACGATTTAGAAACTTCAGGAAGAGGTAAGAAAGAATATCCAACTGCTTTTGGCACTACTCCAAAATGGGAGCAGATAATGCAAATTGCTGCAATAGTTACTGACTCCAAGTTTAATCAAACAAATCAAAATATGAATGAGTTCTGCAGACCTCGAACATCAGTGATTTCTCAACCTGGTGCATTAATAACAACACTTAAAGGTATGAGAGAGGCACTTGATGCTCCTCAATCATCTTACGAATTAATGAAAAAAATTAATGAAACTTTTGATGAATGGAAAAAAGATGATCCAAGTTCTACTTTTATAGGACACAACATAATAGAGTTTGATGAGTCAGTTCTCGAATACAATTTATTTAGTCATATGTTTTATCCTTATGTAACAAGAAAAAGTAGAGGAGATACATTAAATTTAGCGAGAGGTTTATATGCCATCAACCCATCAAGTATAAAAACACCTTTAACGGAAAGAGGTAATCCTAGTTTTAAATTAGAAAAAATTGCAGAGATGAACAACTTGCCTGTTGAATTTGCTCACGATGCATATTCAGATGTTAAGACATCGATTGCTCTGACAAAATATATTAACAAAGCAGACACAACTAATTGGAATCAGCTTCAAATGACAATGAATAAAGAAGATGCCATTGAATATATAAATAAAAATAAAGGTTTTTGTTTTATGACAAGTTTTGGTGGAAGAATTAAACTTCAAGCATTGTCAATGGTATGTGAGTCACAATATAATGGTTGGTTTCACGCAATTGATTTAGCTCATGACCCGAGTCTATTATTAGAAGCTAATTCTGAGGAATTTAAAAAACTTATCAAAAGGAAAAATAGATACGTTATTACTAATCAGCATCCTATTATTCTACCAGGTAAGATTGCTTCTAGTTATGAACCATACGATGAGATTGGTTCAGATGTACTAAATGAAAGAGCTAAAATAGTATTCAAAAATAAAGATTTAGCAGACAAGTTTAAACTTATGGAGATTGATAGGCGTATTGAAAAAGAAGATGAAAAATCTCAAGATAATGTATTTCCTGAAAGTGCAGCAAATGCTTTTCTTGATTTTAAACAATCAACAGAAATAGCTAAATTTCATGAACAAAACGACTGGAATGAAAAATATAAAATAGCTCTTTCAATTAAAGAACCAAGAGCAAACTTTATTTTAAAAAGACTTATATTTGATGAAAGTCCAAAAACTCTATCAAAAGAAGATTTTAAAATGATTCACCGGGAGTTACATGAAAGGTTAGTTATTAATCAGGAGAGGCCTTTTACGACAATACCAGAAGCAATGTCGCAAACTGATACGGAATTAGTTAAAATGGAAGACAGTGATGATGAAAATAAACTTAAAAAAATGCAAATATTAAAAGATTATAATGTTTATTTAAATTTTATGGAGAAATATTTTTCTAATAAAAATGCTGAACCTCTTCCTAGTGGCAAAGAACTGAGCAAAATAATTTTTGGTTAATGTTTGAGCTTCAATATTTTATAATTGGCATTGTCCAAGGCTTAACTGAATTTTTGCCAATTAGTTCTTCTGGGCATTTAGTTCTTGTATCAGAATTAACAAGTTGGCAAGATCAAGGTCTTTTTACGGATGTTGCTGTTCATGTTGGAACATTATTAGCAGTTTTAATTTATTTAAGGCCACATATAAAAGTATTAATTAAGAGTTTTTTTTCTTTTCAGATTAATCAAAATGATAATTTAATTAAAATTATTATTGCAACCATACCTGCAGTTATAGTGGGATTTTTTATTTTTGATTTTGTTCAATTATTTTTCAGAGATATCAAAGTTGTTGCTGTAACAAGTATTGTATTTGCTGCACTATTATTTGTAGCAGATCATTTTAAGATGAAAATATCTTCCTGGGAAAATATGAGTTATGTGCAGGCCTTTATCATTGGTGTATTTCAAGTTTTAGCTTTTATACCTGGGGCAAGTAGAGCAGGTGTTACAATTACTGGAGCACGTTTCCTAGGATTTGATAGATCTTCTGCAGCAATATTTTCTATGCTTTTATCCATTCCCATTATTTTAGCATCCTTAGTTTTAACAAGTTTAGATTTTATGAGTAGTGCTAAGGTAAATATAAATTTATACCAATCATTATTTGCAGCATTTGTTTCATTTATTACTGCACTACTATCAATTAACATAATGATGCGAATAATACAAAGTTCAACCTTTAATATATTTATTATTTATAGAGTTATTCTAGGTTTTATACTATTATACTTCTATGCTTAAGATAAATGGAGTTTTCAGTGCATCTTTAACCCCAGTTAAAAAAGATCTTACTATCAATCAGGATCTTTATTTGCGTCATTGTCAGTATCTTATGAGACAGGGTCATGATGGTCTTGCTATTTTTGGCACAACTGGTGAAGCAAACTCATTTAGTATAATTGAAAAAAGAAATAATATCGAATTTCTTATAGAAAATAAAATTGATCCTAAGGTCCTAATACCAGGAACTGGATCTAGTTCATTGAAAGATGCAATTTCAATGACTCAACACGCTTCAAAAATGAATGTAAGAGCAGTCTTAATCCTTCCACCTTTTTTCTACAAAAATGTTTCAGATGATGGTGTATTAAATTATTATAGAAATATTATTGAAAGTGTAGATGATAATAACTTTCAGTATATACTTTATCATATTCCTCAAAATACATATGTTCCAATTAATTTCAAAGTCATTGAAACTTTATTGAAATTATATCCAAATAATGTTGTTGGGCTAAAAGACTCAAGTGGAGATTATGATAATATGTTGAAAACAATTAAGTATTTCAATGATTTTGCAGTTTTTTGTGGACACGATACTCTTGCTTTAAACGTTGCAAGACGGGGAGGGGCTGGAGCTATAACTGCAGGTACCAACGTATCAGGTAAGTTACTCTGTTTTATTTTGAAAAATTTTAAAAATGAAAAAAATATTAAAAATTTTGATGAATTACAAAATTTACAAGCTGAAATTAGAAAAACATTGACCTCAGCAGAACCAATAAGTTTAATGAAGGCTTATTTTTCAATTGCTGACAATATCACTGATTGGAATAATATTGTTCCACCGTTAAAACAAATTGATAATCCGCAAAATAATAAGTTGGTATTATTCTTAAAGGAGTTAATTAATAAGATCGACCCTTTAATAGCGAATACGTGAGTTAAAATATTTTTTTGCTTGAGCTGCAATTATATTTTGAACTGGCTTTAAAAAGACGGCAAAACCAATAAAATCAGTAAAGAACCCAGGAGTAATTAAAAGTAAACCTGATACTAATAAGAAAATACCTCCCTTTATTTCTTCAGTAGGCATTACCCCTTGTGATAAGTTTCGTTGTGCATCAAATAGCAATTTAATCCCTTGTCTACGAACAAGAAATATTCCCACTAAAGCAGTAGTTATTATAATTGCGATAGTATTTAAAATTCCAATATTAGAGCCAATTGTTATGAAAATGCATATTTCTATTATTGGTATAATAATAAATGCTAGAAAAATCACTAACGTACTATACCAGTTTTTTCATCCTGAATGTTTTTTTCTATTTTATTCTCAAATTCTCTTAATCTTTTATAGACACTAGCAAGTTCAATAATTGTAGGCCATGCTCTGAATAAATATTGTAGTGAACCTTCTACTCTTCCGAAAGCTCTTATAATTTGTTGCATAACACCGAGTGTCATTACTCCAGCTACAATTGCTGGTGCTAAAAAAATGTAAGCAGCAAGAACGTTAGCTTGTAGATAAGCTAATCTCCCAATACTAAAATAGAGATAGTACAAATAACTTTTGAAATGAATTTGCCTTACACCATCAAAAAGTTCTTCTAAAGATTTAGGTCTAATACTTCCATCGTCTTCAGCAATAACCAAAATTTTTCTGTAAGCTGCTTCTTTTTTTTGAAGATCATATTCAATCCCTACTAATCTTAATAGCCATGCTAGTACAATCATTAAAATTGTACCACCTACTGCCCATATAAATGCTCCAGATACTAAACCATACTGCCAGTCACCAAACCACAAGATCGGTATACCAACTGAAAGAGTCATTAATAGAGGGAAGAACTCTACTAGTACAAGAACTGACTCAATTAAGCTCGTTCCAAGACCCTCCATAATTCTACTGAACTTTATGGTATCTTCTTGAACCCTTTGACTTGCACCTTCGATAGTTCTGGCTTGATCATAAACACTATGGTACCACTCGACCATTGCTGTTCTCCATCTAAAAAGAAAATGAGATGTTAGGAATGAAATTGCTAGTCCTAATGCAATTGAAATAGCAGCAAGTTGAGCAAAACTAAATAATGCACCCATGTATTCTTGCATAGTTATAGCATTTGGTGTCCCAAGTGCTTTTTGTATCATATCATAAAATTCACCAAACCATTCGTTAATCTGCACATCAATCTGAACTTGAACCCATATAGAAGTAAGAATGACTACGGAGCCTACATAAGCCCATACATACCATTTTGGTTCAGTGAAAAATTTAAACATTATATATATATATGTTCAATTAAATTTTAAAAAAGAAGGTATGTATTAATTATTTCTTCTTTTGACGCTTTTTGTTTCTTCTATATTTAGAGCCTCTTTTACGTCTTCCTCTATGTTTTTTTGGATATCCCATAATGTAGATATGGTATACAAAAATAAAAAATTAAGTCAAAGACTAATAATGCCAATCTTTAGCTTCATTAAATAAAAAATCCCTAAAAACTTCAAGTCTTCTATCGTTTTTAAAAGATTCAGAATAAACAAAGTATGTTTGATATGATGGACCTTCTAAGTTTGGTAGAACACGTACAAGCTGAGGTTTGTCTGCAACCATGTAATCAGGTAAAGATGCTAAACCTCCACCTTTTTCAATTGCAAGTGACATCGCGTAAATACTATTTACTCTAAATTTAGGTCGTCTTTTTGTTCCTTCTTTTCCAATTTTTAATATCCAATCAATATTAGAAACAGGAGAAGGTAATCCAGCTCCAAAGCAAATTAAATCATGTTTATCTAAATCATTTACATTTCTTGGTATTCCACTTTTTTGCAAGTAATCTGATGAACCATAAATGTGGTTATGAAAATTAACAAATTTTTTAAAAATTAAATTTGCTTGCGTTGGTTTCTTTACTCTAACTGCAACATCAGCAACTCTTGCAGATAAATCAACTTCTTCATCACTCATAATTAAATTTACATCTATCTCAGGGTATTGATTAGCAAATTTGGTTATTCTTGGTGTGAGCCACGCTGATCCAAAACCAACAGTTGTGCTTACGGTTAATTTTCCTACTGGTTTAGTTTTTTTATCTAATAATTTTTTTTCAAAATCAGAAATTGAAAAATTAATTTGATTTACAGTATTAAATAAATTTTCACCTTGCTCTGTTAACCTTACACCTTTTTGATGTCTTATAAACAAAGGTGTCTTTAAATCGTATTCAAGATCTTGTATTTGTCTACTAAGTGCAGATTGACTGATATTTAGTTTAGCACTTGCCTTAGAAATGCTTCTTGAGATTGCAATTTCGTAAAATGATTTTAATTTATCCCAATCCATTATCTTAAGGAATTTATAATTTCTTTATAGTTATTTTGATTTTGAGATAATAAATAAGATCCTACTGCTAACAAATCAGCTCCATTATCTTTACATATTTTTGCATTTTCATTATTTACTCCACCATCAACAGCTATCTCATAGTTATAATTATTATTTTTTCTAATTTCATCTAAATCTTTAATTTTTTTCACTTGCTCATGCATAAATTTTTGACCACCAAAACCAGGTGTGACTGTCATAACTATTATTTGTTGCACTTTACTTAATAAATGATCAATATCTGCAATATTTACCTTAGGGTGAATGGCTATTCCTGCTTTAATTTCAGCATCACTTATCATTTTAATAATTTCTTCTGGGTTATCATCAGCCTCAGGATGAAAAGTAATGATATCTGAGCCAGCTTGTATAAATTCATTGATATATTTCTTTACCGGTTTAATCATGAGATGCACATCTAAAATTTTAGAGGTAACCTTTCTTAATGATTTAACTATATTTGGTCCAAAAGTAATATTGGGGACATAGTGGCCATCCATGATGTCTATATGAATATAATCAGCTCCATTTAGATCTAAAGATCTAACCTCTTCTTCTAATTTAAGAATATCTGCTGATAATATTGATGGAGATATTTTTATCATTTATAAAGAGGTATATAATATATAAATAAACATTCATAATGAATTCTATCACAGAAAAACCTTGGGGATCATTTGAGATACTAAAGTCAGGTAAAAAATTCCTAGTAAAAAAAATTTTTGTAAAACCAGGAGGAGTTTTATCTCTTCAAAGTCATGAGCATAGATCTGAGCATTGGATTATAGCTGAAGGAGAAGCTGAAGTCACAATTGACAAAAAAGTAATTAATTTAAAAGAAAATGAGAACATTTTTATTCCTAAAGGGGCAATTCATAGAATGGCTAATAGAAAAGATCGTGATTTAGTTATTATAGAAATGTGGTACGGTGATAATCTTAATGAAAATGATATTAAAAGGTACGAAGATATTTATGAAAGAATTTAATGCTTATTAATACTCCTATATCGCTTGGCGAACTTGTAGATAAAATTTCTATATTAATTATTAAACAGAAAAATATAACTGATGAAACTAAGCTTGATCATGTCAAAAAAGAATTAGCTTTTCTCCAAAAGACATTGATGAATTATGTCCAACAAGAAGAAATAAATAACTATTTAGAAAATTTGATAAACATTAATTCTAAACTTTGGAATATAGAAGATGATATTAGAGAGTGCGAAAGAAAAAAATTATTTGATCAATCATTTATTGATTTAGCTAGAAGTGTCTATTTTACAAATGATGAAAGAGCAAAAGTAAAAAATGATATTAATAAAACCTTTGGCTCTGAATTAATAGAGGTAAAATCTTATGAGGAATATTAATTAATAAATTCTTGAAACACTTTTTGTGACAAGAGATACTAATTTTTCTTTGTAGATGTTATCTTTAAATATATCAACTGAGTCTACAGCTACATTTGAAAAGTGATTAGCTCTTGTTAGAGTATCCTCAATACATTGGTATTTATTTATTATTTCTAAAGCCATTTCAAAATCACCATCATTTTGGTTAAGATCAGATATTGTTCTTTCCCAAAACTTTTTTTCTTTATCATTTGATCTTCCATAAGCTAAAATTATTGGAAGAGTAATTTTACCTTCTTTAAAATCATCTCCAGTATTTTTTCCTAATATTTTTTTGTTTGAAGAATAATCAATAGCATCGTCAATTAATTGAAAAGTCATGCCAAAGTTTGTTCCAAATGATTTCAATGCATTAACCTCAGCTTCTGTTCCAAGACCACTAATTGATCCTACTTGACATGCTGCACTAAATAAAGAGGCAGTCTTTGCATTTACAACTTCAAAATAAATATTTTCATTTATTTCTAAATTTTTATCATTAACAAGTTCTAAAACTTCTCCTTCAGAAATTACAACACTAGTATCTGCTAATATTTTTAACGTTTCAGTATTTCCATATTTTGTCATTAGTTGAAAAGCTCTACTGAATAAAAAATCACCAACTAATACACTTGTTTTATTTTTCCATTTAACATTTGCTGTAGGTTTTCCTCGTCTTTGTTTACTCTCATCTATTACATCATCATGTAATAGTGTTGCTGTGTGAATAAATTCTACTGCCGCAGATAGACCGATATGATTCATTTTATTTTCAATTTCACTAATTCCATTTCTTGTCATATAAAAACTTGAAACTGTTAAAAGAGGTCGTAATCTTTTACCACCTGATAAGATAAGGTATTTCCCAACTTCATGAACTAAAGGTACATTACTATCTAATTTATCAAGAATTATGGTGTTTACGGATACTAAATCTTCTTTGCATAGATCTGTTAATTCTCTAATTTCATCTTCAAATGAAAAATCTTTTTTTATAAGTGGAAGAACATTATCCATATTGTTTAACTATTAGAATATTATGTTAATTCATTAACTTAATTGACGCACTTAAACTCAAATTACCAAAATTACAAACAAATGCTACATAACGCTTTAAGAAAAGATTAACATTTGTTATTAGATATTATGTTTAAAAGGTTATTTTCAAAGAGTACTACAATACCAGTTTTACGTTTATCTGGCATTATATCATCACAGTCTGGCCTAACAGGTTCCGGTTTAGCAATCAATAATTTAGAAAAGTTAATTGATAAGTTATTTGCTGATAAAAAATCTCCTGTTGTATGTTTGGTCATTAATTCACCTGGAGGTTCTCCTACACAATCCTCTTTAATAGCAAAAAGGATCATTGATCTGGCTAAGGAACAAAACAAAAAAGTTTTAGCATTCGTTGAAGATGTTGCAGCTTCTGGTGGTTATTGGTTAGCATGTGCTGCTGATGAAATATATATTGATCAAAACTCTGTTATTGGATCAATAGGTGTTATTTCACCAGGTTTTGGTTTTGTTGATCTTCTAAAAAAAGTTGGAATTGAAAGAAGAGTGTATACTTCTGGAAAAAGTAAAAGTTTTCTTGATCCTTTCAAAGAAGAAAAACAGGAAGACATTGATAGATTAAAAAATATTCAAGAACAAATTCATGATAATTTTATTAATTATGTAAAAGATAGAAGAGGTTCAAAACTTGATCAGAATAAATTAGATGACATCTTTTCTGGTTTATTTTGGGTTGGTAATAAAGCTATAGATTTAGGTTTAGCAGATGGTATTGGTGCAATAAAACCAATTTTAGAAGAGAAGTTTGGAAAAAAAATTAAAATTAAAATAATCAGTCAAAAAAAATCATTTTTACAACGTAGGTTTTCTTCTTCAATATTTAATTCTGATGAAATTTTAAATAAAATTGAAGAACGAATTATGTTTTCTAGGTTTGGTTTGTAATGAAACTTCTAGTTTTAGTTGTAATTTTAGCTTCTATTTTATTATTTTTAAGATTTAAGAAAAAAAAACAAGACAAATTCACTAATAATAAAGTAAATAATGACTCAGTAATCGATTTAGAGAAAGATCCAAGAACGAAAGAATATAAACCAAAAGATTAAGAGTTATATGACTGCACAAACAATGGAAGAGTTAGTTTCTCTCTGTAAAAGAAGAGGTTTTCTATTTCAATCAAATGACATCTATGGTGGAATTAAGGGGTTATATGATTATGGACCAATGGGCGTTGAATTCAAAAATAATCTTAAACAAGCTTGGTGGAAATCAATGGTATATGAACGAGATGATACCGAAGGTTTGGATGCCTCAATTTTAAGTTCTCCTATAGTATTAAAACATTCAGGTCATGAAGATACTTTTACCGATCCTCTAGTTGATTGTCGTGCATGTAAATCAAGGTGGAGAGCAGATCAATTATTAGAAAATAATAAATGCCCAAATTGTAAATCGGAAGATCTTACTGAGCCAAGACCTTTTAATTTAATGTTTAAAACTGCAATTGGGCCAGTAGATGATGGTTCGTCATTTGCATATTTAAGACCAGAAACGTGTCAGCAAATTTTTACTAATTTTAAAAATATATTAGATTCAACTTCAAGAACTGTTCCTTTTGGTATCGCACAAATGGGAAAAGCATTTAGAAATGAAATAACACCTCGTAATTTTATCTTTAGAGTTAGAGAGTTTGAACAAATGGAATTAGAGTTTTTTGTTAAACCAGGTACTGATGATAAATGGCATGAATATTGGATAAATAAAAGAATAGAATGGTGGGTTAATCAAGGAATAAAAAAAGAAAATTTAAAAAAAATTGAAGTAGAAAAAAATGAATTAGCTCACTACTCAAAAAGAACTGTTGATATCAATTATGTGTTTCCCCACGGTGAAGAGGAACTAGAAGGGGTGGCCAATAGAACTGACTTTGACTTAGGTTCTCATACTAAAAATCAAAATGATTTTAAAATTACATCAGAAGTTATGAAAAACTCCTCTTCAACTACAAAATTAGCTGTTCAAGATTTAGAAGAAAAAAAATGGTATATTCCTTACGTAATTGAGCCATCAGCTGGTGTTGATAGAGGAGTTCTTGCTTTGTTAAATGAAGCTTATCGTGAAGAAAATGTAGATAAAGATAATAAAAGAATTCTTTTATCTCTAAAACCTCATCTTTCACCTATTAAAGCAGCAGTTATTCCTCTCAAAAAGAATAATGAGGAATTAGTTAATCTATCTAAAGAAATAAAATCTAATCTACAGAAATTAGGATTGGGAAGAGTTGTTTTAGAAAATTCAGGAAACATTGGTAAGAATTATAGAAGACATGATGAAATAGGAACACCAATTTGTTTAACTGTAGATTTTGAAACTCTAGAAGATAAAAGTGTTACTGTTAGGGATAGAGATACTATGAAACAGGAAAGAGTTTCTATCGAAAATTTATCTGAATATTACAAAAAATATTTTAATTAATAAAATTGTATGAAAAAAATTAGTGATATTCATGCAATAAAAATTATATTTTTTATAACTGCTTGTTATGTAGGTTTATGGGCTATTAGGATACCTACCATAAAGGATCAACTTCAAACTGATTATGTTGGTGTTGGATATATTATGTTATCATTTGCAATTGGTTCAATTGTTGCAATGATTTTTGCAAATGCTCTTATTCTGAAAACTTCTACAAAATCTATTTTAACATTTACCTTAATTGCCGAAGGTTGTTTGTGGTTGCCAGTACCTTTCATTCAAGAGTTATGGCTTTTTATGGTTTTCTCATTTGTTTTTGGTATGAGTTATGGTGCATTCGAAATAGCCTGCAATGTTTATGCATCAAATTTAGAAGTTAGAGAAAAAAAATCAATGATGTCAGGGTTTCATGCATTTTGGAGTCTTGGAGTTTTATTTGGATCTCTAATTACAAGCTTTTTACTAGAGTGGAATTATTCTTTTATTTTTAATATACTTTTGTATGTCATCATTCTTCTTCCTTTGAGTTTGTATTTTGTACTTTGTTTAGAGTCACAAGTTGAAACCAAATCAGAAGACTCCAGTCAAAAAAATATATTTTTTATTTGGCCCCTACTTATTTTTTTATTAGCATTAATTGCAATGGCAAACGCTCTAACGGAAGGAAGTGTTGATGCATGGGGAGCTCTCTATATGAGAGATTTTATTCAAGTTGATGGTTTCTATATTGGCTTAGCAACTCTAAGTTTTAATATTTTTATGGTTATCGGAAGATTTAGTGGTGATTGGGTTAGAGATAAAATCGGAGTTTTTCTTTTGATTTTCTTTTTATTTTTATCGACGATTATAAGTTTAATAATTTTATCTAATTTTAGCAGTATTTATGCAGCTATTATTGGTTTTTCATTATTAGGTATTGGAGCATCTTCAATTGTTCCTATCGCATATAGTTTAGCTGGAAAAATTGAAGGAATTGACAGTGGAGTAGGGATAACAATAATTTCAATTGCAGTTTACGGAACATTTATAGGGGCTCCAGCTTCATTAGGATTTATAGCAAACAACTATGGAATTAATAATATATTTGTTCCAATGTTAATAATTTTTATGATTTTAATCATTCCAGTAAGCTTTTATAGAAAAAAATTTTCAGTTTAAAAAATCAAAAGATAATGAATCATTAATTACTAAATTTTGATTTTTATTTTTTATTTCATTAACAAAATTAATATTTAATGCTGCAAAAATATTTGAATTTGCTTTTGATACAATTGTACCTATTTTTTTATTATCTACTATCAACTCTTCTCCCTCTAGCACATTTCCACTTTTTATTTTTAAAGCGTAAAGTTTTTTCTTGAGTAATCCACGGTATTTCATTCTTGCAGTAATTTCTTGACCCACATAGCATCCTTTATTCCAATCAATAGCATTTAAATTATCAAAATTATTTTCTAATAATAAAGATTTATTTTCTAAAATATCAAATGGTGAATAGGGTGTTGTATGATTAATTAAAATTTCATGATATTGTGTTTCATTAATTTCTTTCAATTTCTCTTTTTTAATTAAAATTTTTTTATCCGTTATAAGTTTTTTACCTAAGTTTATATTTCTAGGATCATTTAAATAAATTTTATAATCTCCTTCATACTCTATATTAAATAATGAATAAGAATATAGATAATTAATTTCTTTAATTTCTATATTGGAACGAAGTTTATAAATATTTAATCGTCCTAATAAATTACTATAAAATTTATTATTAGTTTCAAAAATATAGTTTTCTTTTATATTGAATATAAAAAAATCTGCTAAAAATTTACCTTGAGGTGTTAATAGACATGAATAAATAATTGATCTATCTTTACATTTTTCAATGTCATTGGTAATTAAATTTTGAATAAATGATTTACTATCTTTTCCAGAAATCTCAAAAAATCTTGAATTCAGATGATGAAAAAAGTATTTATCTTTCATAATTATCTAAATATATATTGAATATATTAAAAGTGTAATATTTCTGTGAAAATTCTTGTTATTTCGTCAAATCTTATTGGAGATACAATTCTATCAACTGGAGTAATAAAATATTTTAGTAATAAATATCCTGAAGCTAAATTTACATTTGTTATTGGCCCATCTGCTAAATCAATTTTTAAAAATTTTAAATCTGTAGAAACCATAATAACTGTTTCAAAAAAAAAATATAACATGCATTGGTTAGATATAATTTCTAATTGTTATGGAAAGAAGTGGGATATAATTATTGATTTTAGAAGCTCATTATTATCTTATTTTTTAAAACATAAGAAAAAATTTATTTTTAAAAAAAAATCTACTTTAAATCATATCCAGCAGTTATCTGATTATTTTGGATTTGATTGTTCGGATTTGTTCATTGAAACAAATAAAGAAGAAGAAAAAATAGCAACAAATGATTTATCTAATAATTTTAAATATTTTGTTATATTTCCAGGTGGAAATTGGCAGCCAAAAATTTGGAGTATAAAAAAATATAATTCATTATTAGTTAAAATTTTATCTCAAAATTTAAATATTAAATTTATTTTAGTTGGCTCAACATTAGAAGAAAAACTCTATTTTAATGAAATAACAAAAAATATTGATGGTAATAAGATAATTAATTTATTTGGTGCATCTTTAACTCAAACTGCTGCATATATGAAGAAATCAAAATTATTTATAGGAAATGATTCAGGCTTATCACATATGGCTTCAGCAACAAAATTAAAGTCTATAGTTCTATTTGGTCCAACGAATGATGAGATTTATGGTCCATTTATGAAAGATTCACATGTTATAAGAACAAATGAAAGCTATGACTATTTTAAAAGTATAAATATTGATAAAACAATTTCATATATGGACTCTATAAGCGTAGAAAAGATTTATAATACATTGCAAAAAAATAATTATTGTGAGTAAAAATATTGAAATAATTCAGCCAGATGATTGGCATGTACATTTTAGAGAGGGTGATATGTTAGAAATGGTAACTAATTTCTCCTCAAGAATTAATAAAAGATGTGTAGCAATGCCAAATACAGAAATTCCTATAACAGATACCGCTAAGGCTTCTGCTTATAAAGAACTTTTAAATAAAGCATCTAGTAATAACTTTGAACCACTTATACCTTGTTATTTAAATGAAAATTTAGATTTAGAAGATTTTAGAAAAGGTATTCAAAATAAAGTATTCTTTGGATCTAAGCTTTATCCTTCTAATGCAACTACAAACTCAAGTCATGGGGTAAGTGACATTTCAAAAATTTTTAAATTTTTAGAGATATTAGAAGAAGAAAAAAGTCCATTATTAATTCATGGTGAAAAAGTAGCTGAAGAAATAGACATTTTTGACAGAGAAAAATATTTTATAGATGATGAACTTACAATTATTAGAAAAAAATTTCCCCTTTTAATAATTACACTTGAACATGTATCAACTTCATATGGAGTTAATTATGTCAAAGAAAATGAGAATATTGCAGGAACAATTACACCTCACCACATGCTTTTAACAAAAAAAGATGTTTTTCATGATGACTCTATTAATCCCCATCATTTTTGTATGCCAGTTGTTAAAAACGAAACAGATTTAATAGAATTAAGAAAAGCAGCATGTCACAATAATTCTAAATTTTTTTTAGGTACTGATTCAGCTCCACATCCAATTCAAGAAAAAAAACCAGATATGTCATCCAAGCCAGGAATATTTTCCTCTCCTTGCTCACTAGAATTATACGCAGAAATTTTCGATCAAGAAAATGCAATTGATAACTTAGAGATATTTTGTTCAATTAATGGAGCAAAACATTATAGTTTTCCAATTAATGATAAAAAAATTAAATTAGAAAAAGAGGAATGGATAATGACAGAATTATCTAGTTACAAAGATGTTCAAGTTAAGAATTTTTATGCTAATAAAAAAATTAATTGGAAAGTAGTCCATTAATCTTTATAGAAATATTAATGTCATTAGGAACAAAAATTTATACTTGGTTTAAGGGCAACTTAGTTGGTAGTGATGAATTAGGAAATAAATATTACTGCAGCTCTAAAGATTTTAAAAATTTAAATGCAAAAAGATGGGTAATTTTTAATGGCGAAATTGAAGCGTCAAATATTCCACCTCACTGGCATGCCTGGCTTCACAAATCGATTGATAATCCTCCACTTGACTATTCACATAAATATAAATGGCAAAAAAATCATAAACCAAATATGACTGGTACTAGTGATGCATATTTCCCATCATCTCATCCTCTTTCAAAAAATTATGACCCAGAAAAAAAAGAAGAAGAATATAAATCTTGGACTCCTAATTAGAGTAACATTTTTTTTTCTCCTACCGCTAACTGTTTCTGCTGAGACCATTGAAAAAAAATATGCTACTTTTAAATTATTAAATAAAACTACTAATAAAGTTTCTACAAAAGATATTTTGGTTAGTTCTAAAATATCATGGGAAACTTTAAATATTGAAGTTTTGTATTGCGGTAGCACTCCTCCGACTGAAATTCCTGAAGATTATGTTTTGTTAGATGTCTACGATACTATTAATAATGAAAATACTAATATTTATAAAGGCTGGATGATTTCTTCTTCTCCCGATGTTACTCCTTTAGAAAATCCTATTTATGATCTTTGGTTAGTTGATTGTAGTAACGATAAGACTTCTTGAAAATTATTAATTTCCAAAAAAAAACTTTCAATCTCTAAACTTTCTTTTAGTTTATTTTCATAAATTTCAGTTTCTATCTCATATGCTCCAAACTGAACTAAATGAGGATTGAAAAACTGTGAATCTAAAATGGAAAAATTATTTTTTTTCAATATTGCTAATAAATAAAGTAGACAAAACTTACTTGTATTGGTTTTTAAACTAAACATACTTTCACCAAAAAAACATGATCCTATATGTAAACCATATAAACCACCAATTAGATTATCATCTTCATAACATTCTACACTGTGACATTTACCAATTTTATGTAATTCAATATATGTATCCAAAATAATTTCATTAATCCAAGTATCTTGATCTTTTCTTTTGATCTCTTTGCATAACTCTATAACTTTTGCAAAATTTTGATCAATTTTAAAACTATATTTTGTTTTTTTAAACTCACTAAAAAGTTTTTTTGGATAATGAAAATTTGAAATTGGAATGATAAATCTTAGTCTGGGTTTATAAAATTTTATTTCTTCAGAATACTTACTATCAGCCATCGGAAAGTAAGCTTTTTTATAAAATTCTATTAAGCTGTCTAAATCAATTATTTTACTCAATTAAATTTGACATAAAATTAATGTTGTAACTTCCTCTTTTAAACTCATCAGTTTGAATGATTTTTTGATGTAGTTGAATATTAGTATTTATTCCCATAATTACATATTCTTCTAGCGCTCTATTCATTTTTTTTAGAGCTTCTGATCTTGTTGAGCCGTAGGTAATTAGCTTACCAATCATACTATCATAGTGGGATGGTATTGAGTATCCATCGTAAACAGCTGAGTCTACTCGAATACCTAATCCTCCAGGTTGATGGTATTGTGTTATTTTACCAGGAGATGGTATAAAACTCTCTGGATGTTCGGCATTAATTCGACATTCAATTGAACTACCTTTTAGCTTTATATCTTCTTGTCTAATTGAAAGTTTTTCGCCATTAGCAACGAGAATTTGCTCCTTAACAAGATCTATTCCGGTAACCATTTCTGTTACTGGATGTTCAACTTGTAATCGTGTATTCATCTCCATAAAATAAAATTCATTATTTTCATATAAAAATTCTAATGTTCCAACTCCTTCATATCCGATTTCCTTCATAGATTTTCTACAAAGTTCAGAAATTTTTTCTCTATTTTCATTTGTTAGAACTGAACTTGGACTTTCTTCAATAAGTTTTTGATGCTTCCTTTGAATTGAGCAATCTCTTTCTCCAAGAGTAACAACATTTCCAAATGAATCACAAAGAACTTGAATTTCAATATGTTTAGGAGATGTTAAAAATTTTTCTAAATAAACATTTTCATCATTAAATGATTTTTTTGCTTCAATTTTTGCTTCATTTATAGCTTTATTCAAATCATCTTCTTCAGTGACAATTCTCATTCCTTTTCCACCGCCACCACTCGCTGCTTTTACTATAATTGGGTATTTTACTTTTTTTATAAATTCTTCAATTTTATTATTATCGCTTAAGTCATTGATACCTTTTACTGTTGGCACTCCAGTTTCATCCATTATTTTTTTAGCATCAATTTTGTTACCCATCATTTTGATATGTTCCGATTTTGGCCCTATAAATTTAAAATTGTGTTCTTCAATAATTTCCGCAAATCTTTGATTTTCACTTAAAAAACCATATCCAGGATGAATTGCATCTACATCAGTTAATGTTGCAGCAGTTATAATTGCAGGTATGTTTAAATAACTAGATTGAGCAGAGGCTGGTCCTACACAAATACTTTCATCTGCCATTCTTACATGCATTGCATTTTCATCAACATCAGAGTGAATGGCTACAGTTTTTATTCCTAATTCTCTGCAGGCTCTAAGCACACGTAAAGCAATTTCACCTCTATTAGCAATCAATATCTTTTTGAACATTATTCAAAAATTATAAGAGTATCACCATATTCAACGGGCTGGCTATTCAACGTTACTATTTTTTTGATAATACCAGATCTAGGAGCTTTGATTTCATTAAAAGTTTTCATTGCTTCAATTAACAATAAAGTATCACCTGCTTTAACATGTTGACCTACTTTAACATAAGGTTGTGAATTTGGGTCAGCAGAAAGATAAGCAACTCCTACCATTGGAGATTTAACAATATTATCTTCATTTACAATATCATTTGTATTTTCAAACTCTTTAACTTCAGTATTTTTTTCTATTTTTTGAACAGAAACATTGTTTTCAATGAAATCATTTGAGGTAATCTCAATTTCATAATCATTTTTTTTTATTTTTATTTTAGCAACACTATTAATTTTTGATTCTTTAACGATTAACTTAATGTTTTCTAAATCTGTTTTATCTATTTTAGTCATACTTATTTATAAATTAATTTGCATATTGCTTCAATTCCTAGAAGATAACTATTTCCACCAAATCCACATATTAAACCATGCACTCCTTCGGAAGTAATACTTTTTTTTCTATACTCTTCTCTTGAATAAATATTTGAAAGATGAATTTCTATCTTGGGCTTATTTATTGCTCTCAATGAATCTAAAATGGCTATTGATGAGTGAGTAAATGCTGCTGGATTAATAATTAGACCATCAAATTTATCATTTACTTCATGAATTTTATCAATTATTTCACCTTCATTATTAGATTGGAAAAAAATAATTTCTAATTTCTTCTCTATACCTTTTTTTTCACAATTAGATTTAATCTTATCTAAACTGTCCTTACCATAAATATCATCTTCTCTATTACCTAATAGATTTAAGTTAGGGCCATTAATAATTAATATTTTTTTCATTCTATTTAAAATGCTTACTTAATTTTAAACCTTGATTTTGATAATTTGATTTAATATCTTTTCCGTATACAATATTACTATTTTTGTTCAACTTTTCATATTTAATTCTAGCTATAGTTTGACCATCTTCTAATAAAAAAGGTACTTCATTTGTTTTTACTTCCAAAACTGCATATGACCCTCTACCTAAACCAAAACCAGGATCAAAAAAACCTGCATAATGCGCTCTGAAGTCTCCAATGCCAGTATCGTACGGTATCATTTCACCAGCTAAATTTGATGGTATCACAACCTTCTCTTTTGATCTCAAAATATAAAACTTGTTTTTTTCAATTATTAATTTTTTATTGTTTTTTCTAATTACATTCCAAAAATCATTTATTTTATGAGATTTAATTTTAGAGAAATTTAGAACCGGAGTATGTTTTTTGGCTACGTAAGCAATTATATTTGATCCAGCTAGATCAACTGATAACTTTAATCCGTTATCAATTTTAAAATAGTCTCTAGTTTTAGTTGAAATTTTTTTATTAAGCTTAATTAATTGTTTATCAGTCAAATAATTATGATTTTTATTTACAAGTCTTAATTGATTTAAAAAATTATTTTTTTTAAAAGATACATTAAATGATCTTGATGTTATTTCTAAAAATATCTCACCTTTATAATTTTTAGGAATTTTTTCGTATTCTTGTGCATAATCAACAAGTGTTCTGCAAAAAATATCTAATCTGCCAGTACTACTTTTAGGGTTGCAGTGACCAAATATATTATTTTTTAAATTAAGACTTTCATTAAGTTTAACAATGTAAGTCTTGTTTTTTCTAAATATAAATTCTTTACTAAGATTTATTTTTTTAATGGCTAAATCTTTTAATTTGTCTCTCACTTTTGAATTATAGGATAAGAAGCTATGCTTAACTTCATAGCATTCCTCACTCAATGACAAGTCCATGCTTGATGGTTGTATTTGGTTATTTCTAATATTTTCAGTTATTACTAAATTTTTATTAATTAAATTTATGTAATCTTGATATACCAGAGATCCGTTCATTAATTTATATTCTGGATTATATTAACAAATTTCAATAAATCACTATCTTTAGTGCTTTTAAAATTTTTTATTTCAATATCAAAAACTTCTTTTTCAATATCATTAATTGATAAAAGAAAGTTAATGAATTGCAACCATTCATTTTTATTTAATTTTTTTGCTAGTTCAAAATATGTTAAAAGAACATTTTTATTATTATAAAATTTATATAAAAGATCCTTATTACTTTGAAAAATTATTTCTGTATCACTATTAGATAAATTTTTTATTTCTATATTTTCAAATATTCTAATTTGAGCATAATAATTTAATGGATATTTTTCTAAATTTTTTTTATAAAATTTTTTAGCTTCTTTTGTATATCCATAAGAGAATAATATGTCTGCTTTGGTTTCTAGTAGAAAATTATTATTATTTTTTTTAATTATTTCATTTAAATTCTTTAGAGACATTTTTAGATTTCCACTTCTAGCTAATTTAATTGATTCTGCATAAGCTTTAAAAGGTTCATTTAATTGACTTAATCCTTCTTCATTATCACTATAACCTACAAATTTTGCTCTGATGTAGTTAAATCTTTGATTGTAACTTTCATTAAAATTTTTTTCTTTATTTTTTTCGAAGTTTTTCATTAATAAAATCCTATCCTCAAAATATGGATGTGTACTAACTCTTTGTTTATCTTTTGAAAAACCCTGATCTAACAATTTTTGTTCAATTGTTTCTAATAATGTTTGAATAGACTTAGAATTTGTTTTTAGTAAATTTAGTGTTTTTAGTGCATATAAATCTGCTTCCATCTCTTGATCTTTACTAAAAACAACATATTGATTTGATAATGCGGCTGAAGTCACTATACTGCCTTGTAACAATAGAGGGTTTTGAGTTAATGCCGATCCAGCTATTACAGATAAAAGGCCTAAGGTATTATATTTTTTAGTATTTTCTATTGTTTTTTTTCTAAGTGCAATATGATTTAGATCTATATGACCAACTTCATGAGCTAATACTGACAATAAAGCAACATAATCTGAGCAATGAATAATTAAGCCAGAATTAATATGTATTACATTATTAATATCTACAAAGGCATTTATTTCATTACTATTATTTATTTTAAAATTAATTTTTTTATTTATTTTATTTACTTCAGTAATATCTTCAATAATTTCTTTAACAAATTCTTCCGTTTCATAATCTAGTATTTGTGAACTATAACTAATGTTTGAAGAAAAAATAAAAAATAACAAATAAATTGATATTTTTTTATGACCACCATCCAGTTTTTTCTTCATCTTCATTTATTTCACCCTCTCTTAAATCAACATCTTTTTGTATATCAATTTTATTTTCTTTATATATTTCATTATCATTTGTTTTGTTATCTTTGAGACTTTCTTTCTTTTTTTTAGTTTTTATTATTTTCTTTTTTTTAATAACCTTAGTAGTTTTATTTTTCTTTTTTTCACTTATTTTTTCAAGGCCTAAGGAATTATTATCTTCATCAATTTCAATTAAAGGATCATGTAAAGAATATTGTGGATTGAAGAAAAAATTAATTTTTGATTCAAATTTATTTTCCAAAGAATGAATCTCACTCTTTTTATTATTTAATAAATTTTCTGCCAAACCACTATTACACTTTACATTTATTATTGAATTTTTATTATCAGAGATTTTTTCTTTAATTACTTTTATTATTTGATCTATAATTGATGAAGAATTTAATATTAATCCCGATCCTTTACAATAATTACATTTCTCAAATGATTTATCTATCAAGCTTGATCTTAATCTCTGTCTAGATAGTTCCATCAATCCAAACATACTTATTCTACCAACTTGAACTCTCGCTCTGTCTCTTACAAGAGCAGTTTTTAAACTTTTTTCAACTTTAAAATTATTTCGGTAATCATCCATATCGATAAAATCTATAACTACCAAACCTCCAAGATCTCTTAATCTAAGCTGTCTAGCTACCTCTACTGCAGCTTCTAAATTTGTTTTTAGGGCAGTATTTTCAATATTTCTTTCTGATGTATTTTTGCCGGAGTTTACATCTACTGCAACCAATGCTTCAGTTGTATTAATTACAATTGATCCTCCAGATTTTAATTTAACATTTAGACTAAAAAGATCATTAATCTGAGTTTCAATATTGTTAGATGCAAATAGCGAGTTTTCTTCAGATTTGTATTGTTTAACTTTTTTAACAAATGTTGGTGCTAGATTTTTGGTAATTTTTTTGACTTTATCGTATCCTTCTTTTCCCTCTACGAAAATCTTTTCTACATCCTCACTTAACATGTCTCTAATAGCTCTTTTTAAAATATTACCTTCTTCGTGTATCATCTCTGGAGCTTCTGATTTTAAAGTGAGTTCTCTTATTTTATTCCATTGACTTACAAGAAATGATAGATCCTTAGATATTTCTTTTTTTGTTCTTCCAATTCCAGCTGTTCTGACAATTACAGACATTTTTTCAGGTATTTTAACGGATGATAATATTTTTTTTAATTTTTTTCTTTCTTCTATGTCTCCAATTTTTCTAGATATACCATCGCTATTCATACTATTTGGCATTAGAACACAATATCTCCCTGCAAAAGATAAATAGGTCGTTAAAGCGGCACCTTTTAATCCTCTTTCCTCTTTGTTAATTTGCACAAGTAAAACTTGTTTTGGACGTATTACATCTTGAATTTTATATTTTCTAAAGAAGTTAAAATACTCTTTTTTTGGACTTAATTTTTTATTTTTTCTTTTTTTAATTGAAATAACGCTATCATTATCATTCCCATTTTCTTCTTCCTCAGATTTTGTCTCAATATTATTTTCTTCAATATCCTCTAATTCATTCTCATTCTCACCATTGTTATCTTCCTCTTCATTAAGCTTATATATTTTTTCATTTAATTCTTTTATTTTCAATTCATCTGCTGCTGGAATCTTAAAATAATCTGGGTGTATTTCAGTAAGAGGTAGAAAACCATTTCTATTAGTTCCAAAATCAACAAAAGCAGCCTGAAGGGAAGGCTCAATTCTTGAAATTTTAGCTAAATAAATATCACCTTTTACAGCATTTTTTTTGCTAGGTTCAATTTCGAAATCATCAAGTTTACCATCATCTGTTACAGCAATTCTTGTTTCAATGTTATTTGTGGTATCAATAAGTATATTTTTTGACATAATGCCGAAACTCCGTAAAAATTTTTATATGTTAAAATCATTTTTTGAATAATGTATAATATTTGCCTAATGTCATATTTTTAACTATTTCACAATGTAGAATATTAATATGTCTAAATTAATTAATTATATAAAATTATTATTAATTTTTCTATTTATATTTGGATTTATCTCAATTTTTATAATTTTTTACACACTTTGGAGATATTCATCAGAATTACCATCATATGAAAAAATTGTAGAATATCAACCGAACCTTTCTTCTAGAATTTATAGTTCTGATGGTTTTCTTCTTAAGAGTTTTTATACTGAAGAAAGAATCTTTATTCCTGTCGATAGAATACCAAAAAATATTAAATATGCATTTCTAGCCTCTGAAGATAAAAATTTTTACAATCATTATGGTGTAGACATTATTGCAATCTTCAGAGCATTTCTTACAAATATCATCAATATAAATTCGAACAAAAGAGTAGTAGGGGCATCTACAATTACCCAACAAGTTGTAAAAAATTTATTACTTAGCAATGAGTTGAGTTACTCTAGAAAAATAAAAGAAATAATTTTATCTATTAGAATAGAAAATATATTAGATAAAAAAGATATATTGGAACTATATTTAAATGATATTTATTTAGGTTATGGTTCTTATGGAATTGGATCCGCTAGTCTTAATTATTTTAATAAATCAATTTATGATCTTCAACTTCATGAAATAGCTTTTTTGGCATCATTACCTAAAGCTCCTAATAATTATAATCCAAAAACAAATTACTCAAAGGCTATTGATAGAAGAAATTGGGTTATAGATAGAATGTATTCTAATGGATTTATTACAAGGAAAGATCTTGATTATAAAAATAAACCTATTGAAGTATTTGAAAGAATTGATATTGAATTTTCTGATGCTGATTATTTTTATGAGGAAATAAGAAAAGAACTATTCAATAAATTTGGTAAAGAAAAACTTTATTCTGAAGGTTTAGTAATTAAAACTACCCTTGATTCTGGTATACAGAAAAATGCAAATCTTAGTCTCATTGAAGGATTAATTGAATTTGAAAAAAGAAATGGGTGGAATGGTATTGTTGAAAATACAAATTTAGATAATTTTTTAAATAAAAAAAACGATTACATTAATGAGAATCCTCTTTTTCCTAAATGGAAAACTGTAATTATAGATAAAGTATATCAAAAAAAACTAAAAGTCTTTGATCTAAATAAAATGAAACTTGAAATTAATTTAGATAATGAATTTAATAACTGGCTTTTAGATATAAGTTTTAAAAAAGGTGATATAATTTATGTTGAAAAAAAAAATAATATTTACATAATTAATCAAGAGCCTAGAGTAAATGGAGCAATAATTGTTTTAGATCCATACACTGGTGATGTCTTGGCCTTATCTGGTGGATATAGTTTTAAAAAAAGTGAATTTAATAGAGCAACACAAGCTAAAAGGCAGCCTGGTTCAGCTTTTAAACCAATTGTTTATTTAGCTGCTTTAGATGAGGGTTATTCTCCTGCTACTTTAATATTAGATGCTCCGTATGTAATTGATCAAGGCCCAGGTCTTCCAAAATGGAAACCATCTAACTATACAGATGAATTTTATGGCCTAACAACAATGAGAACTGGAATAGAAAAGTCAAGAAATCTTATGACAGTCAGACTGGCTAATAGAATAGGTATGAATAAAATTTTAAGTATGGCTAATAAATTTGATATTAACGAAGGCCTAGATGAAAACCTTTCAATGTCTCTTGGCTCTGGAGTTGTTACTTTAGTTGAATTAACAAATGCATATGCAATCATTGCTAATGGTGGAAAGAAAATCGAACCTAAATTAATAACAAGTGTTTATTCTAAAGATGGAAAAAAAATTTATGATACTAGATTAAAAAAATGTTTAGAATGTAGTATTCAAACAATATCAACGAAAAATAAAATACCTAATTTAGAAGAAACAAAAAATATTATTATTGATCCAAGATTAGCTTATCAAATTACATCAATGATGGAAGGAGTTATAAAAAGAGGTACAGCAAAAAAATTAAAAGATTTAAATGTACCGATTGCTGGTAAAACAGGAACAACAAACAAGAATAAAGATGCCTGGTTTATTGGATATACACCTGATTTAGTTATAGGTGTTTATGTAGGATATGATCAACCAAAATCTCTTGGGTATAAGCAAACTGGTTCTAGTGTTGCTGTTCCAATATTTAAAAAATTAGCAGAAAAGATAAATATAAATAAGAACAAAAAACCATTTAGGATTCCAGCTGGAATAAGTTTTGTAAGAATTGATCCTTACAGTGGTAATGTATCTACTAATCAAGATAGCATTGTTGAGCCTTTTATTCTTGGATCTGAACCATACTCAGAGAATATTAATATTATAGATGGATTAGAAAATTTTAATAATAATTCCATTTCTGGTACAGGTGGTTTATTACAGTAGATTAAAATATGTTAAATCTTGAGATCATAGAGTTAAATTTAAAAAAAATAAGATCAAATTTTGATCTTATAAGGAGGGGAGTTTGACTATAACTCTCTGAAAAATAAATTAGAAGATTTAAAAACAAAGAGTGCTGACCCTAACATTTGGGAAAAAAGTAATGCAAAAAAAATATTTCAGGAAATTAAAAATATTGAAAACAAAATAAATGATTTTAATAAATTAGAAAAATCAATAAATGAAAATCAAGAAATTTTTAATTATATTCTAGAAAATAATGAACAATCTTTATTAAATGAACTTCATGAAGAAGTTAAATCAACATTAAAATTATCAGATAAAATTCGATATGTTAGTTTGTTAAATGATGAAGCTGATCATTTAAATGCTTATATTGAAATTCATGCTGGAGCAGGTGGTACAGAAAGTCAAGATTGGGCAGAAATGTTACAAAGAATGTACCTAAGATGGTCTGACGATCAAGATAATTGCAAAGCATTATTATTACAAGAAATGCGTGGAGAAGAGGCAGGTATAAAATCATGTACATTAAAAATGATTATGAATTATTCTTATGGCTGGCTAAAAGCTGAGAGTGGAATACATAGGTTAGTAAGAATTTCACCTTTTGACAGTAATAAAAGAAGACATACAAGTTTTGCAAGTGTTTGGGTCTATCCTGAAATTGATGAAAAAATCGAAATAAATATAAAAGATAGTGACTTAAGAATTGATACTTACAGAGCCTCAGGCGCAGGTGGACAACATGTCAACAAAACAGATAGCGCTGTACGAATTACACATTTACCAACAAATATAGTAGTTCAATGTCAAAGTGATAGATCACAACATAAAAATAAATCTAATGCAATGCAAATGATTAAATCAAGAATTTATGAAACTGAACTTCAAAAAAGAAAAGAAGATGAGAATCTCAAAAACAAAGAAAAAAAAGATATTGGATGGGGAAATCAAATAAGATCGTACGTTTTGCATCCTTATAAATTGATTAAAGATTTAAGAAGTGGATATGAAACTTCAAATGTAAATGATGTTTTAGATGGAAAACTAGATGATTTCTTAGAAAATTCTCTTACTTTGTAAACAATCTATATTATTTTTAAAATTCCAATCTTTTTTTTGCCTACTGCTATTTTAATTTCTTTAAAAGTTGAATATTCTCTTAAAGATAGATCATTATTTTTGTACAACTTATCGTTTACTTTAATTCCATCAGATTTTATTAATCTTTTTACCTCACTTCTACTATTAGCAAATTTAAGTTTTTCTATAGCATCTAAAATAGTAAAGTTATTATTTTTAATATCTGTTTCATTATGTGAAATATTTGGTAATCTTTCATCAACAATTTTTGAATTAAATGTATTATCAGCAATTTCTAAAGCCTCATCAGCGTCTTCTGTTCCTCTAACAATTTTTGTAACTTCATAAGCCAATATTTTTTTTGCTTCGTTTATTTCTTGATTTTTAAGTAGTGAAAGTTTTTTTATTTCATCTAATGGAAGCTTGGTAAACAAATGTAAGTATCTAGATACTTCTTGATCATTTACATTTCTCCAATATTGGAAAAAATCTAAACTTGAAATTTTCTCTTTATTAAGCCAAATGGCTCCATCAGCTGTTTTACCCATTTTTGAACCATCTGTGTTAGTTACTAATGGAGATGTAATCCCAAAAGCATCTTTTTTATTTATTTTTTTTATGAAATCTACTCCACTTAATATGTTACCCCATTGATCTGATCCACCCATTTGTAAAATACAATTATAATTTTTATTTAAATAGAAAAAATCATATGCTTGAAGAAGCATGTAATTAAACTCAAGTATTGTTAATGGTTGCTCCCTATCTAATCTGCTTTTTATAGAGTCAAAAGTCAGCATTCTATTTAAAGTTATTTTTGATCCAAACTCTCTAAGAAATTCAATGTAATTTATATTTGAAAGCCAATCATAATTATTAATAATTAAAGCATTTTTTTTTAAATTTATAAATCTACCAAAAGTTAACTCTATATTTTTAATATTTTTATTAATTTCATTCTTACTTAATATTTTTCTTGTTTGATCTTTGCCAGATGGATCACCAATCAATGTTGTACCTCCACCCATTAAAGCAATAGATTGATGACCATAAAAATCAAGCCAATGTAGAAGCATTAATTGAATAAGACTTCCAGCATGTAAACTGTCGCTAGTAATATCAAAACCTATGTAGCCAGAAATTTTAGTTTTTGACATGATCATATCAAGTTTTGCAATATCTGTATCTTGATAAATAAAACCCCTTTCTTTAATTTCGTGAAGAAATTCTGATTTAAATTTCATTATAATTTATTTTGTATTAATTGTTTCACTTATGTATTCATTAATTGAATTTTCGAATTCACTTGAGTAGTTCTCATAAAAATGATCAGCTCCTTTTATTTGTCGAAATTTTATATTTACTTTTTTTTGTTGTTGAAGTTTTTCAACAAGTATTTTAGTGGAATCATATGAAGCAATGTTGTCTTTATCTCCATGTATTATTAAACCAGATGAAGGACAAGGAGCTAAGAAACTAAAATCTCTTAAATTGGCTGGAGGGGAAACACTCACAAAACCATTTATTTCTGGACGCCTCATTAAAAGTTGCATCGCTATCCAGGCTCCAAAAGAAAACCCTGCTACCCAACAAATTTTTGAGTTTGTATTATATTGTTGAAGCCAATCTAGAACGCATGCTGCATCGCTTAATTCTCCTTCGCCATCATCAAAAAATCCCTCACTTTTACCAACACCTCTAAAATTAAATCTCACCGTAGAAAAACCGGCTTTAATAAAAATTTTATACATTTTAAATATAATTTTAGTATGCATAGTCCCTCCCTTAGATGGATCAGGGTGTAATAATATAACTGTTGGCGAATCATCATTATTATTATGAGAATATTTAGCTTCTATTTTACCTTCAGGGCCAGGAATTAATATGTCTACCATTTGATAAAGCTAATATTGAAGTTATATGATTTTGTAAATATAGATGTTTTAAATATATGAATTCTCTTGGTTTTGATAAGTCAGAAAAAGACACAAAAGTTGTTGTAGCTATGTCTGGTGGCGTAGATAGTTCAGTTGCTGCTGTTATGCTAAAAAAACAAGGTTATGATGTAATTGGCATTACACTAAAATTATACAATAATTCTAACATGTCTAAGAGTAAATCGTGTTGTGCTGGTATTGATATTGAAGATGCGAAAAATGTTGCTCTAAAAAATGATTTCAAACACTTAGTCTTAGATTATCAAGGTAAATTTTTCGATGGAGTAATTAGTAATTTCGTTGATTCTTACGCAAAAGGTGAAACGCCTTTACCCTGCGTTAAGTGTAACGAGACAGTAAAATTCTCAGATTTACTTAATGAGGCAAAAAAAATTGGTGCTGATGCACTTGCTACGGGACATTATGCTATAAGAAGAGGATCATTAAACAATGCAAGTTTACATAAAGCGAAAGATTTTACTAAAGATCAAAGCTTTTTTCTTTTTTCAACATTACAAGAGCAATTAAATTACGTGAGATTCCCATTAGGTGATTATAAAAAATCTGAAATTAGACAATTAGCAAAAGAATATAGTTTAAGTGTTAGCGATAAACCTGATAGCCAAGATATATGTTTTGTAACATCTGACTCTTATAGAGATCTTGTTAATAATTTAAATCCGAGCGTGAACAAAAAAGGCATAATCTATGATGTTGAAAATAATATTATTGGTACTCATCAAGGTATTAGTAATTACACAATTGGTCAAAGAAAAGGTATTGGTATTAGTGGTTCTAAAGAGGCTTTATACGTAATTGATATTAATAAAGATCAGAACTCAATTACTTTAGGCACAAAAGCAAAATTGAAGAAAAACGTTATTAATTTTAAAAATATCAATTGGTTAGGAGGTAATATTCTTCCTAAAGGACTCGATTGTTCTGCAAAAATAAGATCAACTCAAGAAGATTTACCAGGGATTCTTGATATAGAAAGTGGCCAAGGAACTTTTACATTTGAAACAAAATTAGATAAAACTTCTCCTGGACAAGCTTGTGTTTTTTATAAAAATGACCAATTACTTGGTGGCGGTTGGATTACCGCTTAAATTTAAAATCGGTTCTAAATTTGCTTAATTCTTGTTGAATTAACTAGATTTTTTCAATTAATGAATTAGATGAAGTATTGTGAATTCAGAAACTTTAAACACTTTAGATTCTTATAGTAAAAATAAGTACAAATATGGTTTTGTAACTAACATAGATAATGAAAAGCCAAAAAAAGGGCTAAACGAAGATACTATTAAATTTATATCTTTAAAAAAGAAAGAACCAGACTGGATGCTTCAATGGAGACTAAAAGCATTTTCAAAATGGAAAAAAATGAAAGAACCAAAATGGGCGAACCTTAATTTTCCTGAAATTGATTACCAAGATATTTACTATTATTCAGCACCAAAAGGTTTTGAGAAGAAGCCCAAAGATTTAAGTGAAGTAGATCCAAAACTTATAGAGACATACAATAAACTTGGCATTCCTCTAGAGGAGCAAAAAGTATTAGCAGGCGTTGCCGTTGATGTTGTGTTTGATAGTGTTTCAGTTGCAACCACTTATAAAGGTGAATTAGAAAAACTTGGTATAATTTTTTGTTCTATAGGAGAGGCAATTCAAAAACATCCTGATTTAATAAAAAAATATTTAGGATCAGTTATACCAGCTGGAGATCATTCATTTTCCGCATTAAACTCAGCTGTATTTACTGATGGATCATTTGTGTACATTCCAGAAGGTGTAAAGTGTCCAATGGAGCTATCAACTTATTTTAGAATTAATGCAGAAAATACTGGCCAATTTGAAAGAACTCTAATTATTGCAGATAAAGGTAGTTATGTTAGTTACCTAGAAGGCTGTACTGCTCCAAAAAGAGATGATAATCAATTACATGCAGCTAATGTAGAATTAATTGCTTTAGAGGATGCAGAAATAAAATATTCAACTGTCCAAAATTGGTATCCAGGAGATGAAGATGGCAAAGGTGGAATTTACAATTTTGTCACTAAAAGAGGTCTTTGTGCAGGTAAAAATAGTAAGATATCATGGACTCAAGTTGAAACTGGCTCTGCTATTACATGGAAATATCCTAGTTGTATCTTAAAAGGAGATAATTCTATTGGTGAATTTTATTCTGTAGCAATAACAAATAATTTTCAACAAGCTGATACAGGGACAAAGATGACTCACATTGGTAAAAATACCAAAAGTAAAATAATATCAAAAGGTATTTCTCTTGGTAAATCTCAAAATACCTACAGAGGAGAGGTTTCTTTCTTAAGAAAAGCAGATAAGGCAAGAAATTATACTCAATGTGATTCTTTGTTAGTAGGAAATAGGTGTGGAGCTCACACAGTTCCTTATATTGATTCAAAAAATAACACTGCAGTTATTGAGCACGAAGCTTCGACTTCTAAAATAAATGAAGACCAACTTTATTATTGCAGACAAAGAGGTTTAAGCCATGAAGAAGCAGTTTCATTAATAGTTAATGGTTTCTGCAAGCAAGTTTTACAAGAACTTCCAATGGAATTTGCTGTTGAAGCACAAAAGCTTGTATCTATTTCTCTTGAGGGAAGTGTAGGGTAATGTGTTTTTAGAAATCAAAGATCTATCTGTAAAAATTGAAAATAAAAATATTCTTAAAGGGCTTAACTTGAATATTAATAAAGGTGAAGTGCACGCAATTATGGGTCCAAATGGATGTGGTAAAAGCACATTAGCAAACGTTTTAGCTGGTAAAGAGGATTACGAAATATTAAATGGCAAAATTAATTTCAAAGATAACGATTTATTTGATTTAAATATTGAAGAAAGAGCACAAGAAGGAATGTTTTTGGCTTTTCAATACCCAGTTGAAATACCGGGAGTAAATATCACTCCCTTTTTACATTCTGCAATTAATTCAAAAAGAAAACGTATGAACGAAGATGAAATTGATAATTTATCATTTGCTAAGCTTTTAAAATCTAAAGCTAGTGATTTAGGTATAAATATTGATATGCTTAAACGATCAGTTAATACAGGATTTTCTGGAGGTGAAAAAAAACGTTACGAAATATTACAAATGAGCATTCTTAATCCAGATTTAGCTATTCTAGATGAAACTGACTCTGGACTTGACATTGACGCTCTTAAAATTGTTACAGATGGAGTAAACAAACTCAAAACAAAAGATAATTCATTTTTAATCATTACTCATTATCAAAAACTTTTGGATTATATTAAACCAGATTATGTACATGTTATGGTAAATGGTTCTATTGTTAAATCAGGAGGATCTGAAATTGCTGTTGAAATAGAAAAAGATGGATTTCAAAAATTTCAGTAATGAATATCCAAGATAATTATCTAAAAAATAAAAAAAATATTTTTTTTTCAGAAAACAAAGATATTGAAACTCATAGAGAAAAATTAATAAATATTTTTGAAAATGATAGATTTGATAAAAAAAATAATGAAAGTATCAAAAATATAAATCTTAAAAACTTTATTGATTTTAAGTATAAATATCTGATCCCTGAAGAAACATCAGTAATAAACAAAAATCAGGAAAATAGTTATACAATAGTATCTGTAAATGGACAGTGTTCGAGTTTTAAAGATGATAAAATTGAAATTACTAAAATTTTAGACGAAGATTACAATGATTTTTCTAAAAATGATACAATTGAACATAATGATCATTTTGTAAATCTAAATTCATTATTTTTAAATAGTGGTTTTAAGATTACTGTAAAAAAAAATAATAATATAAAAATCAAAATATCAAACATTATAACTGATGATGATTTAACTATTTTTCAAAAAAATAATTATATTTGTGAAGAGGGATCATCCCTAAATCTTATTGAAGAATATGAAAATAAAAATAACTCTACATCAAATTTATTAAATGTAATTAAATTGGAAAAAAATTCTCAGTTAAATCATTTTCTAATACAAGATAATTCTCCTAACCATAATTTAATAATAACAAGTCATTCTACATGCAAAAAAGATTCTAATTACACTCAAAAAGTATATAATTTTTCAGAAGGTTACGTAAGAAATTTTCATTATTCTGAACTAATAGAAACCAACTCAGAAGCTGATTTACAAGGAATATTTTTTCTAAAAGATAATAACATTTGTAATAACAAAACATTTGTTAAGCATTTAGCTGAGGATTGTAAAAGTAATCAAGTTTATAAAGGTATTTTAAATGATCGTGCCAAAGCAACCTACTTCAGTAACACCCATGTAGATCAAGTAGCACAAAAAACAGAGGGATATCAGCTAAGTAAAGGGATACTTTTATCTGAAAATGCATCATATTTTTCTAAACCGGAATTAAAAATCTACGCTGACGATGTAAAATGCAGTCATGGTTCTACAATTGGACCAATAGATGAAAATGCTATTTTTTATCTTCGATCTAGAGGTATGAGTAAAATTGCAGCAACTAAAATATTGATATCATCATTTATTAATGAAGAATTAAGTAGTATTGATAATCAACAAATGTCTGAAATAATACAAAAGAAACTAGTAAGATACTTAAGTAAAGTGAAATGAATATTTCAAATTTAAAATCAAGATTTCCCGTATTCAAAAAAAATCCTAATCTAGTTTTTTTAGATACCGCAGCTTCAGCATTAAAAGTTGATGAAATGATTGAAGCCACCAATAACTGTTACACAAATGAATATGCAAATATTCACAGAGGTAACTATGAATTAAGTTCTAAGTTAACAAAAAAATTTGAAGATGTTCGAAAAAAAGTTGCAGTTTATTTAAATTCATCTGAAAACAATATTATTTTTGTTAAAAGTGCTACTGAGGGTATAAATTTAATCGCTTCTTGTATGTCTAAAAGATTTTTAGAAGACGGTGACGAAATAATCTTAAGTTATCTTGAACACCATGCTAATTTGATACCTTGGCATCTAATTGAAAAAAAGATAAAAATTATTCCTCTAGGGCTAAACGAAAATAGTGAGATTAATTATGATGAATTAAATGATAAAATTAATTCAAAAACTAAATTAATTACATTAACCCATATGTCAAATGTTACAGGATCAATAACTAATTTGGATAAAGTAAAAGAAATTGCAAAAAAAAGTAATATACCGATATTATTGGACGGTTGTCAATTTGCTCCTCACAAAAAAGTTGATCTAAAAGATTTAGATCCTGACTTTTATGTTTTTTCTGCACATAAAATGTATGGCCCGTCAGGTCTTGGTATGCTGTATATGAAAGATAAGTGGATAGATGAATTCACTCCTTACCAAGGAGGAGGGCAAATGATTCATGATGTAGATATTGATAAAAGCACATATGCAAATGGGTACGAAAAATTTGAGGCAGGTACCCCTCCTATTGCACCAGTTATAGGTTTCTCTTCTTCATTAAACTTCATGAATGAAGTTGATCCAAATGTTATTTATGACCATGAAATGAAACTTCATAATTATGCTTATGAAAAACTTTCAAAATTCAATAATATTAAAATATATGGATCAAATAAAAATAAAGGTGCAATCATTTCTTTTAATATTGAAGGAGTACATAATTCTGATTTAGGTGCAATGTTAGATAAAAAAAATATAGCAATAAGAACTGGACATCATTGTTGCCAACCTCTTATGAAACATTTTAATATTACTGGAACTTCTAGAATTTCATTTGGAGTATACAATACAAAAGATGATGTTGATTATTTAGTAGACAGTATTCATGAAATAACAAAAATCTTATTATAACTAATGGAAGAAAAACAACTAAAAGATTTTTTACCAGACAAAAACACAAGTTATATAAAAAAATTAAACAATTCAAACTTCACCTCCAAAATTAATGAAGAACAAGTCATAGAGTGCATTAGGACTGTCGTTGATCCTGAAATACCAGTCAACTTATATGATTTAGGTTTAATATACGAAATCAAGATTAATGATAATAACGACATTAAAATTAAAATGACCCTAACTAATCCAAATTGCCCTGTTGCAGGAACTATGCCTGAAAGTGTAGGAAAATCAGTTGAAAAATTATCAAACCTAAATTCTATAGAAGTTACTTTAGTTTGGTATCCAAAGTGGCATAAAGATTTAATGTCCGAAGAAGCAAAACTTGCTTTGGATATTTTTTAATTTAATTTATAATAAGTTTATGAATAACATTTTATCTATAACTTCAAAGGCAACTGAACAAATTAAAAAAATAATGTCCAACGCTCCTAATGGCATGGACTCTGTTGTGATTGGAGTAGATAAGACTGGTTGCAGTGGATATGCATATAAATTAGATTTTGGTAAATCATCTGAATTTAAAAATTTTGAAATAATTGATCAAGATGGAGCAAAAGTTTTAATTGATCCAAAAGCTACAATGTTTTTATTAGGTTCAGTAATGGATTATAGAGAAGATAAACTAGCTTCTAGATTTGTTTTTGACAATCCAAATGAAAAAAGTACTTGTGGATGTGGAGAGTCTTTTAGTGTTTAAAATTCAATCTTTGGCGGAGTAGCTCAGTTGGTCAGAGCGCACGGCTCATATTCGTGATGTCGGGGGTTCAAATCCCTCCTCCGCTACCAAAAAAAATATAAAAAAATCTTTAATTAAAAAATAAATCTTTTGATTTTGGAAAAATATATAAATTATTGAAAATTATATTTTAATAAATATTTTAATAATTATCGAATAAAACTTACTACTTATATCGAATTAATATAAGTTATTATTTTAAATTATGATAAATTTTCTAGCAATTATTCAAGCAAGAATAAATTCAAACAGACTACATAACAAAGTCCTTTTAGAATTTAATGGTGTTAAATTAATAAATATCATTATTAAAAATTTAAAAAAGTCAAAATATATTGATAAAGTAGTAGTAGCCACAGGAGATAAAATATTAAATGAAGATTTGATTAAAGCAGTAAAAAAACATAAAAATGAGTGTTTTATTGGAGATGAATATGACGTTTTAAGTAGGTATTATAAATGTGCAAAAAAATATAAAGCAAAGAACATTGTAAGAATTACCGGAGATTGTCCTTTTATTGACGGTGAAATAGTTGATAATTTAATTAAAATTTATAACAAAAATAATGCAGATTATGCATCAAACACTTTGCAGCCAACTTTTCCAGATGGAATGGATGCAGAAATTTTTAATTTTATATCATTAGAGAAAGCAAATAAATTTTCTAGAAAGAAAAATTATAGAGAACATGTCACTCCTTATATTATTAAAAAATCTAATTTTAAAAAAGTTAATTATTTATTAAAAAAGGATTATTCAAATTATAGAATAACCTTAGATAATTATGATGATTTAGTTCGAATAAATAATATTTTTACTAAATTTAAAAATAAAAAAAATACAAACTATAAAAATATATTAAAGTACATTGAGGCAAATCCCTCTATTTTTAAAGTAAAATCATCCATAAGAAATTTAGGATCAAAAACTATAAATGGTCAAAAATTATGGGAAAGAGCTAAACAAATAATACCTGGTGGAAATATGATTTTATCTAAAAGACCTGAAATGTTTTTACCTGGTAAATGGCCGACATATTTTTCTAAAACAAAAGGATGTAAGGTATGGGATATCGATAATAGAGCTTATCAAGATTTTGCCTATATGGGTGTGGGTACTAATTTACTTGGTTACTCAAATGCTAAAATTGATAAATCAGTTTTTGAAGTTATTAAAAAAGGTAATTTATCTACGTTAAATGCAAAAGAAGATATAGTTTTAGCTGAAAAATTAATTTCAATACATCCATGGGCTCATATGGTTCGATTTGCAAGATCAGGCGGTGAGGCAAATGCAATAGCCATAAGAATAGCAAGAGCTGCAACTGGTAAAGATAACATTGCGGTTTGTGGATACCATGGTTGGCATGACTGGTATCTATCTTCAAATATTCAAAATAAAAAAAATTTAGATTCCCACTTACTTTCTGAATTAAAAATTGATGGTGTTCCAAAAAAATTAAAAGGAACGGTATTTCCTTTTGTGTATAATGATTATAATAAATTGGAAAATATTGTTAAAACTAAAAACATAGGTGTAATAAAAATGGAAGTAATGAGAAATTTGCTTCCAAAAAAAGATTTTTTAGTGAAAGTAAGAAAACTTGCTAGCAAGAAAAATATTGTTTTAATTTTTGACGAATGTACTTCTGGGTTTAGAGAAACTTATGGAGGACTTCATAAAAAATTTAAAGTTGAACCTGATATTGCTATATTTGGCAAAACACTTGGCAATGGTTATGCTATTAATGCAATTTTAGGAAAACGAGAAATAATGCAAGCCGCTCAAACTACTTTTATTAGTAGCACTTTTTGGTCAGAGAGAATTGGAACTACTGCTGCAATATCAGCACTAACTGAAATGGAAAGAATACAATCATGGGATATTGTATCTAGTAAAGGTAGAAATATAAAATCTAAATGGAAACAAATATTTAATAATAACAAAATTAAAGCAGATATTTTTGGTATTCAATCCATACCATCATTTGTTTTTCAATCTGAAAATAA
>CACAVG010000001.1 GCA_902535885.1 uncultured Alphaproteobacteria bacterium | reverse complement strand
TTGTTTAATCCAACGTTAATTAAAAGATTATAAATACTCCAGGAAATCAATAAATAAACAAACGATGGGAGAAGCTTTAATGAAACAAAACTACTGCCTAATATTTCTGTATAAACTCTTATTATCCAGGACAAAAAAGGGGGTTTCGAAAAATAACCTAAGTCAATATCTTTTGACCATAACCAATACTGTGCTTCATCACCAAACAAATTAAAGGTAGTAAAGTTCAGGGCACCAATTTTTAATAAAAGTAAAAAAATAAATGATGGCAATAAAATTTTATTTAACATAATATTTTTTATACAATTCAAATAAAATTATATTTATAATTACAATAAAAAAGCCAGCAAAAAAAATGTCACTTAAAAAATGGCCGCCAGCCATTATTCTAATCAAGCCAAATACAAAACCGCCAACAAAGCTTGCATAGAGGAAAATTATATTTTTTGTGATTAAATATATAATTATCATTGAAAACCCAACAGAGGCATCACCTGAAACAAAGGAGCAATTTGTTTCGCAAACATTTCTTATTTCAAACCATGGGGAAAAAGATTCTTTGCCACCCAATTCAACTACATCGTTTGGTCTTGCCCTACTCCAAAAATTTTTTAGTATAAGATTAACAAAAATTAAAACACCTATAATTTGAGAAATCCACAATAAAACTATTTCCTTAATAGAAAATTTATAATTAAAAAAAATTTTATCAATTTTAAAGAATCTTCCAACTATTGGTAAAATTAAAATATAAATAAGTATCAGTGGTAATAAAATATCTCGAAACAATATTGAAGTTAAATCAAAACTTTGTAATTCAAATTGTGATTCCCCCTTATAAAACAAAGACGATACATATAAATCTAAGGATGGGCCGGCAGTCACAAACACACAACAAAAAAATAAAATTAGAATATAATAAAAAATCTCAGAATTTTTTTCAGGAATTAAATTTGATAATTTTAATTTATTATATTTATTTTCTATTAATTTATTTAAAACTTTAAATAATATTAAAGCTAAGATTGCTCCAGCAACAATATCTGTAAAAAAATGTGCACTCACAATAACTCGACTAAAGGCAACAATTGAAGCTAAAAAATAAAAAAAATATTTTAATTTTGGAAGAACAGAAACCAAAATAAAGCAAACGATAAATATTGTAGAAGAGTGTCCAGAGGGAAAAGAATGAAAATTTGACTCCATGGTAAAATATTGAAAACCAAAAACGTCTTCAAAATTAGTATGATTTGGTCTAGGCCTTCCCACCACGTGTTTCATAATTTGAGTAATTATCCCTACTGTCAAAATATAAACAAAAGATGAAATAAAAAAATTAGAAAGATTTTTTACTGATTTAGTTTTTATGATTTGAAGTTTTTTATTTATATAAAAAATAACAAAACCTATTATTGTAATAGAAAAATACCAAGAGGAACTGCCAAGTTTTGTTATTTCTGAAAAAAATTCTTTTAGAAAAACTCCATTTACCCACTCACTTAAGTTTATAAAATAACTATAAAAAAAAAGATCTAAATTAAAAGTAGCAAAAATACTTAATGTAATTAATGCTAAAATAAGTAATTCAAATTTGATGGTTTTAAAAATACTCATTTTACAACTATTAAAAAATTAAATGAGCTTTACAATATAAACTTTGATAAGTCCTGACTTTTAATAAGTTCTCCCAAGCTATTTTCTACGTATTCTTTATTAATTATTATTTCTGTAGGGCCTATATCTGAGGCTGTATAACTAACCTCTTCAAGTAGTTTTTCCATTACAGTATGGAGCCTTCTGGCCCCTATATTTTCTACGTTCTGATTTATCTCTGTAGATAGAGAAGCGATGGTATCAATTCCATCTTCTTCAAATTTTAAATCAACCTTCTCTGTTCCAAGAAGTCCTTGATACTGCTTAATCAAACTATTTTGTGTTTCTGTGAGAATAAGTTTAAAATCTTTTTTACTAAGGCTATCAAGCTCGACTCTTATAGGCAATCTACCTTGAAGCTCAGGAAGCATGTCGGATGGTTTTGATAAATGAAATGCACCTGATGCAATGAACAAAATATAATCTGTTTTTACAACACCATATTTTGTAGTAACCGCGGTGCCTTCTATTAATGGTAATAAGTCTCTTTGAACACCCTCTCTTGATACGTCCGCACCAGTTCTATCGGCTCTAGAAGTAATTTTATCTATTTCATCTATAAAAACGATACCATTTTGTTCTACATCATCTAACGCTCTTGAATTTATTTTATCTTTATCTAAAAGCTTATCGGTTTCCTCATTTAACAAATATGCATGAGAATCTTTGACACTCATTTTTTTCATTTTCTTTTGATTACCAAAACCTTTTCCAAATACATCACCTAAATTAATCATACCCATTTGAGAACCAGGCATGCCAGGTATATCCATAGTTGGTAAACTTAAATTTGCATTAGCTGAAACTGGAATTTCAACCTCATTATCATTTAGTTCACCTGATCTTAGTTTCTTCCTAAAATTATCTCGAGTAGCTGGTGTTGAGCTTTTAGAAACCAAAACATCTAAAATTCTTTCTTCTGCATTTTTTTCTGCTTTTGCCTTTACTTCTTGGCCCATTTGTATTTTTGTTTTTGTAATACTTATTTCAACTAGATCTCTTATTATTTGCTCAACATCTCTTCCAACATATCCAACTTCTGTAAACTTAGTAGCTTCAACTTTTACAAAAGGTGCGTTTGCTAACTTAGCAAGCCTCCTTGATATTTCTGTTTTACCGCAACCTGTTGGACCAACCATCAAAATGTTTTTTGGTACAATTTCCTCTTTTAAAGAATCATCAAGTTGTTTTCTTCTCCATCTATTTCTTAAGGCAACTGCAACAGCCCTTTTTGCTTTGTTCTGACCAATGATAAATTTATCTAATTCAGAAACAATTTCTCTTGGGCTAAAACTAGATTCCATTCTAAAGCTCAATAGTTTCTGAAATAATATTATGGTTTGTATAAATACAAATATCTGCAGCTATATTTAGTGATTCTAGAGCAATTTCTTTTGCATCCATTTTTGTGTTTTTCATCAATGCTTTAGCAGCACTATTTGCGTATGGACCTCCAGAACCTATTGCAAGTATTCCATCGTCAGACTCAATTACATCACCAGTACCAGATAACAACAAACTTACATCCTTATCAGCAACAATCATCATTGCTTCTAATCTTCTTAGATACCTATCTGTTCTCCAATCTTTAGCTAATTCTACACAAGCTCTTTTAAGTTGGTTCTTATATTGATCTAATTTTCCCTCTAATCTTTCAAATAAAGCAAATGCATCTGCAGTAGATCCTGCAAAACCAGATATAACAGTTTCATCGGCACCAAGCCTTCTAATTTTTTTTACATTTGATTTCATTACGGTATTACCAAGACTAGCTTGACCATCACCCGCAATAACGACAAGATTATCTTTTCTGATTCCTACTATAGTTGTTGATTTGATAATATTTTTTTCCATTTATTGATAAGATGGCTATTTAATTATTTTTATCAAGTAATTTGCCTAGAATAAATCATATTTCACTGATATTAGGCAAAAATGCGAAAAGGTAAAGTTGAGAGAATCACTAAAGAAACCAGGATAAGTTGTGAAATTAAATTAGATGGTGCTGGACAATCTAATATTTCAACACAAATCGGTTTTTTTAATCATATGCTGGAATTATTATCTCACCACAGCTTGATAGATATAGATTTAAAATGTGAAGGAGACACTAATGTTGATCTTCACCATTCAGTTGAAGATACTGCTTACGCAATTGCTTTAGCTATAAACAAAGCACTAGATGATAAAAAAGGAATTAATAGATATGGCTTCTCATATGTTCCGATGGATGAATGCTTATCGAGATGTGTTATTGATTTAAGTGGAAGACCTGAGCTTGTGTGGAATGTTAATCTTGGTTTAAAAAAAATTGGTGAAATGGACACAGAGTTATTCCATGAATTTTTTAAAGCCTTTTCAAATGAATCTAAATGTAATTTACATATTGAAAACCTATATGGAAAAAACAATCACCATATCATTGAATCGTGCTTTAAAGCCTTTGCTAAAAGTTTAAGATTTGCTGTCGAAATAGATAAAAGAAGAAAAGACATTATACCATCATCAAAAGGTATTCTTTAATTATTAATGAAAAAGATCACTATTGTCGATTACGGCTCAGGCAATGTTTTGTCTGCTCAAAAATCTTTTGTTAAAATAGCAAAAGACAATAATATTGAGGTTGATGTTTTAATTTCAAAAAAACTAAACGATGTAAAAGATTCAACCCATGTTGTTTTGCCTGGCCAAGGAGCCTTTTCTACATGTATGAATGGTTTAAAAAAAACTGATGGCTTGATAGATGAACTTTGTGAATTTGCATTAATAAAAAAGAAACCATTTTTAGGTATTTGTGTTGGTATGCAAATGTTAGCTAATATAAGTGAAGAAAATGGAGATCATGAAGGCTTAGGTTGGATAGAAGGTCAAATTAAATTATTACCTGAAGATAATTTAAAACTTCCTCATATGGGGTGGAACTTGGTAATACCAACAAATTCGAAATATAATAACCTAATCTCAACTAAAAACGATTATTACTTCGTTCACTCTTATTATTTCGATTGTGCAGATAAACACAATATTTTGGCAGAAACTAAGTACGGAACAAATTTTGCTTCAATTGTTGGAAAAGAAAATATATATGGCGTGCAGTTTCATCCTGAAAAAAGTTCCTCCCAAGGATTAAACTTACTAAAAGAATTTATTAGAGTATGAACATGTCTACACAACTAAAGGAAAAGATTAATATTTCAGTTGATAACATTGAAACACTTACAGACGTAGATTTGGCAGATCTTTGTAACATCACGGAGCAAGCAATTAAAGCTGGAGGAGGTTTTGGTTGGTTAAGAGTTCCCACAAGAGATATTTTAACTGATTACTGGACTAAAAGAACTAATGATAAATATATTAAACTTATTGTTGGTAGACTCAATGGAGTTATAGCTGGAACCCTTCAACTTGCATATGAGGCGCCCAATATTGAGTCTAGGAAAAATATTGCACGTATAAGAAGACAATTTGTTGCTCCATGGGCAAGAGGTTATGGTTTGGCTAAAACAATGATCGATTACACTGAACAAATTGCCAAAGAAGATAATATCAAATCTTTACAGTTAGCTGTAAGAGAAACACAAGATGCAGCAATAAAACTATTTACTGGTAAAAATTATATTAAGTGGGGTGAAAACCCATATTATGCTTATATTAACGGTAGTTTTATTAAGGGTTATTATTACTATAAAAATTTGTAGTGCAAATTATACCAGCCATTGATTTAAAGGATAATAAGTGTGTTAGGTTATCTAAAGGAATAGATAGCTCCAGCGTTGTTTACAATGAGGACCCAGAAAAACAAGCCATATACTTTGAACAGATTGGCTGTAAAAAATTACACTTAATTGACCTAGACGCTGCATTTGGTAGATCAAATGTTAATTTTGAAACAATAAAGAAAATAAGAAAATCAATTTCAATACCAATACAGTTGGGTGGAGGGGTTAGAAATTTAGATTTAGCCAAAAAATATTTTGAGGTTGGAATAAATAATTTGGTTATCGGGTCAATGTCAGTTGAAAAACCAAGTGAGGTTATAATTTTATCAGATCAGTATGTTGATAAAATATATATTTCATTAGATATTCTTGAAGATAATATAATGATAAAAGGTTGGGAAAAAAATTCAGGCAAAAAAGTACAAGATATTCTTGATATTTATACTACTTCAAAAATAAAAGGATTTGTAATTACAGATATTCAAAACGATGGAATGTTAAAAGGTTTAAATTTTGATTTTGTTAGTAATTTTGTAAAAAAATTAAACCTAATTAAAAAATTTAATAAAAAAATTATTATTGCAGGTGGATTAACATATTACTCCGATCTAATAAATTTAAAAAAACTTAACATTGAAAACATTGAAGGAATAATTTCAGGTAAATCTTTCTATGAAGGTAAGATTGATTTAGTTGAGGCACAAAAAATTTTAAATTAAAATGTTAAAAATAAGAATTATTCCATGCTTAGATGTTAAAAATGGAAGAGTAGTAAAAGGAATCAATTTTTTAAATCTTATCGATGCAGGAGATCCCGTAGAACAAGCTAAACATTATTCTGATAATGGAGCGGACGAAATATGTTTTTTAGATATTAGCGCATCATTAGAAAATAGAGATACTATGATAAATGTAGTTAAAAAGACTGCAAATGAGGTTTTTATTCCTCTTACTGTTGGTGGTGGAATTTCATCAATAGATAATATAAAAGCCTTACTTAAAGCTGGTGCTGATAAAGTTTCTATAAATTCTGCAGCAATTAAAAACCCTAATATTATTAAAGAAGCTTCTGAATATTTTGGAAATCAATGCATTGTTGTTGCCGTTGATGCAAAAAAACACAATGATGATTGGTTTGTTTATTCTCATGGCGGGACTAAAAAAACTGATTTACATGCTTTAAGTTGGATAGAAAAAGTTCAAAATCTAGGGGCTGGTGAAATTCTCCTAACATCAATGGACAAGGATGGTACAAAATCTGGTTTTGACAATGAACTACTTAGTAGGGTTTCAGAATTTTTAAGGATACCTGTAATAGCTAGCGGAGGAGTTGGAAATTTAGATCATTTTTATGATGGTGTAGTCAAAGGTAGGGCTAATGCATTATTAGCAGCCTCAGTCTTTCATTTTAATGAAATTAGCATTAAAGAAGTAAAGAAATACTTGAAAGATAAAAAAATAAGTATCAGAGATTAAATTTATGAAAATCGAAGAATTAAATGAAATTCTAAATAAAAGAGTAGCAACAAGAAAAAAAAATTCGTATACCAACAGGTTATTAAACTTAGGACCAAAAAAAATAGCTCAAAAGTTTGGTGAAGAATCTTCTGAATTAATTATAGATTTTTTAAAAGGATCAAAAAAAAGAACAATAGAGGAAGCTGTTGATGTAATTTATCACCTTCTTGTTTTACTTAAATCTAAAAAAATTACCATGAACGACATTCATAAAGAGTTAGACAAAAGAAAATAAAATATTATGTATGATAAAAATAACATATTTGCCAAGATATTAAGAAAAGAAATTCCATGTGATAAAATTTATGAAGATGAGTTCAGTTTGTTTTTTAAAGACATTAATCCCCAAGCTAAAATCCATATATTAGGCATTCCTAAATTTCCATGCACCACTCTCTCTGATTTTTTAAATAACGCAGATAATGAAAATATCTTATCTTTTTTTAAAAGTGTTCAACTTGTTATAAGCAATCTAGATATTGAAAAAAATGGATATAGATTAATTACAAACTCAGGGGATGATGGTGGGCAGGAAGTACCTCATTTTCATTTACATATTTTAGCAGGTGAGAAAATTGGAAGACTGAGATAATTTATTGTTGTTCTTTAATTATTACATAGTTAACAATTTCATTAACACCCTTTATATTCTTCAGAGCTGAGATCATATTGTCTAGAAGGTCAGGACGAGTTGTTATACCAGCAATATAAATTTTACCCTGTATAGTTTCAAAGTTAAACGTAATAGCCTTAATACCAACAGTTTTTGCGGCTACTGCTCTAGCTTGGGTATTAATCCATAAATCACTAGCATAATCTTTTAGTGTTGATCTGTTGCCAATTTCTATTTCATTTATAATTTCTTTAACTCCTTCAACTTCCCAAACTAATCTGACAGCATCTATTCTTATTTCTTGGTTATCAACCAAGCCTGTTAACAAAATTCTTCCTTCCAGAACACTAGTATTGACATTTACGAACAAATTATTTCCAGCATTTAAAAATTTAGCAGCGACATTTACTTTTATTGTAGTATCATCAATAACAGTTCCCATTGACCTTTCTCCCTCTGCAACTACTAATGCACTACTGCCGCCAGTAGCCAAAATGCTGGTTGGAGAACAACCTAGATTAAACAAAATAAGCAACAAGAATAAAGGTGTGATTAATGTTTTTGTTATTTTTTTAAGTTTAATAACCATTTGTAAATTTTATTTTTATTAATTTTAGTAAATTTATGCACTATTTCCACGATGTCGGTCAAAGAAAATTTTTTAGCCATTTTTTTTAATTCTTTCTTATATAAATCAATTTCGTCAAAATTTTGTTTCTTTAATGTTTGTTTATCTATTACTGCAACAAATTCACCCTTTAAATTTTCTTTTTTTTGTAACAAATCATTCTTTACTTTCTTTGCAAAACCCCTAAAGACAAATTCATTTGCTTTAGTAAGCTCCTTACATATTGAGATTGACCTTTCGGGTATAATTTTTTCTGAGCATTCTAAAAAACTAATTAATTTATTATTTGATATAAAAAATACAGAAGTTCTTGTCTCTTTTGATACACTCTTGATGAGATCTTCAATTTTTTTTTTTGATTTTGGCACAAAGCCAAAAAATATAAATTCTGAAATTGGTAACCCAGATAATTGTAAACTTGATATAACAGCGGAAGGACCAGGAACGGATGAAATGTAAATATTGTTTTCAATACAGTGTCTTACTAATTTGTAACCAGGATCAGAAATTAAAGGTGATCCTGCGTCAGAAATTAAAACACAGCTTTTATTTTCTAATAAACCCTTAATTTGATTTATAACCTTATGCTCATTATAATCATGTAAAGCAATTAACTTCTTTTTAATGCCTAATTTATTTAGTAGTTTAAGAGAATGTTTAGGATTTTCACAAATAATAATATCACAATTTTTAAGGATATTAACAGCTCGATAAGTTATGTCATCTAAATTTCCAATAGGTGTTGCAACGATTGAAAGACCATTAATAATATTATTCATCTTATATATATTGATATTTATAATATCATGTAACCCAGTTAATTTATTGGATCAAGAAACAAAAAATACCCAAGAAAATAAGATTACTAAAAAACCAATCAATACAAATAATAACAACGATATGATAGAAATGAACGACAATATATACGATAAACCTTTGGAGGATGTTGTTTTAGATAAAACTATTATCGCATTATTCGCAAAGAATGATAATGATAAAACTACTAAACAGTTTTTAAATACTTATGAACTAGGCATAAACAATCTTGCTGTAAATGATATAAGTATTATAATAGAGTTTTTTGAAAACGAAAAAGATTTACGAAATATTATACAGAAAAATCTTCTACCTGGAAAAATTTTTTTGGGACCTATTCAGTCAAAGTATTCAAAAATTTTGAATGATTATTGTGAAGAAAAAGTAATATTTTTTTCATACTCTTCCATGTCTTCATTAGCAAAAGATTGTATTTATTTATTAAATTTTTTTCCGAAAAACGAACTCACCCAACTCCTATTATATTTAAATGAAGAAGCTAAGGTAGCTCTTCTTTATCCTGAAAATGAATATGGATATCTAATAAACAGTTTTATTGATGATGTAATTTTTGAAAGTCGAGCAATCTTAGTGAATAGATCTTCTTATAAAGACGATTTATCAAATGTAAGAGAGGCAATAAAAGAATTAGGTAAATATGAATTAAGAAAATATGAACTTAATAGGCAAAAACAAATATTATCATTAAAAAAAGATAAAAAATCTAAAGAAAGGTTAAAAAAATTAGAGAAGTTCAAGACCACAAGTGATTATGATTTTACCCATGTCTTGATCGCTGATTATGGTTTGAACTTATTACAAGTCGCACCTCTTCTTCCTTACTATGATATCGACCCAAACATTGTTCAGTTTATGGGTACTGGAGTAATAGATGATAAAACATTTTTTTATGAACCTTCATTGCAGGGAGCAATCTTTCCGGGAGTGTCTGAAGAAAGACGAATAAATTTAATCAATAATTATATGGAGATATATGAAGATGATTTTTTAAGAATTTCAACACTTCCTTATGATTTAATAGGGTTAATTAATTTTATTTATACAAAAGAATATAAATTTAGTGATGTAATTGGACTATTAAATAACCCTAACAAAAAATTTGATGGCATTGATGGAAGTTTTTATTTTAAAAACAATATTATTGAAAGAGATTTGGAAATTTTAAAAATAAACAATGGTCATACGGTACTTGTCAATTAATTACAAAATTAAGTAATTTCATTATTGCAATTGATCTGTGACTAATTTCATTTTTTTCTTTTATACTTAATTCTGCAAATGTTTTGTTGAAATTGTTAGGAATAAAAATTGGATCATAACCAAAACCAAATACACCTCTAATATTTGAAGATATTTTTCCATCAATTTTCCCATTAAATATTATATGGTGATTATTGCTACTTGTTAAGCTTATAGAAGTTTTAAAGTATGCTTTTTTTTTACCACTATTTTCCATATTTTTAATTATACGATTGAAACAATCCTCGTTAGTCTGAAAATTTTTTAGAAATCTTTTTGAAAAAATTCCAGGCTTCCAGTTTAAACTTTCAATACATATTCCCGAGTCATCAGCAAAACAAGGAACACCAGTTTTATTGAATCCATAGTTTGATTTTATCTTAGCATTTTCTTCAAAACTTTTACCATTTTCTTCTGGTTCATCGGTTAATTTTACATCACTTAATGATAAAAGTTTAATATCAAATTTGTTAAAAATTTTTTTAATTTCGATTATTTTATTTTTATTATTTGAGAAAAATAATAATTGTTTCAATTTATTTCAACGCCTCTTTTTGCCTAGAGATTATTTCTTTTACCCCAATTTTTGCTAGTGAAAACATTTCTGCAAATTGATTATCAGTGAAAAAAAACTCTTCGCCAGTTACCTGTATTTCAGATATTTCCTCTGAATCACAAATTACAAAATTTGCATCTACTTGAGCTTCTGAGTCTTCTTTATAATCAAGATCCAACATTGCTTTATTTTCTACTATTCCAGTTGACACCGCTCCTATAAAATTTTTAATAATTGGTTTCTGTAGATTATAATTATTCTTCATTTTTTCTATTGCTAGATATAAAGAAACAAAACCGCCGCTTATAGAGGCGGTTCTTGTGCCTCCATCTGCTTGAATAACATCACAGTCTATTTTGATTTGACGCTCTCCTAGATTTGAAAGATCTACAATAGACCTCAAGCTACGCCCAACTAACCTTTGTATTTCCTGAGTTCTTCCTGATTGTTTTCCTTTAGCTGCCTCTCTGTCCATCCTAGTATTTGTTGATCTTGGTAACATGCCGTATTCGGCTGTAACCCAACCTTTACCTGTATTTTTCAACCAATGAGGAACTTTTTCATCAATCGTTGCAAGACACAATACATGTGTGTTTCCAAATTTTACTAAGCATGAACCATCTGCATGAATATTCACGTTTTTCTCAAATGAAATTTCACGCATTTGATTGAAGGATCTATCTTTTCTCATATAAATTTAATAATAGTAGATAAAAATTATTTTTAAATAAAATTCTTATGTCTGATAATGTATATGCGCAAATTAATGATAGATCGAAACTAATTTTCAAAAAATTAGTTGAGTCATATCTCAAAACTGGGTCACCAGCTGGATCAGAAACAATTATGAAGATGGGAGGATTAAATCTTTCCTCAGCGTCAATTAGATCAATTTTATCTAATTTACAAAAAGAAGGGCTTCTATACGCCCCACACAGATCAGCTGGGAGAATGCCAACTGAAAAAGGAATGAGATTTTTTGTTGATGGGCTTTTGGAATTTGGAAGAATATCTAAATTAGATAAAGAAAATATTAAACAGCAGTGCTTAACTAAGGGGAAATCTTATGAAGAGGTGCTAGATGTTGCCTCTAAGGCTATTTCAGGATTATCAAGTTATGCTGGAATAGTTATTGCACCAAAATTTCAAAAAAACTTAAAGCATGTAGAATTTATAAGGCTTAATAGTACTCAATTAATGCTTATTCTTGCTTATGAGAACGGAGAAATAGAAAATCGCATCATTGAAGATAAAGGAAAATATAATAGTTCATTATTGATACAGGCCTCAAATTATCTCACATCAAAGTTTACAAACAAAAATATCTCTCAAATAAAAAGACTTATTCAAACAGAAATAAAAAATTCACAAAATGAACTAGAATTAATTTCTTCAAAACTAATTCAACAGGGTATTATTGAAACTCAACCAAATATTAAAAATCCTTATATTTTTTTACATGGTCAATCAAATTTACTTAAAGATGAAATAGTTTCAAAAGACTTAGATCAAATTCGAAATCTTTTTGATGAAATTGAGAAAAAATCTACTTTTGTAGATATACTAGAAACGGCAGGAAAAGCTAAAGGAGTTCAAATATTTATTGGATCTAAAAATTTTTTGTTTAAACACTCTGGTCTTTCTATGGTAATGGCCCCATATAAAAATAACGATCAAGAAATCATAGGTGCTATAGGCGTAGTTGGTCCAACAAGATTAAACTACTCAAAAATAGTTCCGCTGGTTGATTATACGTCTAAAATTATTGGAAAGGTGATTGATTAATGGTTGAAAAAAAAGAAGAAGAAAACCAACAAGAAGAAATTAAAGAACCAAATTCTGAGAATATTGAAAATGAAGAAGATAATAATGATAGTCAAGAGAACACAGATAAAGAAGAGACAAGTGAAGAAGAAAATACAGAAGAAGATAGTTTAGAAAAGGAAATTGAAACACTAAAAGAAGAAAAAATTCGGTTACTTGCTGAAATGGAAAATCTTAGAAAAAGATTTGAACGAGAAAAAGTAGAAACTATAAAGTTTGGTAGCATAAATTTAGCTAGAGACATTCTATCACCAGGAGATAATCTAGAAAGAGCTCTAGATGCTTTACCAGAAGATGAAAATCATCCAGAAAGTATAAAAAATCTTATCGATGGTTTAAAAATGGTGCTTAAAGAATACAAAAGTACTCTTGAAAAACACGGAGTCAAAAAAATTGAGACTTTAAATCAAAAATTTGACCATAATTTTCATCAGGCAATGATGGAAGTTGAAAATAATGAAGTTGAAGAAGGAACGGTAGTACAAGAAGTCCAATCTGGCTATACAATGCACGACCGATTACTCAGAGCAGCGATGGTCGGAGTCTCCAAAAAAACTGCTACTAAAATTGAAGATACTAAAGAAGAAAAAGAACAGAACAATCCTGAAAATAGGAGTAAAGAAAAGTCATAAAAAACCCTAAATTACTTGTTTTTTTCAACATAAATCCCAAAGATCCTTGTATTTTAAAACTTTTTTCCCATATCTAATGTAGCCAATGTCGATTGGTAAGTAATTAATTAAAGAGGATAAAAAATATGGCAAAAGTAATTGGTATTGATTTAGGTACTACAAACTCCTGCGTTGCAGTAATGGACGGTAAGGAAGCAAAAGTAATTGAAAACTCTGAAGGTGGAAGAACAACACCGTCAATGGTAGCATTCAGTGACACAAAAGAAAAACTTGTTGGGCAATCAGCTAAAAGACAAGCAGTAACTAATTCTGAAAATACTTTATTTGCCATAAAAAGATTAATTGGAAGAACATTTGAGGATGAAGCTGTTAAGTCTGATAGCGGATTAGTACCTTATAAAATCGTAAAAGGTGATAACGGTGATGCTTGGGTAGAAGCACGTGGAGACAAATATAGCCCAAGTCAAATTAGTGCATTTATTTTACAAAAAATGAAAGAGACTGCAGAGTCTTATTTAGGAGATACTGTTACGCAAGCAGTTATAACAGTTCCTGCATATTTTAATGACGCTCAAAGACAAGCAACAAAAGATGCTGGAAAAATAGCTGGACTAGAAGTCTTAAGAATTATTAACGAACCTACTGCTGCAGCGTTAGCATATGGTTTAGATAAAAAGAAAACTGGTACTGTTGCTGTTTACGATCTTGGTGGAGGTACATTTGATATTTCTATCTTAGAAATTGGTGATGGTGTTTTTGAGGTTAAGTCAACAAACGGTGATACGCATCTTGGTGGTGAAGATTTTGATCTTAAAATTATTGATTACCTTGCTGACGAATTTAAAAAAGACAATGGTATTGATTTACGTTCAGATAAACTCGCGCTTCAACGTTTGAAAGAGGCTGCTGAGAAAGCAAAAATTGAATTATCAAGTTCAACTGAAACAGAAGTTAACTTACCATTCATAACAGCCGATCAATCTGGTCCTAAACATTTAACGATTAAGTTATCGAGAGCAAAACTTGAAGCTATCGTAGGCGAACTTTTAAACCAAAGTTTAAAACCTTGCGAAATGGCACTTAAAGATGCCGGTTTACAAGCCGCTGAAATCGATGATGTTATCTTAGTTGGTGGTATGACAAGAATGCCTAAAGTAACAGAGATAGTAAAAAACTTCTTTGGTAAAGAGCCTAACAAAGGTGTTAACCCCGATGAGGTTGTTGCATCTGGTGCTGCAATTCAAGCAGGAGTATTACAAGGTGATGTCAAAGATGTACTACTACTTGACGTTACACCTTTATCACTTGGTATTGAAACTCTTGGTGGTGTATTTACAAAACTGATTGATAAAAACACAACTATCCCAACAAAGAAGAGCCAGGTATTTTCTACAGCTGAAGATAATCAGAGTGCAGTAACAATTAGAGTATTTCAAGGTGAAAGAGAAATGGCTGCTGATAATAAATTACTAGGTCAGTTTGATTTAGTAGGTATTCCACCTGCCGCAAGAGGAATGCCTCAAATTGAAGTAACTTTTGATATCGATGCAAATGGTATTGTAAACGTTTCGGCTAAAGACAAATCAACTGGTAAAGAACAACAAATCAAGATCCAGGCTTCTGGTGGATTATCAGATGAAGAGATTGAAAAAATGGTCAAAGAGGCAGAAGAAAATGCTGAGGCTGATAAAAAGAAAAGAGAAGCTGTTGATACTAGAAACCATGCAGATAGTTTAATTAATGAAACTGAAAAGAACTTAAAAGAGCACGGAGATAAAATTCCTGAAGCTGATAGAAATAAAATCACAGAGGATATTGAAGAGCTTAAGAAAGTAAAAGACGGTGAGGATTTAGAAGCTATAAAATCTAAAACTGAAGCACTAGTACAGTCATCTCTTAAAATGGGTGAAGCAATTTATAAACAAAACCCTCAAGGTGCTGGACCTCAACCTGATCCATCTGGTGCTGAACCATCAGCTGATAATACAAAAGATGAAAAAGTTGTAGATGCTGAATTTGAAGAAGTAGACGAAGATAAAAAAGATTAACGCTCCATAATTTTTATAAGGAGGAGATGTGGCTGATAAAGATTTCTATGAGATACTAGGCGTTCAACGAAACGCCAGTGAAGATGAAATAAAAAAAGCTTATAGAAAACAGGCCATGAAATATCATCCTGATCGTAACAAGGATGACAAAACAGCTGAAAGAAGATTCAAAGAAGCAGCTGCTGCTTACGAAGTTCTAAAAGATTCAGAAAAAAGATCAGCTTATGATCAATATGGACATGACGCTTTCAAGCAAGGTGGAATGGGTGGAGCTCAAGGCTTTGGAGATTTTGCAGGTGGCTTTTCTGATATCTTTGAAGAGTTTTTTGGTGGGGGTTTTGGAGGACAATCATCAAGAAGACGAGGACCTCAAAGAGGAAGTGATCTTCGTTATAATATGTCCGTTTCACTATTTGAAGCTTTCACTGGAAAGAAACCACAAATAAGAATACCTACATACGTTGGTTGTGATGCTTGTGCAGCAACTGGAAGTGCAGATAAATCTGGACCAAGCACTTGTTCTACTTGTGGTGGTGCAGGAAAAGTTCGATCTCAACAAGGATTCTTTTCAATTGAAAGACCATGCCCTACATGTGGTGGAGAAGGTTCAAGTATAAAAAATCCATGTCTTAAATGTTCTGGAACTGGAAATATTAAAAAACAGAAAACAATTTCAGTTACTATTCCCGCTGGTGTTGATACAGGTACAAGAATTAGAATAGCCGGTGAAGGTGAACCTGGTGAAAGAGGTGCTGGAAATGGGGATCTATATATTTTTGTTGAAGTTCAAAAGGACAAACTCTTTGAAAGAGAAGAAGAAAATTTATTTTGTGAAATACCAATTTCAATCACTACTGCTATTTTAGGTGGCGAAATAGAGGTTCCAACCATTGAAGGAAAAAAAGCTAGACTTAATATTCCAGCGGGAACTCAATCTGAGACACAATTTAGACTTCGCGGCAAAGGAATGAGTATACTCCGACAAAGTAGAAGGGGTGATATGTATGTGCAAGCAAACGTTGAAATACCAGTCAATCTAAATAGCAAACAAAAAGATATTTTGAGAGAGTTTGAAAATGAAGGTGGGACATCAAAAAAACATAGCCCAAAATCGCAAGGTTTTTTCTCAAAATTAAAAGAAGTCTGGGAAGATTTAACTTAATTTCTTTTCAACTTACAATCACCAAAGTATAAGAAGTTTTTATGGCAAAAATTAAAATAGCAGTTGCAGGTTGTCTTGGCCGAATGGGTCAGGAAATATCGAAACAAATTTTACAAAATAAAAATTTAGAATTTGTTGGTGGTTTTGAACACAAAAAACATAAAGATATAAACAAACCTTTAAACAAAGTTTCAAGTATACACTCTGCAAAATTAGTTACAGCTAATGCAGCTCAATTAATCAAAGAAGCAAATGTCATCATTGATTTTACAACACCTGAGTCAACTTTAGATAATCTTAAAATCGCCTCTGCAAATAAAACAGCAGTTGTTATTGGTACAACCGGAATGACAGATGCACAAAAAAAGAAAGTAAAAAGTTATTCTAAAAAAATACCTATACTCATGTCTTCTAACATGAGCTTGGGTGTTAACTTACTATTTAACTTAGTAAAACAAACATCATCAGCTTTAAAAGATACTGATTATGATATTGAAATTGCTGAGACTCATCATAAACATAAAAAAGATGCTCCTTCCGGAACCGCTTTGTCTCTAGGCGAATATGCTGCGGAGGGAAGAAAAACTAAATTAAATAAAACAAAAGTTTTAGATCGTACAAAAAAACTATCATCTAGAAAAAAAGGTGACATTGGTTTTTCTGTTACAAGAGGCGGTGAAATTGCAGGTGAACATACAGTAAGTTTTATTGGTACCAATGATAGAGTCGATCTAGTTCATAAAGCTAATAATCGATCAATTTTTGTAGATGGGGCCATCGAAGCTGCTATCTTTATTTCTAAAAAGAAAACAGGTCTTTTCAATATGAATGATTTGTTATTTTAATAATAGCTTAACTGTCTTTTAATTTTTAAGTACAAATTTTTCTTTAAATCAGCGTGCAAGAAAGTTGCAACTTCAGTTTCCTTATCTGATTCTCTTATTGATAACTTGGAAGTATTTTTAAATTTTGTAAAAAAAACTTTGGACCAATAAGTGCTGAATTTAGATGAATGTAAAAGTTTATCACCTTTATATTTCTTTATAGATATTTCTTTTTGATTAATGTTAATTTCATCCTTAATATTTTTTTCTTTGAAATATAAACGGATTAAATAAAAAATTATCAGATATTCAAGTCCAAGAAATATAGATACAGGCCAAGCACCTTGTATAATTAGAAAAATAGAGAACAATGAGATCCAACTAATAAATATAATTCCTAAAATTAAGAAGACTGATTTAGAACAGCTTTGATATGGCCTTATATTTTCATTTAATGAATTCATAATTTGACATTAATATAAAATAACCTTTCTGATAAAGGGACATATGTGCACAGATATTAAAACGATAATTTGCATTTTATTATCAATTTATAATTGCTTCCAAATCCTAAAAAATGGCTAAATTCCTTTGATCTCTTGCTAATTTAGTAAGGAACATATAGATGCATCCCCGAAAAAATATTAAGTAATAATCCTTATTTAATGGTGGCTTGATGAAAAAGATTGGTAAAATTTTAGCAGCAAACAGAAGTGAAATTGCTATTCGAATTTTTAGAGCTGCTGAAGAGTCTGGCATTAAAACAGCTGCTATTTACTCTAAAGAAGATCGTTTTGCTATTCACCGATTTAAAACGGATGAAAGTTATTTAGTTGGTGAAGGCAAAGGTCCAATTCAAGCATATTTGGACATAGACTCGATTATTAAAATTGCTAAAGATGCAAAGGTTGATGCTATCCATCCAGGTTATGGATTTTTATCTGAGAGCCCTGAACTAGCTGAGCAGTGTGAAAAAAACAACATAACATTTATTGGTCCTAGCAAAGAAATACTAAAAAGATTTGGAAATAAAACTGAAGCTAAAAAAGTTGCTGAAGAAGCAAAGGTAGGCACCGTTCCGTCTGTTCTTGTAACAAAAGAAAATTTAAAAAGTGTTGAAAAAGAAGTTGAGAAAATTGGTTACCCAGTAATTGTTAAAGCAAGTTGGGGCGGTGGTGGTCGAGGAATGCGTGTTGTTAGATCAAGCAATGAATTAATAGATCAAATTACAACTGCTCAAAGTGAGTCACTTAAAGCTTTTGGAAAAGATGAAGTATTTATAGAAAAATTTTTAGAAGATGCTGCGCACATTGAAGTTCAAATTTTAGGTGACAAACACGGAAATATCATACATCTTTTTGAAAGAGATTGTTCTCTTCAAAGAAGGCATCAAAAGATTATTGAAAGAGCTCCTGCACATTTTCTTGAAAATAAAACTCGAGAAGAAATTTGTAATGCTGCTATTAAAATTGCAACACAAGTTAAATACTTTGGTGCAGGAACTGTTGAATTTTTGTTTGATAAAAAATCTGGCGAATTTTATTTCATTGAAGTTAACCCAAGAATCCAGGTTGAACATACAGTAACAGAAGAGGTAACTGGTATTGATATTGTAAAAGCTCAAATTAAAATTGCAGAAGGTGAAAAAATTGGAAGTCACCCAGCTCTTCCTAAACAAGAAGATATTCATCTAAACGGATTTGCTATTCAATGTAGAGTTACTACCGAAGATCCGCTTAATAATTTTATGCCCGATTATGGAAAGATTATGACTTACCGCTCGGCCGCTGGTTTTGGAGTGAGACTAGATGCAGCAAATGCTTCTGCCGGTTCTATCATCACACCGTATTATGATTCTTTACTTGTAAAAGTAACAACTTGGGCAAAGCATCAAGACGACTGTATTAAAAGAATGGATAGAGCTTTACGAGAATTTAGAATTAGAGGTGTTAAAACAAATTTAGTATTTCTTGAGTCTCTTATAAACAATAAAGATTTCCTTGAAGGAAATTACAATACTAATTTTGTGGATACTAAAAAAGAGCTCTATGCTTATAATCCACAAAAAGATCGAGCATCAAAAATTGTATCTTATCTTGGAAATATAATTGTGAATGGACACAATGATGTATCTGGAAGAGTCAGTAGTAATTCGACTGTAGAAGTTCAAATTCCTATTTCAAACACTAAAAGTGAAAAAAATAATTATGTAAAAGATTTACAAACTTTAGGTCCAGAAAAATTTGCAAAAAAAATAAAAGAAACACCCTACACCCTAATTACTGACACAACGATGCGTGATGCACACCAATCGCTTCTTGCTACAAGAATGAGAACAGATGATCTTATTAACATTGCTGAATATTATAGTGAAAATCTAAGCAACTTGTTCTCATTAGAATGTTGGGGCGGTGCAACCTTCGATACATCAATGCGTTTTTTAAAAGAGGATCCTTGGGATAGATTAGCAAGATTAAATAAAAGGGCGCCTAACCTTCTTAAACAAATGCTCTTTAGAGGATCTAATGCTGTTGGATATAAAAATTATCCAGATAACGTTGTTAAACATTTCATTCAACAATCAGCAAAAGCTGGAATTGATGTATTCCGAGTTTTTGATTCATTAAACCTAATTGATAATATGCGTGTTGCAATTGATGAAGTCCGCAATCAAAATAAAATTTGTGAAGGAACTATCTGTTATACAAATGATGTAACTGATCCAAATGAGAAAAAATATACATTAAAATATTATATTGATCTTGTTAAAGATTTAGAAAAAGCAGGAGCACATATTATTGCCATTAAAGATATGGCGGGATTAGCAAAACCTAATGCTATAAAAAAATTAGTTAACGAAATTAAACAAACAACTGATCTTCCAATTCATTTCCATACTCACGATACATCTGGCACTTCATCAGCTTCAGTTCTTGCTGCTATTGAGGAAAAGGTCGATATCGTTGATCTTGCAATTGACTCGATGAGTGGATTAACATCACAACCTGCGCTTGGTTCAATCGTATCTATAATGAAACAAAATCATCAAGACCCAAAACTTGATGAAGAGGTTATAAGAACACTATCTTTATATTGGGAGCAGGTACGTCAAAATTATCATGCTTTTGAAACTGATTTCAAAGGCGGAAGCTCTGATGTGTATCTTCACCAAATGCCTGGTGGTCAGTTTACGAATTTAAAAGAACAAGCGAGATCATTGGGAATTACAACTGATAAGTGGGGAATGGTTGCTAATAAATATGCAGAGGTAAACCAACTTTTTGGTGATATTGTGAAGGTAACCCCTTCTTCAAAAATTGTAGGCGATATGTCGCTTTATATGATTGCTAATGATCTATCCAAAGAAGATGTACTAGATCCAAAAAAAGAAATTTCCTTTCCTGCTTCAGTCATAGAATTTTTTAAAGGGGATATTGGTATACCACATGGAGGCTTTCCGAAAGAACTTCAAAAGAAAGTTCTTGGTGATACAAAACCTCTAACAAAAAGACCTGGAGAAGTTTTAGAATCAGTTGATTTAGATAAAGAAGCAAAAAATTTAGAAGATGAAATTGGGATGAAAGTTAATCAAACACATCTAGCGTCTTACTTAATGTATCCAAAAGTTTTTAAAGATTATGTTGATCACTTTAAGGAGTTTAGTGATACGTCAATTCTTTCAACAGAATTGTTTTTTTATGGTCCTCAACAAGATAAAGAATACACGATAGAAATTGATAAAGGAAAAAACCTTATCTTAAGATATTTAGCAAAAAGTGAAGTTAATAGTAACGGAAAGTGCTCCGTGTTTTTTGAAATTAACGGACAACCAAGAACAATAGATATAGAAAATAAAGAATTTTCAAAAAATATAACACAAAGAGCTAAAGCTGATGATAATAATTTGGATCATGTTGGATCTCCTTTGCCAGGCCAAGTTGCTAAAATATTTATCCAATCAGGTAGTAAGGTGATTAAAGGTGATAAGTTACTAGTGATCGAGGCTATGAAAATGGAAACTACAATAAACGCTGATAAAAGTGGAACAATCAAATCAATTAATGTTGCATCTGGTGATAATGTGGAAACCAAAGACCTACTTGTTGAAATTAGCTAGTAAAGTCGTATTCTTTATAACATTCTTCTATCGAGTTCTTTGTATTTATAAGCTCTCCTAAAGAGTCTCGAAATTCAAAATATTCTACTCTCTTACTATTTGAGTTTATATTAAAGAAGATAAACAACCTACATGAACTACTATCATATCGCATCATATGCACCGAGCCATCAGTTCGTGCTAAATTAGGCTGCCCTAGTTTTTGTTTTATCTCAGCAAGTTGTTTTCCCATGAAATTTATTTCTGCAATTTTTTGCTGCTCCTTAACTATAGTTTTTTCCTCTTCTTTTTCTTCAGTGATAATTTGTTGTTCTTCAACAATAGTTTTATCTTCAATAATTTCTGGCTCTTTTTTTGTAATAGTTTCCTCAACTTTGTCTTTTACAACCGCCCCAACTTTAACAACCTCTCTTCCAACCTCAATAGTCGTACAGCTAGATAAAAACACTAATGTTAAAAAATAAATTGATAACCGCATTGCTCTTAGTGGCATTTCTATATATGTAATCGCATATGATTACAGTAATTAAATCACCATTTGTTCAATACAAACTAACAATTTTACGAAATAAAAAAACATCAAATACTGTTTTTAGACAAACTATGAATGAAATAAGCTACCTCATTGCTTCTGATGTTCTTAAATACGTGCCCTTTAAAAAACAAACAATTGAAACACCTCTAAAAAAAATGAGTGGTACAGTCTTGGGTCAACCCATAATTTTGGTCCCAATTTTACGTGCCGGTTTAGGGTTACTTGAGGGGTTTGCAAAATTTTTACCGGAAGCTGAAAAAGGTCACATAGGTTTATATCGCGACGAACAAACTTATGAGCCTGTAGAATATCTCTTTAAACTTCCAAGAGTTAAAAATAAAAAAGTTTTAATTCTAGATCCAATGTTGGCCACAGGTAATTCTTCAATTGCTGCAATCAATTTAATAAAAAACAAAGGCGTTAGTATTAAAGATATATTTTTAGTGTCTTTGCTAGCTGCTCCTGAGGGCATTAAAAATATTCAAAAAAAGCAAAAAGGCATTCATATATTTACTTGCAACATTGATGCCAAATTGAATAAAAATAAGTTCATTGTACCGGGCTTAGGTGACGCAGGCGATAGGTATATGGGTACTTGAAGTTATCCATAAAAAATCCTATTATTTATCCATAATCTCATTTTTTAATGCATTTTTTTATCAAGAAAATGTTATCAATGGGATATCTATAATTCATATTTAAGGGGGATTTTTGGTATGAAGAAAATTTTAAGTATTTTTACAGTTTCTTTCGCTCTTGTCTTCTCTTCAAGTGCGTTTGCAAACACAATAGGAGTTGTTTATGACTCTGGTGGAAAATTTGACAAATCATTTAACGAGTTAGCATTCAATACAGCTGAAAGAGTTGTTAATGAACTTGGCTGGGGTATGATTGAGTTTGAATCTGCAAACGACAATCAGATCGAGCAGGGTATGCGCAAGATTGCTGATAGAGGAGCAACAATGATCGTAGGAATGGGATTTGCTCAAGCTGATGCAGTTGCAGCAGTTTCAGCTGATTACCCAGATATAAAATTTGTTGCAGTTGATGTTTGTTGGTTAGACGATCCAAACAATAATATTTATCAAGCTTGTTATAAAGAACATGAAGGTTCTTTCTTAGTTGGAATGATGGCTGCTATGGCTTCTAAAAGTGGAACAATAGGTTTCGTTGGTGGAATGGATATTCCTCTGATTAGAAAATTCCAAGGTGGTTATGAGCAAGGTGCACAATATGTAAATCCAGATATAACTGTTTTAGCTAATATGACTGGAACTACAAACGAGGCATGGAATAACCCAACAAAAGGTGCAGAATTAACAAAAGCTCAAATTGATGGTGGTGCTGATGTTGTATACCAAGCTGCTGGTGGAACAGGTATTGGTGTTCTTCAAGCTGCGGCTGATGCCGGCATTATGGGTATCGGAGTTGACTCTAATCAAAACTGGATGCATCCAGGTAACATGTTAACATCAATGTTGAAGAGATTAGATCTAACAATTTTTGAACAAGCTAAAAATGTTGAGTCAGGCAGATTTGAATCTGGCATAAACATTCTTGGTCTTTCAGAAGGAATGGTTGGTTATGCAACTGAAGATGGAATGGTAACATCTGAAATGGCTGCTGCCGCAGATGCTGCTGCCGCAGACATTGCGAGCGGTGCTCTAGTTGTTGCTGACTGGTCACAAGAGTAGATACTAAAATAAATATTTGGTGAGACCAAAGATTAATAAATAGTTTATGGTCTCACCTATCTTAGAATTAACGGATATAAATAAATCATTTGGTCATGTTCAGGCCAACAAAAATATTAATCTCAAAATAAATAAAGGAACAATTCACGGCATAATTGGAGAAAACGGAGCAGGTAAATCTACTTTGATGAGTATAGTCTTTGGTCTTTACCAAGCTAATTCGGGTTCAATTAAGATTAATGGAAAAGAAATTAATTTAAGATCACCAAGAGATTCAATAATAAATGGCATTGGAATGGTTCACCAACATTTTATGTTGGTAGAAAACTTTACTGTGCTAGAAAATATAATTCTTGGTTTTGAAGGTGAAACAGTATTTGGTGAAAAATTACAAAAGGCAAAAGAAGATTTAGAAAAATTATGTCAAACATATAATTTTAATATTGATCTTGATGCCACTATTTCAGATTTATCTGTAGGTTTTCGTCAAAGAGTGGAAATATTAAAATCTTTATACAGAGGAGCAGAAATTTTAATTCTTGATGAGCCAACAGGAGTTCTTACACCTCAAGAAGTTGATGAGTTATTTAAAATTCTTCGTTCATTAAAAGATGAAGGTAAAACCATAGTATTAATTACACATAAATTAATTGAAATAATGGATTTAACAAGCGAAGTATCAGTGATGCGTCAAGGCGAAATGGTTGGGCATACAAAAACTGAAGATACAAGCAAAGAACAACTAGCTGAAATGATGGTAGGAAGAAGTGTCTTACTTAGAGTTGATAAAAAAGAAATAAAAAAAGGGGAAACCATATTCAAAGTTAATAATCTTTCAGTTAAAGACGATCTAGATGTAACGCGTGTAAAAGATGTAAACCTAGAAATATGTTCAGGAGAAATTCTGGGTATTGCTGGTGTAACTGGTAATGGACAAACTGAATTATTAGAAGCACTTTCAGGAATTAGAAAAGTAGAGTCTGGAAGTATTGAATTATTTGGTGAAAAAATTTCTGATCAGAATAATTTCCTAAACCCAAGAATGCTTAAAGAAAAAGGTTTAGCGCATGTACCTGAAGACAGGCAAAGAATGGGTTTAATAAGTGATTTCAAGGCTCATGAAAATTTAATTTTTGGTTATCATGATCAAGAGCCATATTCAAAATCTGCAATTTTGAACAATAAAGAAATTACTGAATATTCAAATAAGGTTATGCAAGAATATGATGTTCGACCTAATTCTCCAAACTTAATAACATCTAATTTTTCAGGAGGTAATCAACAAAAAATTATTTTGAGTAGAGAGCTTAATGAAAATCCAAAAGTTCTTTTAGTGGGGCAGCCAACAAGAGGTGTAGATATTGGAGCAATCGAGTTTATTCATCAACGTCTTATTGATATGAGAGATAAAGGTGCAGCGATACTATTAGCATCAGTTGAGTTAGATGAAATCTTATCCTTATCTGACAGAATAATCGTTATGTTTGATGGAAAAATTGTTGGAGAAAAGGAAAATAAAAATGTTACTGATCGTGAGCTAGGATTGCTAATGGCTGGTGTTGCATAATGAGTAATATTGTAGTCGATAAGTCAAAAGTTCCATGGTGGGTCTCTAATGTTATTGTTCCATTAGTAAACTTAACATTAGCGTTATTAGTTTCAGGACTTTTTGTTTTTATTGCAGGTGAAAATCCAATAGAAGCTGTTAAGTTAATTATTTATGGATCATTTGGTTATATCCAAGGATTTGCTTATACACTTTATTACACAACAAATTTTATTTTTACTGGGCTAGCTTTTGCTGTAGCTTTTCATTGCAGACTTTTTAATATCGGTGGGGAAGGACAAGCGTATATAGGTGGTCTTGGTGTTTTTTTAGTAGCAATAAATTTAAGTTTTCTTCCTGTTCCAATCGTTTGGCTTTTGGCAATCTTTGGTGCATTTTTATTTGGTGCAGCATGGGCTTACATACCTGCTTATCTTCAATCAAAAAGAGGAAGTCATGTTGTTATTACAACAATTATGTTTAATTTTATTGCTTCATCTTTAATGATTTTCTTACTTGTAGATGTGATTAGAGATACAAATCAAATGGCACCTCATACAGTAAAGCTTCCAGAAGAAATTTGGTTACCGAGCTTTGAAGCATTCTCTGGAATACTTGGAATCAAAATAAGATATTCACCACTTAACCTGACTTTTTTATTAGCAATTGCATCATTATTTTTTGTTTGGTTTTTAGTTTGGAAAACTAAATGGGGTTATGAAATGCGAGCAGTAGGACACAATACTCAAGCAGCAATATATGCAGGAATATCACCGCATAAAAATATTATCATCGCGATGTGTATTTCTGGAGGTTTAGCAGGTCTACTTGGCGTCAATGAAATTCTTGGTGTAAGTCATAAAATTCAAGCAGGCTTTCCAGCAGGATATGGATTCACAGGAATTGCAGTTGCATTAATGGGCAGAAATCATCCGATTGGTATTTTACCAGCAGCATTTTTATTTGGAATTTTATACCAAGGAGGATCAGAAGTTACCTTCGAAATGCCAAACATAACTAGATACATGTTTGTTGCTGTTCAGGGATTAATAATATTATTTAGTGGTGCATTAGAAAATCTTTTTAGACCACAAATAGAAAGCTTTTTTGTTAGAAGACTTAATAGAGAGGTAAATGTGTAATGGAATTTTTATCTGATATTGCTTCTTTAATTAATTCTACATTAAGAATATCTACACCTTTAGTTTTTGCAGCAATGGCTGGTATATTTGCTGAAAGATCTGGCGTAATAGATTTTAGCTTAGAAGGTAAAATGCTTATGGCCGCATTTGTAGCAGCTGTTGGTTCTTACTATTTAGGTAACCCATGGCTAGGTTTATTATTGGCTATAATTATATGTGTGTGTTTATCAATGTTACATGGATTTGCTTCGGTAACGCACAAAGGTGATCAAGTAGTATCATGTGTTGCTATAAATATTTTAATTATTGGTTTAACAACTGCTTTAGCAGCTGCGTGGTTTGGGCAAGCGGGTCTGACTCCAACTTTAAATGAAGATCAGCGTTTTTTAGAAATTCATCTTCCTTTTGCTGATGCACTGAGAGATATTCCGGTTATTGGAACACTTTATAGTGATATATTAAGTGGTCATTATGTTTTTGTTTATCTAGCATATCTTTCTGTCCCACTAGTTTTTTGGATAGTATTTAAAACTAGCTTTGGTTTGCGTCTAAGAGCAGTCGGAGAAAATCCAAGTGCAGTAGATACCGCTGGTATCAATGTGTTTACTATGAGATATAAAGCACTAGCAATCAATGGAGTTTTAATTGCTTTTGCGGGAGCTCATTTATCAACTGCCGTTAATGCAAATTTCTTCAGAGAAATGTCAGCGGGAAGAGGATACTTAGCATTAGCAGCAATGATCTTTGGAAAATGGCATCCTAAAACAGCTTTAATTGCTTGCTTGCTCTTTGGATTTACAGACGCTCTTCAGATCAGACTTCAAGGTGTTGAACTACCTGCAATTGGCGAAATACCAGTTCAATTAATACAAGCACTTCCATATATACTAACAGTAGTATTGCTTGCTGGTTTTGTAGGTAAAGCAATTGCACCTAATGCTATTGGACAACCTTACATTAAAGAAAGATAATTAAATACTTATTTAAAATAAATTCCTATATAAAATACTTATACTAGGAGAAAATATGTCAATACTAGAAAAATACATGAAGGTATTTAATGAAAAAGATGAAGCAGGAATGAATGAAATTATCCATGATGATTTCAAATTTACAATGCATTCTAGTGGTAATGTTTTATCAAAGTCTGACGTTATAGGCTGGGCTATGAGCGACGACATTAATGATGATAAGTCTAGAATTGTATATGAAAATGACGAGATTGGGATACATCACTCTTTCGTTACTTTCAAAGACGGTAACACCCAAGCTGTGATGGCAGTATACAAATATAAAGATGGTAAAATAATTTCATTAGAAACTGGCGCAACCAATATGCCAAAATAAAAAAAGTGGAACTTAAAGTTCCACTTTTAAATTAATTTAAATTATTTTTATTGTTCTAAATCATAACGATCAGCATTCATAACTTTGTTCCAAGCTTTGATGAAGTCTTTTTTCATTTTTTCTTCACTATCATCACTCGCATAAAGCTCTGCTATCGCTCTTAATTGAGAATTGGATCCAAAAACAAGATCTACTCTAGATGCAGTTCTTACTTTTTCTCCTGTAATTTTATCTGTAGCTTCATATGAATTACTTCCTGTCGGTTTCCAACTAACACCCATATCTAAAAGCTTATCAAAAAAATCATTTGTTAACTTACCTTTCGTATCAACAAATAATCCTCTTTGATCTGAACTAATACCCATAGATCTCATACCACCGACAAGTACCGTCATTTCAGGAGCAGTTAGCCCTAACAGTTGTGCCTTATCCAACATTAACTCCTCAGCAGTAACATCATAATTCATTTTTAAATAATTACGAAAAGCATCTGCTTCTGGCTCTAAAACTCCAAATGAATCAATATCAGTTTTATCTTGAGTGGTATCACCTCTACCTGGAGTAAATGGCACTTCCATTCCAGTTGCTTGTTCCACACCTACATTACCAGCAAGGACAATTACATCAGCTACCGAAGCCCCTGTTTCTTTCGCAATAGGCTCAAGAATACTAAGAACTTTTTTTAATTGCTCTGGTTTATTAACCTCCCAATCTTTTTGAGGAGAAAGTCTAATCCTTGCTCCATTAGCTCCGCCTCTCATATCTGATCCTCTAAATGTAGATGCACTTGCCCAAGCAGTTTCAACCATTTCTTGAGTGGTTAAACCACTACTTAGAATTTTAGCTTTTACTGTTTCAACATCATAGTTTGAATGACCTTGAGGCACAGGGTCTTGCCAAATCAATTCCTCTTTTGGAACTTCTGGTCCCATATATCTAGTTTTTGGACCCATATCTCTATGTAGAAGTTTAAACCAAGCTCTAGCAAATTGATCAGCAAAATATTCTGGGTCTTTGTGAAATTTTTCTGATACTTTTCTGTACTCAGGGTCTTCACGCATTGCCATATCTGCTGTTGTCATCATTGTAGGAACTTTTACTGATGGATCATCAACTTGAGGAGCCATGTGTTCCTCTTTTTGGTCAATCGCATGCCAGATTTGAGCACCTGCCGGACTTTTTACTAACTTCCATTCGTAACCAAGAAGCATATCAAAGTATCCATTATCCCACTGAGTTGGATTAGGTGTCCATGGACCTTCTATACCACTTGTTGTAGTATCACGACCAACACCTGATCCGTGCAAGTTATTCCAACCTAAACCCATTTGTTCTAAAGGAGCACCTTCTGGTTCTGCTCCAACTAGAGCTGGATCACCAGCACCATGTGCTTTACCAAAAGTATGTCCACCTGCAGTTAGTGCTACAGTTTCAGTGTCGTTCATTGCCATTCTTGCAAAAGTTTCTCTTATATCTTTTGCACTAGCAAGTGGATCAGCTTTTCCATCTGGTCCTTCAGGGTTTACATAAATCAATCCCATTTGCACTGCTGCAAGTGGATTATCTAAAATTCTATCACCAGTATACCTTTTATTTTGTAGCCATTCTTCTTCTACACCCCAGTAAATATCTTCTTCTGGAGCCCAAATGTCAGGACGCCCACCACTAAATCCGAAAGTTTTACCTCCCATAGATTCAATTGCAACGTTACCTGTTAAAATAAATAAATCAGCCCAACTAATTTTATTTCCATATTTTTTCTTTATTGGCCAAAGAAGTCTTCTTGCCTTATCTAAGTTACCATTATCCGGCCAACTGTTTAACGGAGCAAAACGTTGAGCTCCTGTTCCACCACCACCACGGCCATCACCAGTTCTATAAGTTCCAGCAGCATGCCATGTCATACGAATAAAGAAACCACCATAATGACCATAATCAGCTGGCCACCAATCTTGAGAATCAGTCATCAGATTATGGAGGTCTTTTTTTAATGCAGCATAATCTAATTTTTTGAACTCTTCTCGATAGTTAAATCCAACTTCCATTGGATCTGATTTACGATCATGTTGATGAAGTATGTTTAAGTTAAGTTGATTTGGCCACCATTCGCGGTTTGATGTACCTTCTCCCATATTTTTCGTAATTGCTCCGTGCATTACAGGGCATTTACTTTCTGCATCCATTTTGAACCTCCGTTATTTATTACTAATATATAAAGAATTTAAATTAAAGAAAAGTGAAAACTATAACTCAATTTTGAAATTTTCAGGTCGCCACGTCGCAGGTGCAAGTTCAAAATCATCAAAATCAAAAGCAGGTGCGACAGTGCATCCAATTAAACTGAAAGCACCAGAAGATCTCATAGCAAACCATGTGTTTGCTGTTACGGTGTAAATATAATTATGATCTGACCCTAAAGAAAAAACTTCATAATTAACTCCATCATTCGATGTGAAAACTTCTAGAGGATCTCCAGAATAAAAATGTAATATTTCATTTTTAGTTAATCGATGCCAATGTGATTTTTCACTCTTTTTTAATAGGTAATAAATTTGACTAACATTATCGTTCTTAAAAATTTCAACATAATGCCCTCCTTCAGGATGACTAATCATATTGAGTTTTTTAATTAAATTATCTGCTTCCACTTAGATTAAATGACCAAGTTTACTTTTCTTAGTTGAGATATATTTTTCATTATATTTATTTGTGTCTGAGAATATAGGAACTCTTTGATTTACTTTGATACCCATATCTTCAAGCGCTTTTATTTTTTTTGGATTATTAGTCATCAAATCTAATTTTTTGATTGCTAAATATTTTACCATTCCAGCAATATTTTCATATGTTCTCTCATCATCTTTGAAACCTAGTTGATGATTAGCTTCAACGGTATCTAGTCCCTTATCTTGTAAGCTATATGCTTTAATTTTGTTTGAAAGACCAATGCCTCTTCCTTCTTGTTGAAGATAAAAAATAACCCCTCTTCCATTTTGAGCAATTTGTTTTAATGATTCAGTTAGTTGGAATCTACAATCACATCTCATACTAAAAAAAGATTCCCCTGTAATACACTGCGAATGAATTCTTGATAAAACTGGCTCATCGGTAAGCAAATCACCCATACATATTGCTAAATGATCTTTAGATTCATTTTCATCTGTAAAGGCATGTACAGTGAACTCCCCAATATCTGTTGGAAGTTTACTAGTCTCAATAAACTTTAATTTGTCTGACATTATAGTTTAGTAGGATTTGGGGCACCTTTATATACTTCTTCAGGATCAAAAACTTTTTCTTTCTCTTCAAATTTAAGAACAACTTTAGAGCTAGAATTATCCAATGGAATACTTCTATAAAAACATGATCTGTATCCTACATGACAGCTAGCACCACCTTTAACATCAACCCTTAACCAAACACAATCTTGATCATCATCAATTCTTATTTCTTTTATCTTCTGCGTTAATCCACTTGTTTTACCTTTGTGCCAAAGGGTATTTCTACTTCTAGAAAAAATAAACAGCTTCACCCAAACTTATAGTTTTTTTAAAAGCTTCTTCATTCATATAACCTTGCATAAGTAGTTCACCAGATGAAAAATCTGTTGTTACAACGGGTATTAGACCATTTGAATCAAATTTCGGAGCAAGCTCATTTGACTCTTCAACTTGTTCTATAGATTTTCTTTTTTTCAAATTGAATGTTATTCATTTTTTAATTTTTCAGCAGCTTCTAATGCAAAGTAAGTCAGTATACCATTTGCCCCAGCTCTTTTAAAAGATAAAAGAGATTCCATTACAACTTTTTCATTAAGCCAACCTTTATTAATTGACTCTTTTATCATCGAATATTCACCAGATACTTGGTAGGCAAAAGTTGGAACTTTAAATTCTGATTTTATTCTAGAAATAATATCAAGATAAGGCATACCAGGTTTAACCATTACCATATCTGCACCTTCACTTATATCTAATCCAACTTCTCTAATAGCTTCATCACTGTTTGATGGATCCATTTGATATGTTAATTTACCATCTTTACCCAAATTAGAACCAGAACCTATAGCATCTCTAAATGGTCCATAAAAACCCGAAGCATATTTTGCGGCATAAGAGAGAATAAGGGTATCTGCTAAATTGTTTGAATCTAATGCAGTTCTTATTCTTCCCACTCTTCCATCCATCATATCCGACGGGGCGATTACATCACAACCAGCATTCGCTTGGACTAGAGCCTGTTGTTCCAAAACCTCCAAAGTTTTATCATTATCTATTTTATCATTTATAACTAAACCATCATGCCCATGGTCCGTAAAAGGATCTAACGCAACATCACATACAATACCAATATTTGGAAAATCTTTTTTGATACTTTTAATTGATCTGCACACCAAATTATTTTCATCTACAGCTAAACTTCCCTCAGAATTTTTAAGGCCACTTTCAATTTGCGGAAAAATTGCAATAGCAGGAATATTAAATTTAACAGCTTTCTCTACTTCATTTAAAAGTTTATCAATAGAGTATCTGCTAACACCAGGCATTGAATTAATAGGATCATCAACCTTATTTCCCTCGCATACAAATAGAGGCAAGATTAAATCATTTACACTTAGAGTATTTTCAGCAACCAAACGACGAGAAAAGTCTTTCATTCTATTACGTCTAAGTCTTGTACTTGGAAACTTTCCTTGCATGTTATTCATTTTTTATTCTATTGGTGACTTTGCTTCTTTAGATAAGCTAGTAACAATATCTTCTAATTTAAAGGTCTTTGTTTCAGACGAGCCAATTCTTCTAACGGATACTGTTTTATCTTGAGCTTCTTTTTTTCCAACAGCGATAATTGCTGGCACTTTACTATTACTGTGTTCACGTATTTTATAACCAATTTTTTCATTACGGGTATCTATTTCGGCTCTAATTCCTTTTGATACTAATGCTTTTTGTACGTCATATGCATACTCATCAGTATCAGATGTAATTGTAGCAACTACTGCTTGCAATGGTGAAAGCCAAAAGGGAAGATGGCCTGCATAATGTTCAATTAGAATACCGGTAAATCTCTCTAAGGAACCAAATAAAGCTCTATGCAACATGACTGGTATTTTTTTATTACCATCTTCTCCAATATAAGTAGCTCCTAATCTTCCAGGTAAATTTAAATCTACTTGTAGTGTTCCGCATTGCCAGTCTCTGCCAATTGCATCTCGTAAAACAAACTCTAATTTTGGACCGTAAAATGCACCTTCTCCTGGATTGAGTGTATACTCAAGACCTGTTGCCTCCATGGCTTGCATTAATGCAGCCTCAGCTTTATCCCAAATAGTATCATCCCCTACGCGTTTTTCAGGACGGTCAGAAAATTTAATTCTAACATTATCGAAACCAAAGTCCTTATAGATACTAAGTATCAAATCACATACCGTTTTACTCTCTTGTGTAATTTGATCTTCTGTACAAAATATATGTGCATCATCTTGTGTGAATGCTCTCACCCTCATTAATCCATGAAGAGCACCCGATGGTTCATAACGATGTACTTTTCCGAATTCAGATAATAGAAATGGTAAATCTCTATAACTTTTTAATCCTTGTTTGAAAATTTCTACAGCGCCAGGGCAATTCATTGGTTTGATAGCATAAATTTTATCGTCTTTTGCTTCAGTTCTAAACATCATGTCACTAAATTTGTCCCAGTGACCAGACGTTTCCCATAGAGACTTATCCATCATGTCTGGTGTATTAGTTTCTACGTAACCTGCTTTGTCTTGTCTGTTTCGCATATAATTTATTAACGACTGGAATAATTTCCAACCCTTAGGGTGCCAAAACACCGCTCCAGGGGCCTCTTCCTGAAAATGAAATAAATCCATTTCTCTTCCTAGTTTTCGGTGATCTCTTTTTTCTGCTTCTGCAATTTGTAAAAGGTGTTGTTCAAGATCCTTTTCTGTTGCCCAGGCCGTTCCATAAATTCTTGTTAGCATTGCATTAGATGAGTCACCTCGCCAGTAAGCACCAGCAACTTTCATTAATTTAAAAGCTTTACCAATTTGTTTTGTTGAAACCATATGAGGACCTCTGCACAAGTCTAACCAATCACCTTGTTTGTAAATGCTGATTTCCTCACTATCAGGCAGATCATTAATTAATTCAACTTTATAGTCTTCACCTTTGTCTTTAAAATATTTTATTGATTCCTCTTTAGACCATACTTCTCTTATGAATTTTTTATTTCGTTGAATGATATCGTGCATCTTCTTTTCAATTTTTGGAAGATCAGCAACAGTAAAAGGTTCATCTCTTGCAAAATCATAATAGAAACCATTTTCAATTGCTGGACCAATTGTAACTTGTGTTCCAGGAAATAATTCTTGGACAGCTTCTGCCATTACATGAGCACAATCATGTCGTATTAATTCAAGTGCTTCCTCGCTATCTCTTTTTAAAATTGATACAGATGCATCAGCATTAATAGGTAAACTAATATCTTTTATCTCATTATTAATTTTTATAGCGACTGATTCTTTGGCAAGAGATTTAGAAATTTGCGTTGCCAGTTCAAGACCACTGATGCCTTTATCAACTTCTTTTTTATTTCCATCTGGAAACGTAATTATTATCTTTTCACTCATCTAGATTTCCGCCAAATCGTTCCTTTATCAGTATCTTCTATTTCTATGCCTTTATCTTTTAATGTGTCCCTAATAGTATCTGCCAAATTAAAATTTTTACTGCGTCTAGCTTCATTACGTTCATTTATCAACCTTTCAATTTCTTCAGCATTTTCAGTATCTTTTTGATTATAGCCTAACCAATTTCCTGGATCATCTTCAAGAATACCTAATATTTTACCGGCAGAAAGAAGATTTTTTTTGATTTCTTTTTTTCTTTCATCAGATGCAGATGAAGCATCATTTGCTTCTTCATTAAGTTTTGCAATGACTTTAGGTGTATTCAAATCATCTAAAAATGATTCCATTATAGAATTAGAAGGTAAGTTAGAATCTATTTCAACTTCTGACAGCTCTAATAGAACTCTATAAAGTCGATCTATCATTTTGCTATTTTGTTCAATGATTTCTTCTGTCCAGTTCAATGGCTGTTTGTAATGAGCTGACAACAATGTTAATCGCAAAACCTCTCCCTTGTATTTTTTATTGAGATCATGAACGAGTCTAATATTGCCAATTGACTTTGACATTTTTTCTCCCTCAACATTAACAAATCCATTATGAAACCAATAAGTTGCAAAATCTTTAGGATCTTTATTTTCAGATATAGAACAAGTTTGTGCTATTTCATTTTCATGATGCGGAAACACCAAGTCAATACCACCGCTATGGATATCAAAAGGAAGACCTAATGATTTTTCTGACATAACGGAGCACTCTAAATGCCATCCTGGTCTTCCAAATCCCCAAGGTGAATCCCAACCTGGTAGGGGTGAGGGAGATGGTTTCCATAAAATAAAATCTGCTGGATCTTTTTTGAACGGCGCTACTTCAACACGGCTTCCAGCTATTTGTTCATCTCTATTTCTTTTTGAAAGAATTCCATAATTATCAAAACTTGGCACATGAAATAAAACATGACCCTCTTTTTCATAAGCTTTATTTTCATCAATTAATTTTTTTATCAACTCGATCATTTCTTTAATATGATCAGTTGCTCTTGGTTGAATATCGGGAAGATTAACGCCAAGTGCACTCATGTCATTATTGTAAATCTCTGTATATTTATTTGTGATAACACTAATGTCCTCACCTGTTTTTTTAGAAGCTTCTATAATCTTGTCATCAATATCAGTGATATTAGATACATAGGTCACTTGTTTAAATTGTGTTTTTAATACACGGACTAATAAATCATTTACAACTGCCATACGTGCATTACCTATGTGCGCAAAATTGTAAACAGTTGGACCGCAAGCATATATTCTTACATGATCTGGATTAACTGGTTTAAAAAACTCTTTTTTACCACTTAATGTGTTTTGTAACTGTAATGACATCAATATAATTTTTAATAATTAAGTTCTATTACCACGGGTTCGCCATGAACTAAAATGATTGCGGCTTTTTCAAATGATGGAGGACCTTTTGGTTGATAATTATTACTAAAGGCAAAACCTTCTTTTGGTCTCCAGAATAATCCAGTCTTTAATTTTCCATCTGAATCTTCATCGTGATAGGCAACAATTGCTATTTTTCCTTCATGGATCTTACTCAAAGGAACTACAACTTCACCCTTTTGAACTCTTTTTCTAACGCTCTCAATTGCTAATTCTTCATCCAAAAAGCTCTCTTTTGAGTCATATATCTTAACATCAATGTAACCATCACCATGTTCTACATTTGGAAAAATGATAGTTCCATGTGCAAAAAGACCTAAAGACCATGTGACTGTTAAGCAAAAAAAGAATATTTTAGTAAAAAAACTTTTCATATAAGTATCCTAATTATAATAGAATCAAGTGCTGAACAATAAAGAATATCTAAATAGACTATATCAATCAGATAAACCTCTTATAATTTATAAAACTGATAAGGGTTATGACATCTATACTGATTTTTCTAGAAGAATTATTATTAATAAAAAAAATCTAAAATATTTTCTTAATATCCAATCAAAATCAAAAAAATCTAAGATTGAAGAATTGAATTGTTACGTTGGTTTCTTTGGTTATAAACTTCTTTGTGAAAATATAGGAATAAAGTTTCCAAAACAGCGGTCTAAAAATTTTCATAGCGGTGTATTTTACAAGCCACAAACCAAAATTAGTATTGGTAAAAAAATAATAATCAAAAGCATTAAACCCAATTTTAGAAAAATAAGTACAAATACAAAAAAATATTTACAGTTAAATAAAAAGTTTAATCTCAATTTATCTTTAAAGCAGTACTCTAAGATATTTAATGATTTCTCTAAAAATATTAAACAGGGAAAAACTTATCAAATTAAAATAGCTCAAACATATTCGAAAAAAGGCAATATCAATTCTATTGATCTTTTTTGGAAGTTAATGAAAATGAATGAATCACCTGAAAGTTTTCTTATAAGGGAAAAAGACTATAATATTGTAAGTTGTTCACCAGAGACACTCATATTGAAAAAAGATAACACAATTAGAACTAAACCTATTGCTGGAACATTAAGAAAAACAAAACATTTAAATAAAAATAAAGCTATCACATTCTTTAGAAGAAATGAAAAAGAAACTAAAGAACATAATATGATTGTTGATATGGAAAGAAATGATCTGTCTAAAATTTGTAAAACTGGATCTGTAAAAATAGATAAACTAAAAAAAGTCGAGGAATATCGAGATCTTTTTCATTACGTTACGACAATCAAGGGAGTTATAAAAAATAAAATGAGTAACCATGATATAATTTCTTCTTTAATGCCAGGTGGTTCAGTCATTGGTTGTCCAAAAATTAGTACTATTCAACTTCTAAATAGAAAAGAAAAATTTGACAGAAATATTTATACAGGCAGTTTTGGAATTATACATTCAAATGGTGATATGCGATTTAACATAATGATTAGAACACTACTTAATTTTAAAAATGATATCGAATTATCAGTTGCTAGTGGTGTGATCTTAGGCAGTACCGCAAAAAAAGAATATAATGAAAATTATATTAAAGCTAAATCACTTTTAGATCTATTTAACTAATGATTTATCTCATTGATCACGAAGATTCATTCACATACAATTTAGCTCATCTACTAGATAGTATTGAGCCAACATTTGTTTCAAATTATTATGAAATAGATCAAACAAAACTAGAAAAATCTTCGACCATTGTTCTTTCGCCAGGCCCTGGTGAACCAAAAGATTATCCATTAACAACTAAGATTTATAATAAATATAAAGGAAAGAAAAAAATATTAGGAATATGTTTAGGTTTCCAACAAATAGTTTTTTGTGAAGGAGCTAAAATAGTTCAACAAAAAAATATTCTTCATGGTTATCAGAGTCATATTAAAGTTACTAACGATAAATCAATTTTTAAAAAAAATTTTAATTTTTTAGGAGGTCGATATCATTCCTTAAAAATGGCTGAACCATTTGTTTCTCAATCAATGATAATTACAATGCGTTGTGTAAAAACAAATGTAGCAATGGCGGTTGAAGATGATATTAATAAAGTCTATGGATTACAGTTTCACCCAGATTCATTTTTAACTCCAAATGGAAAATATCTTATTAAAAAAATCCTTTCACACTAAGAATTTTAAATTACTTAAGTTCAATTCTCTTTGGGGATACAAGGGCATCTTTACAACCATTAGACTATTTGGCAAAGAGCCAAATTTTATCTTAGTTGATCAGCATTTAAAAAAACTAAATAAAGATTTAAGATACTTTGGCATTGATATTAAAATTTCAAAAAATCTTTTAACCAATTTTTTAAATAAATATTCTAAAATTAAAAATTACGACCACCTATTAAGAATTGCAGTCACAAAAAAAATAATCTCATTATCTGTACGTAAACGAAAAAAAGATCATAAGTATTTTACTGCAGAATTTTTTAGATTCCAACGGGCTTTACCTAACTTCAAAAACTTACAGTACAAAAAAATAATTTCTTTACAAAAAAAAATTAATTTACAAAAAGAAGAGATTCTTTTTTATTTTAACAATAAAATTTTAGAAGGTTCTACGACCAATTTAATTTTTGTAAACAGTAATAAATTATTCATTCCAAAAAAATTACTATTATTATGGAATTACTCTAGAATACTTAATTAAAAATCTACCTTATAAAATTCATAGAACAGATATTAATATTTCTAGTCTACATCAATTTAGTGAAATACTTTTAGTTGGTTCTGGTAAAGGTGTGGTTAGTATTTCTTTTATTAAACAATTTAATTGGTATAGATCTTCAATGAAAATGTATAATTTGTTATCAAAAAAATATTCAAAAATATTATTGAAATGAAATTAGGAAATTATAATTTTAAACTATCTAGTCCAACGGTAATGGGAATATGTAATGTTACTCCCGACTCTTTTAGTGATGGTGGAAAGAGCTTTAAAAGTTCAGATGCACTAAAAAATATTAAAGAAATGGTAAAAAATGGAGCAAGTATTATTGATATTGGAGCAGAAAGTACAAGACCTGGCTCAGATCCATTAACACACAAAGAAGAAGTTAAAAGATTAGACCCGATATTAAAAAAAATTGCCAAAAAATAAATTTGTCATATCAGTTGATACTAATAAAATTGAAACACAAGAATATGCATTAAATATGGGAGCACATATTATAAATGATGTATTCGGTGGTTCTGAAGATTTATTCTTTTTAACTAAAAAATTTAAAACTGGTTTAATTTTAATGCACACACCTGCACCACCTAAAACTATGCAAAAGAAAATACACTCATATAATAATGTTGTACAAGATATTAAAAAAATATTTCTTCAGAAAATTAAACAATTAGAAAAAATAAAAATTCCTTCATCCAAAGTATGGTTTGACCCAGGTATTGGTTTTGGTAAAAATTTAAAACAGAATATAGAAATCATGCAAAAAATTAATCAGTTTAAGTTTAAGGGATATGGATTATTATTAGGATCATCTAGAAAAAGCTGGATCAGCTTCATAGATAAAAGTGAAACAAATCAAAGATTGGGAGGTTCTATCGCTTCTGCATTATATTGTTATCAAAAGGGAGTTGATATATTTAGAGTTCACGACATAAAAGAAACGTCTCAATCATTAAAAATTTTTGAAAAACTATGTTCAAAGTAGAAATTAAAAACTTATCCATCAGTGCAAATATAGGTATCACTGCTCAAGAGAGAAAGAAAAAACAGTTGTTAAAGGTAACATTAGAATTTAGTTATCCTGTTAAAAACTCAATAGATTTAAACAATATAAATAATGTTAAGGATTATTCATCTATTACAAAATATTTAAAAACTTTCATAAAGGAATCTCAATCACATACTCTTGAGCATTTAATAATAAAAACATCCAATGCTCTTGAAAAAAAATTTAAAATAAAAAAAGTTAAAATTACAATTAATAAAACAGCTGTAGCAAAAAAATATGGAGCTAAATCTCTAAGTGTATCAAACTGAAACAATAATCGCACTTGGCTCAAATCTAGGTAATGCTATATTTAATTTACGCTGTGCCGTTAGAGAATTAGAAAATATTGGTAATATAAAAAAATTTGCAAATATTTATATTTCTTCCCCGTATGGATACAAATCGCAAAGTAATTTTTTTAATACTGCAATAAAACTATTAACCAACCAGCAACCATTAGAATTAATAAATAATATTTATGAAATTGAAAAAAAATTAAAAAAAAATAAAAAAATTATCAATGGTCCAAGAAACATTGATTTGGATATTATTTTTTTTGGCAAACAAATATTTAATAAAAAAAATTTAATAATACCTCACCCAAGAGCAGCTGAAAGAGACTTTGTGTTATATCCAGTACTAGATATTGATCCATTTTTCAGGCATCCGCTTGAAAAAAAATCAATAAAAGTCTTATCGAAAGAGTTGCAAAATAAATATATTATTAAACGATTATCCTACCGAAATTTGATTTAAAAAATCTTTGAGTTTTGATTTAGAAATTAAATTTCTCTGATTTTTCAAGCTTCTAGAAATATCTAATCCAAAAGGTGTTATTTGTTTTAGAATGTTGGAAACATTTTTTTTGTCTATACCTCCACCAATATAAACTGGAATATTTTTACTTTTTATAAACTGTATTTGTTTAATACTTTTTCTCAATGAATACTTTTTAATACTCTTTTTCCTATAAACATTCATATCAAAATAAATAACATCAACAATTTTTCTAATTGATTCAATGTATTTTTTATCAAAATTTTCTGGATTAATTGCAATCCCAATTTTTAATCTTCTAAATATTTTTTTTATTTTTAATAAATCTTTTTTGGGAAAATGATATGAACATGAAATTGTCTTTGGCTTTGTAAAATCTATTTGCTCTATTAGCTTGTCTAAAGATACATACCGAGTCAGAAGTACTGATTCTATCTTATAATTTTTACATTCTTTAATTAATGATTGTATTTTTTTATCACTAACTGTGTTTGGTCCATTTAAATTTTTACTTGCAAAACCCAATGATTTTATTTTATTTTTATGTGCCACTTCAACAGATTTCACATTTGTTATGCCACAAATTTTTAGAGGTATATTTTTCATTAAATTTTATTTTTAAAAATTATAAATATATGTAAACTATTTTTTTTTATATATGTCATTAAATTTTTATAGACGAGTAGCGTTTGGCCTGTCGCCAAATGAAAAACCAGATAAAGATCCTCTTAATTGGGCAATAAATCAATTAGATACCATACCCGATCTCTTGTGGCCCGGAACAATCCCAGCAGAAAAAGATTTAAGAAAAAAATATGGTGAATGGGTGTACGGAGATAGAGAAGTTTTGAGAAAAAAATTTAAAAACGATAAACATGCGTATAGAAAAGCAAAAGATGAATTAAGAATAAAAACTGGTGAAAGATATTTTGAATTAAATGAGCATGCTATTCGTCATTTTCAAACAAAGTATTCCAAACAACCTGTTTTCGAGCGTTTCTGGCTTTTTTGGGGAAATCATTTTGCAATAAGTGAAAAAGATTTTCTAGCAGAGTTTAGTACCGGACCCTATCAACGTGAAATTATTAGACCTAACATGGTTAAAACTTTTGAAGAAATGGTTCAGTCAGTAACGACTTCATGGTGTATGATTCATCACCTTGATAATTCAGAATCTTTTGGTCCCAATTCTAAAAAAGGAATGGAGTGGGGAGAAACTATAAACGAAAATCATGCAAGAGAATTGTTAGAGTTACATACAGTATCTCCAAATGCCGGATACACACAGGAAGATGTGATTCAATTAGCCTATATCATGACAGGTTGGGCTCACAAATGGGATAGAAAAAACTTAGAAACCGGTGATATATGGTTTGATCAAGAAATGCATCAAAAGGGAGATAAAATTGTTTTAGGAGTTAAATATAAAAATGACGCAAAAAGAGAACTTGCTAAAGTAATTCATGATTTAGCAACACACCCAATCTGCATCAAATTTGTTTCAACAAAATTATGTAGACATTTTATTACAGATGAACCAACAGATGAAATGATAAACCCAGTAATAGAAGCATGGAACAAATCCGATGGAAACTTAATTGAAATTCACAAAGCAGTTATAACGCAAGCTTATAAATATAATGAGATTACACATAAATTTCATCCACCTGAAATATGGTTAATGCAATTATCTAGAATGTTTGATTTAAATATTCCGCTTTCTTTTGAAAAAATGAATTATACTTTTAAGTCAAAGCCAAATAATAGGCAAAGACAATTATCATGGATACTTAGAGAAATAGGTCATTCACCTTATCGTGCCAAACAACCTAATGGTTGGAGTGATTTGGAGGTAGATTGGGTATCACCAGAATTATTATTACGTCGCTTTTGGTTTGCTTCAGTTGAACTTCCCATGCTTGTTAAATCTGGAAACAGATCCCATGATTTTATTTTAGCTTGTCTTAAAAATAATTTCGAAGATCATGAAAATATGGCATCACTTATTGAGAATTTTAGATTTGGCACATTAGATTATGATTTAGGGCAAAAGTATGGAGTTATTTGTAATTTGCCAGGAGTATTAAAAATATGAACTGCACAAGAAGAAATTTTTTAATTGGAGGATCAACAACATTATTTCTTTCTGGATATTTTCCAAAAATAAGTTTTGCTTCAATGCAGAAAAAAAAATCTAATTATTATATCACTTCGTGGGGGAATGGATGGTTTAACAGCTGTTCCTGTTATTGGAGATAAACGTCTCAAAAAATTGAGAAAAAAACTTATTCTGGAAGACGTTCTTAATTTGAACAGCGACTTTGGTCTTCACCCTAAATTAGAAATTTTCCATAAACTCTGGCAAAAAAATCAAGCGGCATTTGTTCATGCAACAAATATTCCTTACACAGGCAGATCACATTTTGATGGGCAAAATTTAATGGAAACTGGAGCACACATTCCATATAAAGAAAAAACAGGATGGCTTGGTAGGGGGTTACTAGCTTCAAATATTATAGGAAAAGGTTTGGCAATATCTTTACCAATGCCACTTTTATTAAGGGGTGTTCCACAGAATAATAATTTCTTCCCATCACCAGATTTCGTTGAAACAAAGTTAATAGATCAAATTTATAATGAATTTAAGGGTGAGCATAACGAGCTTATTAAATCTACACTTGATACAATAAGACAAAGACCATTGTCTATGCAAATAGCTACTGACTCTGATGATAGAAAAAAACTTGCTCTTGAAGCTGCTAAACAATTAAAAGATCAAAGTGGTCCTCGAGTTGCTGTATTTGATTTAGATGGTTTTGATACCCATGCTGCTCAAGGAGGTGTTGATGGAGCGCATGCTGATGAACTAGAAGAAGTAAATAAAATTGTTACTATTTTACATGAAAATCTTGGCCAAGCGTTTGATAATACACTAATTCTTACTCTTACTGAATTTGGCCGTACTATAAAACAAAATGGAGGTTATGGAACTGAGCACGGATATGGAAGTGCAATACTAATTGCTGGAGGCTTGCTAAAAAAATCTCAAGTTTATACGGATTGGCCTGGACTAAAAAAGAAAGAATTGTTTGAGGGAAGAGATTTAAATTCTACTATTGACTCAAGGGCTGTTTATAATTCTGCAATGTCAATTTGTTTTAACCAAGATCCAGAATTTTTACGTAAAGAAGTTTTTTGGGGAGACGAACTTCCTGATTTGTCTCAAGAATTGTTTAAGATTTAGAAATAAATAATTTTTTTAGTAATTTCATGTTAAACAAGAATATGGTTTCAGAAAATTTTGATAGTTTATTCAAGGCTGCAAAAAAAGTTAGAGAACAAGCTCATGTGCCTTATTCAAATTTTAAAGTAGGAGCAGCTTTTCTAACAGAAGATAGTAAAATTATTACTGGGTGTAATGTTGAAAATGCTGCCTATCCTCAATCCCAGTGTGCCGAAGCAACTGCAATTGGAAATATGATATCTAATGGAAACAAAAAAATTTTAGAGGTTGTGGTTATAGGTTCAGGTGAATTATTATGCTCACCTTGTGGTGGTTGTAGACAGAGGTTAAGAGAATTTGCTACTTTAGATACTAAGATTCATATGTGTAACGAAAATGGTCATATGAAAACATCTACGCTCGAAGAATTACTTCCAGACTCTTTTGGCCCAGAGAATCTTTAATGCTACCTTCGGCCAAAAAATTTCTAGAAATAACAAATAATACTTCACCTGATATTGCCGTAATTTTAGGAAGTGGACTAACCAATTTTTTTGAAGAAAAAGATATTCAAGAATCAATTTCATATGAACAATTATCTGATTTTCCACAGCCAACTGTAAAAGGTCACGCAGGTAAATTAGTTTTAGGAAAAATAAATACTTTAAATGTTGTTTGTATGTATGGAAGATCACATATTTATGAAGGACACAACCCCCAAAGCTTAGCTTCACCCATAAGAGTATTAAAGGATATTGGGTGCAAGTTATTAGTTGTTACAAATGCAGCAGGTAGTTTAGATGAAGCTATGCAAGCTGGTAGTCTAATGGCAATTAAAGATCATATTAACTGGAGCGGTTTCAATCCACTTATTGGACCCAATGCTGAAGAATATGGCCCTCGCTTTCATGATATGAGTGATGGGTATCATAAGTTTTATAGAGATCAGTTAATGCAAGTCGCTAAAAAAATAGATCAAAAAATTTATGAAGGTATTTATTGTATGTACTCAGGACCAAATTTTGAAACACCTGCTGAAATCAATGCCTTAAAAGTAATAGGTGGAAATGCTGTTGGAATGTCTACAGTACCAGAAGTTTTAGTTGCTAATCATTGCGGACTTCCTGTTATTGGTATCAGTGTAATCACCAACTTAGCTGCTGGTATGAATAAAACAAAATTAAGTCATCAAGAAACTTTAGAGAATGCAAGTTTAGCAGAGAACAATGTTTTAAATTTAATTAAACAATTTATACAAGAAGTTCAATTCGATGATACCTCAAGAGATAATTAGAAAAAAAAGAGATAACCAAGATCTGTCAAAAGAAGATATCAACTTTTTTGTAGACGGTTTAACCAATGGATCTTTTTCAGATGCACAAATTGCTGCAATGAGCATGGCAATATTTGCAAATGGAATGACACCTGAGGAAACTGTTCGTTTAACTGAGGCGATGACGAACTCAGGCGATACACTGAATTGGTCTGAGATTGTAGATTCTGAGTTGGTTTGTGATAAGCACTCAACTGGTGGTGTTGGAGACAAGACGAGCGTTATATTAGCACCAATACTTGCAGCTTGTGGACTGTATGTACCAATGATTTCAGGTAGAGGTTTGGGGCATACGGGCGGTACTCTAGATAAATTTGATTCAATACCTGGGTACAATACAAAGCCCGATTTAGAAACTTTTAAAAAAGTTGTAAAAGACGTTGGTTGTGCAATTATCGGTCAAACACCTAACTTAGCACCAGCTGATAAAAAATTATATTCTATAAGGGATATTGTAGGTACAGTAGAATCTTTACCCTTAATTACATCATCTATTCTTTCAAAAAAAATTGCAAGCGGTCTTTCATCTTTAGTACTTGATGTAAAAGTTGGTAATGGATCTTTTAATAGTACTATTGATATAGCAAGAGATTTATCCAACTCCTTAGTAAGAGTTGCTAAAGGAGCTGGTTTACATTGTGAAGCTATATTAACAGATATGAATCAGGTCTTAGGTAAAAGTGCCGGTCATACACTAGAGATATTAGAATGCATAAAATATATTAAAAATGATTTTAAAGATTACCGATTAGAGAAGATCACTAATGAATTAATATCTTCGTTATTAGTAAACATTTATAAAATTTCAAAAGAAGAGGCTTATAATAAAATTAATACGGTTATTAATAATGGACTAGCTGCAGAAAAATTTGAAAGGATGGTTGCAGGCTTGGGTGGGTCTAAAAATATTTTATCATCTTATGAAAAAGATTTAATAAATACTTCCGTTCGAAAAGATGTATTTTCTAGTGAAGAAGGATGGATAGAAAAAATTTATACCAGAGATTTAGGCCTTATACTTATTGAACTTGGAGGTGGAAGAAAACAGGTTACCGATAAAATAGATTATGGAGTTGGATATGATAATGTGCTCAATATTGGTGATGAAGTGAATTCTTCAACTCCTTTATTAAGTTTATACTCAAATAAAAATATAGATGAAAATTTAATAAATAAAATACAAAGCTGTTTCATCATTTCAGACAAAAAAACTCAAAAATTATCTGAAATATTTGAAATCATAAACTAATGAGTACCCAAACTGAAATTAATGAAGCACTTGTTCAATATTTACAAAGCGTAGGTTACAGAGAAGATAAAATAATTAGCGAACTAGAAAATGAAACTTTAAAACTTGGTAGTGTTTCCCAAATGCAGATTGCAAAAGAACAAGGTCAGTTTTTAGAAATGATAACTAAAATTTCTAATGCAAAAAACTGTTTAGAAATTGGCAGGTTTACAGGGATGAGCACTTTGTTTTTGGCTAGAGGTATACCTGAATCAGGAAAAATTGTAACTGTTGATAATTCAGATGAATTTTTACCTTTAGCAAATAAATATTGGGAATTAGATAATATGAGCTCAAAAATTGAATCGATTATTGGAGATGGTGTTGAGGTAATGCAAAGTATGATAGACCGTCAACAAAGTTATGATTTAATTTTTATAGATGCTGATAAGAACAATTATCCAAATTATTACGAACTGTCGCTAAACCTATTAGTTTCTAATGGGATAATAATTATTGATAATATGCTTTGGCA